>JAJRSW010000068.1 GCA_024278595.1 Fidelibacterota bacterium | reverse complement strand
GATGGGAACTATCAGGTTGGCTGTCTGCCTGCTGGTGAATATTGGATAAAAGCGATCTATGAGGGTGAGGATAACATACCCAGTCGTTGGTACGGGAATGCATATCAGAGTCCGAATGCCTCCCTTATCACGACTGACGGAACTAACCCTGTCCATGACTGTGACATTACACTCGAGGAAGGTGGCAGTTTTTCAGGCACAGTTTCAGCTACCGGAACTTCAGAAATTATACTGATCATTTATGATGATAATACAGGTGATCAAGTTCAGGAATATTCCATCTTTCCAGAGACCTCACAAACTGGTTATGAGATCGATAATCTATATACAGGTGACTACAAGATATTCATCCATTCAGAAGATTATAGAAGAGAGTGGTATGGCAGTGCCAGTAACATTGATAATGCCACTTCTATTTCAGTTACCCAGTCCCAAATAACTTCTGGAATTGATATTGTCATGGAGGAATTGATTTCTACACCAATGATTAGTGGAACGGTCTCCTTCCCAAATGGTGAACCGGTTGCATCCACCATGCTTTTTGCTATAAACAACGAGTTTCCACCTGCTAATTATGGAACAGGTCTCGTGTTTGGCCTCACTGATCCAACGGGGAGTTATTCCATCTCCAATTTGGATGACGGCGCTTATCTGGTCTTTATGCAACCCTATGCGTATCCTGAATACCGTAATGAGGTTTATCCAAATTCTGGCTCTTACGAATCGGCAACTCTAGTTGAGATCATCAACGGAACCCCTTCAACAGAAATTAATTTCACACTTGACACGATTGGGGGAGAGATATCTGGTAATGTTAGTTTTGCTGAAGGATTCACGATCATAAGAAGTAATGCGCATATGCTACTTGATCCCTTGAACCCACTTAGTTGGTTGACAACGGCCATGTTGGCAAGCAAGAGTGGAAATACTGATGCTGAGGGCAACTATAGAATCCAAGGCTTATGGCCTGGTGAGTACTCTGTCAGCACCTACAATTCTGAGTGGAATACCATCTATTCTCCTGGAACTACCAACCTGAATGTAGCTGAGATAATTTCAATCGTCTCTGGGGACACCCTGATTCAAAATGTAGACTTTGCTGAGACTCCCATCGATTCTGGAACCGTTAGTGGCACAATTAGCTTTTCAGGTGACATTGAAGATGGAGCATTGGTCTACTTGACGATTTCCAATAGTGGTGCGTACGATTATGTTACCAGTCTGGAGACACCCCCAGGACCGTATTCAGTAGATCTACTGGCTGGAGAATACAAAATCAGCGTATCCTATGCTGGAAGATATAATTATCCCAACTTCTTATGGAATGGTGGTACGGATAATTTCGAAGATGCCTCAATCGTTGTAGTAAGTGCAGATGGCATCACGGGGGGTGTTGATTTCAATTTTCAGCAGTGTACGGCATACAATCCGTCATTCATAAGTGATAATAGCCCCAAGCCTGTCATTTTTGACCTTAAACCAAGTTATCCTAATCCATTCAATCCAAGTACAACAATCCAATATGAATTACCTGAGCGAGCAGATGTAAGTCTAACTATCTATGATCTCACAGGTCGTAGAGTTTTGACTATTGTAGATGGGACTCAACCCGCCGGGACCTATGGTGTCAAATGGGCTGGCACTAACGAAATGGGTAACTCTGTTAGTAGTGGGGTCTATTTCTGTGTATTGCAAACCAGTGAGTTTAATGAAACGATAAAAATGATTTACTTGCGATAATCCAACCACATAACCTTGTAACCTTGCGGAGGCTTAGAGCCACCGCAAGGTTATTACATAGACGAAGACTCAGCAGGATCCAGATGGGGAGGGAATTTGGATTATCTATATTTGGTATAGAACCAGGTCGATCTATTGCTCTATCTCAAGAACCACTGGTTTGTTCTTTTTACCCTCTACAAAAAAGACATAACCCAGGTAAAGAACCATGCCAACATTAACAGCACTATCAGCAATATTGAAGGTAGGCCAGCGGGTAAAAAACAACCAATCCGGCCAATCCACACTGATAAAGTCCACGACATAGCCTCGCATCAAGCGCTCTGGAATATTTCCGAAAGCACCTCCCAGAATGAAAGCCAGACCGATACTGGGCAAGATATGTTTATCTTTGTATTCCCAGAGTAGATAGAACAGTAAACCCATGGCCCCAATTGCCAAAACATTCACTAGAGGCATGGGAATAAAAGTCATGCTAAAAGCCATATTGTAGTTCTCGGCATAATCAAAACGAAACAGGGTCCAGCCTTGTGGCCAGGCCGGTTTGCCTTTTAACGCCACAATCGCCCAGTACTTGGTTCCATGATCCAAAAGGACCAGGATGGCAGAAATCCCCAGATATTTCAACATTGATTTAATTTTATGAACCCTTTCGATGTATAGCAGATGTGGTGAAGGCTAATTCACTTTTCAGAATAAGCAAGTGGAAGATATCTTCGACTTGCCATTGATAAACCCACCCCTTGCCCCTCCCAGGAGGGGATTTAGTCCAAATTCGCAAGCACTATTAAGGGGGTTATGAGACATTTAGTGACGTTCGATACCTACCTTGCAAATGCTCCCGCCTAATTTGAAATCAGCTTGATAAGTGGCTGCATTAGGTGCAAAATTGATTTCCTCTGCCAGAGTTTCATTGGCGATATATTCCTGATGCTCACGAATCACGTTTTGGAGTTCAACAACGGTATCAATAAAAATATGAATCCGATCGGAGACATCGAATTCAGCATCCTTGCGCATATTCTGCACATTCCGGATAAAATCTCGCGCCAGACCCTCACTGATAAGAGCAGGGCTTAGTTCAGTATCAACGGCAACCACTATCCCGGCTTCCTCGACCACAGCCTGTCCTTCAGGTTCAATACTGGTGACCAATAATTCGGTGGGCAGTAATTCAAATGCAACCGAACCATCGCTCAAGTGAATAATTTTACCTGATTTGGATCTCTGCAACAGTTCTTGAGGATCTGCAGTAGCGATCAAGCTCCGAATGGTTCCCATATCTTTGCCATACTTGGGACCCAGCAACCCCAGGTTTGGTTTGATATCGTATTGAACCAGATCATCAGCGGTCTCAACCACGGTCATGGTTTTAATATTTAGCTCTTCCAAAATCTGATCCCGTAGATCATGAGCATAAGAGCGATCCGTTTCATCCGGGAAATATACCGATACACCGGCCAGGGGTTGACGAACTTTGAGATTGGCCTTATTCCTGGCCGCCCGGCCCAATTCAACCGCCTTGATCACCACATCGACCCGTCGGAGGAGATCCTCATCCAGCCACTGTTCCTCTACTTCAGGGAAACGACAGAGATGGATGCTCTGAGGGGCTTCAGGGTCTGAAGCTGCCACCAGATTCTGGTAGATGGCCTCTGTAAAAAACGGAGCAACCGGTGCCAGCAATTTGGTCAGGGTGACCAAAGCCTGATAAAGGGTATGATAAGCCGCCCATTTATCCGTATCATTTTCACTCTTCCAGAAACGTCGCCGGGAACGACGAACATACCAGTTGGAAAGATCATCAACAAAACGGTTTATTTTGAGCATGAGCTTATCGGTTTGAAATAAATCATAGTCCTTACGAGCCAGCCCCACCAGACGGTTCAAACGAGCCAGAACCCATTTATCCAACTCAGTTAAAGTGGTTTCATCCAGTTCTGACAGTGGCTCAAACTCATCCAAGCGAGCATAGGTTACAAAAAAGGAGTAGGTATTCCAGAGTGTTAGAATCTTGCGCCGAACCTCATCTGCTACCCCATACCCAAAATTCAGATTGTTGACAGGCACCTGAGCGGCATACATCCAGCGCATAACATCCACACCCATTTCCTCAGCAGCATCATCAAACCAGATGGCATTACCGGCGGATTTGTGCATATCATCACCGTTTTCATCTTTTACCAGAGCATGGCCCATGATGGTTTTAATCGGTGGACGGTTTTCCATGACAGTACTCATGGCCAGGATAGCATAGAACCAGTTACGGAACTGCCCGGGAAGAGATTCAACAATAAAATCAGCCGGAAACCATTTTTCCCAGTATTCCGGGTCTTTGCGGTAATCCATAGTAGAGTAGGGCACAATTCCCGCATCCAACCAGGGGTTTCCCACATCAGGGACCCGGGTGCCAATTAGCCCGGTTTTTGGATGTTTTATTTTAACCTGATCAATCCAGGGTCTATGGGGGCTCTTATCTTCAAATTCTGACCAACCTTCCACAGCTAAATCTTTCAATTCAGCTTCTGAACCCACCACGAAAAATGAACCATCCTCAAATGTCCAAATAGGTAAAGCCAGGCCCCAATAGCGTTTTTTGGAGATCATCCAATCATGCATATTTTTGAGCCAGTCCAGCTCCCGCTCTTTGCCGTAGGAAGGAATCCAGTTTACCTGTTTCGTGACTTCGGCGATCTCGGGCCGCAGTTCATCCATGGCAATGAACCATTCATCCACCGGTCGGAAAACCAATTCGGTACCGTGCCGCCAACAGATGGGATAGCGGTGAGTAATTGGTTCACGTTTATAGCGCAGACCCTTTTGGGAGAGATCGTCAATGACCTGGTCACCGTTGCCCATGACATTGGTCCCGGTCCATGCTCCAAAACCTTCCAGATAATTGCCGAATTCATCAATGGGCTTAATGACCTGAAAACCCATTTCCTTGGCTAAGGCGTTGTCCTCTTTTCCACAACCGGGGGCAATATGGACAATTCCGGTACCATCATTTTCCGAGATCTCTTCCCAGAATATGATGGCATGATGGATATCCTGCTGGATGGGTAATTCATCAAACGGACCATGATATTCCCAACCATGCATATCCCGGCCTTTAAGGGTCTCCAGCAGCTCATAATCCCCTTGCAGGATGGAGAGGCGACCCTCAACCAGATAGTAAATTTCAGCGCCCTGCCGGACCTTCACATAATCAAGATCCGGATGAACCGCCGCCATAACATTGGATGACAGGGTCCAGGGGGTGGTGGTCCAGACCAGCAGTGATTCCTGCTCACGATCTTTCAGGGGAAATTTTAAATAAATGGATGTGTGGGTCAATTCTTTATAACCCTCAGTAGCAATTTCATGTTCGGAGAGCGCTGAGCCACAGCGAGTACACCAGGGCATCACATCATAGCCCTTGTAGATCAGGTCCCGGTCAAAACATTTTTTCAGAAAGCCCCAAATGGTATAATTGTTTTCATCAGACATGGTAAAGTAGGAATTGTCCCAATCCATCCAGTAGCCCATGCGCTTGGACTGTTCCGTCTGGACCGCTGAATATTTTCGCACGCGGTCTTTGCATTTATTGACAAATTCTTCGATGCCGTAGGCTTCGATATCAGTTTTGGATTTGAAGCCCAACTCTTTTTCGACTTCGACTTCCACCCATAATCCCTGACAGTCAAAGCCATTCTGGTAACGCAATTCTTTGCCCAGCATGGCATGAAAGCGCTGAAAAAGATCTTTATAGGTTCGACCCCAGGCGTGGTGGACACCCATGGGATTATTGGCAGTGATCGGACCATCGAGAAAAGACCAAGGTTCGTTGCCAGCGTTTTGAGCTCTGAGTTTGTTAAAAATATCGGCCTGTTTCCAGAAATCGAGCATGTCGTGCTCCAGGGCGATAAAATCTACTTTGCTGGATACTTCTTTCATCATGGTGCTATATGTTCCTGTACTATGTTTTCAATCAATCTCACTACCGTTCAAGCCCGGTAAAAGCCGCGCAATATAATCGCCGACTTTTCAGCATGCCAATGTTGTTGCGGTAAAAGTTAAGTGATTCCGGACATTGAGCCTGGCCGAAATGTCCGGTCCATACTACAATATCAAAAGGCCTCGGTGGATGGTTGCTGAGGTTCTTGAAGTACTCAGCCTCCGGGTTAAAGAAAGAGACCCCAGGATGTTCCTGGAGTCTCTTGGTTGGGATGTACATACCCCGCGTGAAAACACGGGAGATCTTTTTCAGTTATTCTGGAATGGTCAAGGCCACAAAGAAGGTGCTGTTTGCATCACGTCGGATCAATAGTAGGATCGGGTCATCAGCACTATAATCGCTGAGCGCTGCTTCAAAGCCCTGCCGCGAAACTACTTTGTCAAGGTTGCGGACATTCGGACCCATCTTTTGGATCAGCTGCCCAACCCGGATATTCTTTTTATAGGCCTCACTGTTGTTGTCCACGGAGGTCACCAAAACTCCCTTTGTCCCCCGGGAATACCCATAGTATTTAAGTCTCTCAGCACTGGCGGTTTCCACAGTAATACCAATATCGGAGTCATCAAATTCATAGGGACCGGCAGCAATAGCCTCTTCAGGCATTTCACCCAATTTTACAGTAAGGGTTTTAAACTTTCCTTCCCGCAATATC
Source organism: Fidelibacterota bacterium (assembly GCA_024278595.1). GTDB lineage: Bacteria > Fidelibacterota > UBA8477 > UBA8477 > JABMPR01 > JABMPR01. The sequence continues at coordinate 58,635 of JAJRSW010000068.1, read as the reverse complement.
TTGATCTTCTTCTTATCTCCCGGGCGCTGGGTGGAAACGATGATGGGCAATCTGCGGTTGTTCTCAACCTCATGGCCATCAAACTCCAGGATGACATCAAGTTCATGTAAACCGGCTTTATCAGCAGGACTATCTTCCACAACCTGTCCCACGAGGGCTCCGCGAGCATTTTTCATCCCCAGAGTTTTTGCCATGGTCCCGTCTACTTCCTGGACCCAGACTCCCAGCCAGGCGCGGGTCACCCGGCCATTTTCGCGCAGATCTTCGATGATGCGATTTATCAGATTGATGGGAATGGCGAATCCAATTCCCTGGGATCCTCCACTCCGGGAAGCAATGGCCGAATTCATTCCGATCAACTTGCCATCCAGATTGACCAGGGGCCCCCCTGAATTTCCCGGATTAATAGCGGCATCGGTTTGAATGAAATCTTCATAATCAACCAAGCCAACGGCGGAACGACCTATAGCGCTGATAATACCCTGGGTTACAGTCTGGGAGAGGCTACCGGAAAACGGGCTGCCAACAGCTAACACCCATTCCCCGACCCGGATTTTTTCAGAGTCGCCCATTTTTATGGGCTTAAGATCTTTAGCATCCACCTTGATCAAAGCCACATCAGTTTTGGGATCACTTCCGATGATCTCAGCATCCATTTCTGTATTATCAGAAAATTGTACTTTTATATTTTCACCTTTTTCAATCACATGATTGTTGGTAATGATATAGCCATCTTGACTGATAATGATGCCTGATCCCAGCGAAGTGCTGCGCAACTCACGCTGCCCCTCCGGGAAAAATTGTCTGAACTGGTCAGGAAACATATCCTGAAAGCTTCTGAACTGTTCCGCTGCGGGATGTTTAAAAACGTGCTCGCTGGTGATGGTGACCACGGAAGGGGAAACGCGTTCTGCTATATCTGCGAAGGCATTACTCACTGCTTTGGCCACGCTGATATCAGAGGCCTGTATCTGAGCAGGTATAAGCAGGATAATAATTAGCAGTGGGATAAATCGTAGTATATGTCTTTTCATGCAAATCTCTCCAATTTCTATATCCCTTTCAATGCCGAGTATCTTGAAAGGTTTCAGGCAATTTTATTTAATGAATCATAATGAATACTGGGAGGAAGAAGATTAAATGAGAAGTCACCACATTGAATAAGCCTGGCTGTTTATCGAGCGGCCACTTTCATAAATGATTCAAAATCACAGTCTAGCACACACGAAAATTCCGTACCTGAGTAGCCTCCTGATGTAGTATTGATTTGTCTGAAATGGGTAGTCCTGGTGATGAGTCATACCATATTTAGCCTGCATTATTCATGAATTATTGCCACGAAGATTATTAAAGTTATTAACAAGGTCATTCTAAACAGAATTATTGGCATCTGTGAGTGATAATTTTTGCTAAGCATCTATTTTTTAAAACTTGGTGCCTTCGTGACTTAGTGGCTATGAATTATTCAGGTTAGCTCTAAAGTATATTAAATTCAAAATACTTTTCTGGTTTACAAATCCCGGCAAGATCCATCCCGCCTCAGAAACCCAGAGTATCTGGGCTTGTCCGGGATGAAGTGAAAATGGAAAAGATGCCGGAGTTAGGGCTAATTGGGAAGTGAGTAGGGTATTATCGAACAGCAGACTAGAAATGACCCGTCACTGCTTTTTTGTCGTAGATCCCGCCGCAGGGAAACCCGAAGTGTCGGGATGAGTCCGAAGCGGCAGACAGAAATTTCACTGTTAAACAAGTCGCATTATTGAGTGAACTCGTAGTCAATTTCATTGATACGCCCTCGCCAATACGGCAATAGTCCCTCAGGCAATTGCCAGGAGACCTCACCTTGCAGGGGAATCTGCATACCAGATTGAAACTCATAATCCCAAAAGCGTCCGGCCCACGGTAAATACTCAGGAATACCATTTATATCCCCATGATAACGTGCTTCAGCCTTTACTTCTGATATTAAATTAGCTGAATCAAAATGGAACTTTAACAAAACAGTTGTTTCTTCATCGGTAAAACTAGCCCTTGCAGTTGAATCATCAATCTCTTCCCATTCAACACCCTGACTGGGTAACAGTGCTGTTGGGTACCACGCTGCTTCTGCGAAATAGCGAGAGAGTTCACCCTGTGCAGCGGCAGACGTACCACGCACATCAGCAACGGTGATAAGGCCCATGGCTTCCGCATGCAATAGCCCTTCCCCAGCAACGTATGCATCATACACAAATGCATTTATACCTGGTGCCATACGCATACGCGCATCCCAAACAAAGCCAGCAGGATGTGTGATTGAGGTCTGGATAGAAGTGAAGGGAATCCAGCGATCCTCCGATTCATTTATTCGGAATTCTCCCTCATGGGAAAAATGCGCAGAGGTGATTATTTTTTGCCCATCTTTGAGCACTGCCTGAAAGTACCTTTTCACTGGTTCTGGTAGAGATTCTATCTCGGTTGCGTCATAGGTTGTGGTGGTGATCGGTATTCGTGAAGTCTGCATTTGGGCCTGCAGCGCATTGGTTTTTCTTTTCCAACTTAACTCACCAAAGATGACTGCTCCCGATATTAGGACGATGAGCGATATAGGTGCCAATATAGATATCTTTAGCCACATTTATTTTGAAATCCTTTCTTTCCTGCCTCTCACACTGAGTTGAGCTGCTTCGCACACGAATATTGACGCCTCCACAGAAAGTCCCTCTCGCAGAGCGCAGAGCGTTGTTATTTATAGGTTTAGGTGTATTTATCATAAATAACTGTATTTATTACACATAGGTATATTCCGTGTTTTTCCAAATACTTTTTGCGGGGGCGTCAAAATTGAGAAAAAGCGGAGCAATTATTTTTATTGAGTAGGACTATTTTTAGCTATTACTAGAAACCTGTTAAAGGTGTTAGCCACCTGGTTTTTCTTCCAATTGAACAAGCAAAATAGAAAATTATCGCTCAGATTCCTTTACCTCAACCAAGATTTCTCCAGCCTCATGACAATTCTCCTGAAGTATCGGTTTTTGAACTGCTTCTAGAAAATGTTTAATATCCTCTTTCAATTCCGCTAATGTCTCACCAAAGGGTCCAACAGAAGATTCAGTCCAAGCTATGATTCGATTATTATCATCGTAATGGACTTCATGCATTTCAAAAATAGTTGTATCCGTTTTCTGATCATACTTCCTGATAACTCTAGTATTCCAATGTGACATATCACATGATCCGTTTTTCCTGAATGTCCTTGACACTAAGTCAGCCAATTATTTTGTTGATCTCTTAGGAAGTTGTGCGCTGTGCCACACAGCAATAATCCAAATTGTTTCAGCTTTTGGTTTATAAAAAAAGCGAAAAGGCGAAATCAATATTTCACGAAATGCGAGAGCTGGAAATTCTTGAACTCGTTTACCTGATTCAGGAAATTCAATTAATCGAACTAGTCCACTGTCTGTTTTCGACCTAAATCGTGTAGCTGCTTGAGGATTCTCCTTTTTTATGTGAAGAACCGCATCAAGAAACATACTTCTAGCTGAAGGTGTGAACTTTATCTTCATTATTTTGCCGATAGAATAGAATCTGCATCCGCGAGAATAGTTTCCAGGTCATATCCTTCGCCAACCTCAATTTCCTTTTCGCCCTTTGCGAGTAACATGAGAAGCTCTTTTTCGTGCAAACTCTGCTCGTACGATTCAACGCTTAACATAATTGCAGCTGCACGTCCTCTCTGCGTAATAACCACGGGTTGATCTGAATTCTTAATACTTTTCAGGACTGCCGCTGCATCTTGACGTAGATCGCTGATTGGAATGATGGGTGGAATTGTATTCATTGTTACCTCCTACTGTATGCCTGAATGTACTTCTATTCATAGGGATTGGCAAGTATTTGATTCGGCAAGAAGTAAAGTGTGGCTCGCGCGGTAGGAACGCTGGTTACCCAGCGCCCCCCGCACAGTCCCGGACATGCAGTTTTCCCTGATCCGGTTCCTCACGGCTCAGTTGTACTCGCTTTCGCGCAAGTCAATTCTGGTAAGCAACGGTATTGCTACGCCAAGCTTCAGTAGTTGTTCTGAAATTGAGAAAAAACGGATCAACGATTTTTATTGAGCAGGACTCTTTTTAACTATTGATGAGCTCGCAAAAAGTATTTAGAAAATCACATAATATGCCCTATAACCTTTAAATACAACTGCTTACAACGAATACACGTAAAGCAATAAATAACACCATTTTGCGTCATTTCGAAGGGCGGTTCCTGAGCTCAGTCGAAGGGCGGTTCCTGAGCTCAGTCGAAGGACTCAATGCAACGCTCTGCGAGAGGGACTTTCTGCGGGGGCGTCAACTATTGACTTATAACTTTTAAAAGGTGTTGGGCAACAGTTTTAACCAGCTATCTATATGCATTCTTTCTAAAATCGATGGTCAAGATAAAAACAATACGCTCGTCAATATCCACAGTATAAAAGAGCCTGAACTTATTAAATCTATATCTCCAGGTACTTGGTTTGTAGTCTCTCAACTTTTTGATATTTGCACCCCAGAAAGGATCTTGTTTTAATTGTGGATACACGTATGACTTCAATTTTCTCTGCATGCGTGATGCATCGGTGGGTGACATTTTACTAAGTTTTTTAATAAATTCATCTGTTTCATAAATTCGAAACTCAGACAAAACGACCTCTTTCAGATTTGGCATCATTCTGACCACGATTGATGCTGGCATTTAATTCTTCATTTTGCTGAATTTCACTCATTTCAAAACTATCGATATATTCTGAATCATCGATGAATCTAAGTGCTGCAGTTTCAATAAATTTGATAGTGGTCGATTGTCCTGTTTTGCTAGTTTCTGAAATTTTAAATATGTGTCTTCTTTTAATCGAAGAGTTACAGTTTTAGACATAATTCACCTCATATATTAGATTCTTCACAAGTACAACATAAGAATACAAAAGAACACTGTGTATTCCAATAGAATATTTAATGTTTACCTAACCTGCATTATTCATGAGTTATTGCCACAAAGACCCTAAACCACGAATATTATTAAAGTTATGAACAAGGTCATTATAAACAGAATTATTTGCATCTGTGAGTGATAAATTTTGATAAGCATATATATTTTAGAACTTTGTGCCTTCGTGACTTAGTGGCTATGAATTATTCAGGCTAATACCCCTCTGCTTAACCTACGTGGCCGTAAATTATTAAATTTGTGTCGTTTCTATTCATATTCATAGAACAATCACCGTTCAAGTCAGGTGGAAGTGTCTGTTCAAGTAAGCCGCTCCGCAGCGGAAAAGCAATTCTGCGGTTTCGATTGACGACCATGATCCAATAATATACGTTTCCATTTCCCGCATGGTGCCGGAAAAACACAATCCAAAGAGACGCATTATGACAAAAGAGACAAAAACCACTCAGTATTGGTACCAACGTATAATTGAACTGAGCAGTTTAGCAGCTAAACCGGTGGATTAAAGCTGCTTGAAATCTAAAAAAACCCACTTTATAAACCTCAGCCCCACAACCAAGCCCCTGATAGCCACCGCGCCTTATCGAACAGCAGGATAGACATGACCCCAACCCTGCTTTTTTGATGCTCAGACTCGTCTTGGGGTCATGTCTATCCTAATATTGTTATACACTGCCAGAAACTGGGGAGGTCAATTACCTGATAGGTCGATTGGTTCAATAAATTGATGTCCGACTGAATAAGGAATTAAACGTTTGTGCTGTAGCCTTCCAATTATTAGTGCAGGATGCGTGTTATACCTTTGTGCATATTCGAGGATAAGGTTTTCATCAATATGCTTGTTTGATAACATTTCTTTTTCTGCTTTTTGGGAGAATGTAACCTCTTCAGCAAACGCATGAGCTTCTTGTTCTTTGAGAGGGTCTGATTCAGAGAAATCAATCCCTTCTAATGAAATATATTTCTTCCCGTGAAGAAGTATATGACCAACCTCATGAAAAAATGTAAACCAAAAACGGTCGTTTTGCCTGTACCGTGCAGTCATTTGAATTACTGGCGTATCTTTAATCCAACGGGTAGACCCATTTATCGGGACCTTTGGTAACTTAGGGGTAAAGAAAACCTTTACACCACACTCCAAACAGAGCTTTTGAATTTTCTTGAAAAAATCTGTAGAGTGGGTTGCCATTATTGATTTCAGAGGTTCGATAATCAATCTAAGTTTCTTTTTGTCAAACACTGGACAAGAACAACCCTGGGCTTGTAACTCACCTTGACGGAGCCAAGCAGAGATTGCTTGAGGTTCCAGAGTATGCTTTAGAGAAGCATATGCAGCGACTTTAAGTTGCCGTTCAATATATAGGCTATCCCATGCTTGGTGCGTTGAAATGGCAAAATATTCAAATAAGTATATTGTTTTCTCTTCAATTTTCCTTGTCTGAGGTACCCAACCATGTTTTGCCATCTCTGGGTAGGGAAACTTTCTTGCCCATGATTCTGCTTCCACTACAGCAAGTTTTCTCTGCTTTCTTGCCTTGAATTCATTGTACCGAGATTGTTTATTAATCCAAAAGTGCGCTGGGATTTTTGTCACATTTTCAAATAATATTGCCATCTCTGGCGTTATTGAACTCGAACCTTGAAGAACTGCTATAATCGTCTTCTCAGGCTTACCGGTTCTCAAGGCAAATTCTTTTTTACTCATTCCAAGCTCACTTAATTTTTCATTTAAAGTGTGACCCGGGTGGAGAACTTCTTCAGGATAATATTCGTTTAAAGTGGCCATCGTTTATCCCTTTTTGTGGTAATTGTTTATTTCTAATATCTCTACGGTTTTAATTTCAGCAAGCAATTGTCGTCCATCTTTGTTTTTTGGAATTGGATCCTCGCCAGGCTTAAATAATAGTCGCTTGGGATGGTCTAAATCGCATGCCCATTGATCTGCTCTATCCTCTTTCAATTGATGAAAACGACCCGGCAAATGTTCCAAATCAGCAAAACTATCCGTATCGGCCATATCTTCTAATCTAGTTTGGAAAATTCCAGCACGTTTGTTGCCTAGTTTTTTGATCGCCGCCTTATTATCATTTGCATATTTTTTTAATTTCTTATCAGCGAATGTAATATCCATTGTTACAATATCCAATATTTTAATGCACAGCTACTGTTAATTATAATTATATTATTTATGCGTATCTCGCGGTAGGAACGCTGGTTACCCAGCGCCCCCTGCACAGTCCCGGACGTGCAGTTTTCCCTGATCCGGTTCCTCACGGCTCAGTCGTACTCGCTTTCGCGCAAGTCAATTCTGGTAAGCAACGGTATTGCTACGCCAAGCTTCAGTGATCCGTGGACGCGTAACTCTAACATAGTCGAGAATACGAATAAACTTGTCCCAATTGAAACTATTTTTCTGGCCACCTCTACGATTAAGCCATTTGAAAGAACCTTCAATAGCCCAAAACAATAGCTCCATATTTACCAACTATTCCATAGTAGTTGTAATGCCCGATCAGTCGAGCATTAAGCCCTTTGAAAAACTGACGCCCAGGCAAATGTCGGTTATACTTGATCCACAGTTTTATCCTCCGACTTGCTGACGGGGTTTAGTAGTTGTTCTAAAATTGAGAAAAACGGATCAATGATTCTTATTGAGTAAGACTCTTTTTAACTATTGACTTATAACTTTTAAAAGGTGTTAGAGCGAAATCTCGTATTCTCTACAAATAAACTGAACACCATTTTCCTGCTTCCCGATAAACAGAATCTTTGTTCCATCATCGGATACCTGGACGTTGATTTTTGAGTGATCCAATTTTGATCTTATTCGTGGATAGAAAAACCCCATAGATTTTCCATCAGCTGAAACAATATCTATCCTGTACTCCTCTAAGGCAACTGAGTCCGGTGGCTCAACATTTTTTAAATATGCAAAGACACTGGCGGAATATTTTCCTTTTGTTGACCATCTTGTTGGTGTTACAGGTTTGAATGATCGATTTGATGCTAATCTTTTTGGCAGAATTACTCTATTCTCTTCATAACGCAGATTTGGAATAACTAAGTTATCAGTCACTAGCTGTTTATCATTTATGAAAAATTCCCTCTGGATATTCTGCCATTTATTTAAGTCAAATAGTTGTTGACCATTCCGATCCAAAATTAATGCACTTTCAAATAGCTGGTCAAAGAGAACCGTTAGTGGACTCAATTGAAAAGGAACGGACGTTGCACTATATCGCCCATCTCGTTGCCATTTCTTCCTTCCAGTGTTCATATCAATTGCTATCACTCTTTTCCCTGGATTGTTGATAACAAGTATCGATTCATCAGAACTTAGAAACATTTCATCAGAGCTAATGTCACCATAAGAATACCTGAAAGACCACAATAGCTGCCCGGAGAGTGAAAAACAGTTAAGTGTTTGACTAGAATAGATGGTGAGATACTGTTCTCCCATTTCACTTATGAAGAATAATTCACCTTCAACTAAAATATCAGATTTGTGAAAATCTATTGGTCCCTCTTTACCAACACCCGAAATGATGCTGTATTCAGGGGTCTCAGGATGATTTGATGCCCAATATTTCGCAAATCTTGAATAGAGAATAAATCCATCAGACCGATAGGAATTCAACACAAATCCTGATTCGATATCAACTACTCGATTCGAATAATCTTGAAATGACTCAATTCTATATATTGGTTGCTGCAACCCTGACTTATCTGGAGAGCCAAATATTAAATCCGAAGCAAATATTTCATATGCATTATCTTCAAAATGCACAATCTGCCTACTAATATTCGGTATTCTGTCAAAATGTTGTGAATATCCAGATAAAGAGCAAATGAGAATAAGACGAACGATAATTGTCATGTGGGTACCCGAATAATAATTCGATAGTTTAGATTGTTTCAGCATACTCTGCTAATGCTCACTTATACTCACAACATAACCTTTTATTTACTATCAAGCTTGATTTTCTCTATAACAATATATATACGGTTCCGCCTGATTTTGGATAGGCGGCGTTTTTGGCGCATAAGCAATATTTTTAAATCTCCCTAATCCCTCTGAAACTAACACTTTACCAGTAATTGTCATTTTATCAGGAGGATTTATACGGTTCCGCATAAGCTGAAAACTCCTGTATTGATGGTTCCATTTCGAGTTAGCCTGGTTGTTGGTTTTCGTGGCTTAAGCTAGTCGGTGAGTCTATTTTTATCACGTGCTTAGATCAGCCTAGTGCTCAGCAGGATGCTGAAATTTCGTTTTTTGAGGACACCGGTACCATCTTAATCAGGAACACAGAATTCAATGGGCAGAATCGCTTGATGGTAAAGAATTTATAGAGATTTAATGATTTTAAAGACAGACACTGATTAGTTTGCTTCCATGACTGGTAGAGAACGTGTTTTGGCCGCCCTGTCTCGGCAGGAAACTTCCCGAGTTCCCATCGGTGAGATCGGCGGGGGTTATACCGATAGCATTGTCCAGGCGATCCTGGGCAATACTTATGAAACCGGTGGAGATGCCAGTTTTCAAAACCATCTGAGGATCCGGCAAAAGCTGGGAGCGGATATCGTTGGTGCCCGGGTAACCGGACCAGCGAATGAGCTTCTGGGTACGCATGACGATTGGGGAACGCCACTATTTCGCGATTTCTGGGGTGCCACCTACACCCAGCCGCCCGATGCTACGGTTCAACTGGTAGAACCGATCGCCGACACACCTGTAACCCTTGATCAATGGCAAGCACCCCTGGTCCATAACTTTGATAACTCCCTGCTGAAACGCTGGAAAATGGAAACAGATCTCTTTGTGATGGCCACCCTGAATGCTGGATTTGATCTTGGTTATGAGCTGCTTGGATTTGAGCGCTTTATGATGTGGACCATTCAGGCCCCGGACGTCATGCAGGGTTACTATGAAAAACTGATCCAGACCAATTTGGAGCTGGCCTTGATGAGCGCAAAAGCGGGTGTCGATGCCGTCCTGATCGCAGATGATCTGGCTTTCAACACCGGACCTTTTGTGGATCCGGTCTACTTGCGTCAGGACTATTTCCCGCTGCTGAAAAATATGATCACAGCGATCAAAAAAACCGGTCTGCCGGTCTTCTTTCACTCAGATGGTGATCTCCGTTCCCTGATCCCTGACCTGATCAATTGCGGTATTGATGTCCTCCAATCATGTGACCCTAACGCCAATATGGATATCCCCAGCCTGAAGCGGGAATATGGAAACGACCTGGTATTCATGGGTAATATGGATGTAGACCTGTTGGCCAATGGAAGCGTGGAGGAGGTGCAGGGAACAACCCGTAATTTGATCCGGGAGGCCAGAACGGGTGGTGGTTTTATTTTGAGCACCAGCAATGTTGTCGCTTCCTATTGTAAACCTGAGAATGTAAAAGCCATGTATGCTGTTGCCCACGAGGAATTACTATAAATGATCAAGACAAATCAGAGCATCCAACAGGCCGTGATCCAGGGGAATGTGGGGTCAATCACCAAAATTGTTAAGCACCTGCTGGAGCAGAGACACACCGCACAACAAATCCTTGATGATCAGCTCCTGCCCGGCATGGAAGTGGTCGGTGAACGGTTTAAACGCAATGAGATGTTCCTGCCCCAGATCCTTATGTCTGCTCAAGCCATGCAGACAGCCATTGATATCCTGAAACCCATTCTCATCCAAAATGCAGACAGCTCTAGCAGGAAAACTATTATCATTGGCACTGTAAAAGGTGACATGCACGATATTGGCAAGAACCTGGTGCGCATCATGTTGGTAGGGGCCGGTTTTGAAGTGATCGATCTGGGGGTCAATGTTCCAGCTCAACACTTCCTGGATGCCACTGCTGAGCACCAGGCTGCTGTTGTCTGTCTTTCAGCTTTATTGTCATCAACCATGAACAATATGCGCGAAGTGGTGCAATTATTTCGAAGCTCTGGTCAGCTTAATAATACCCGGATCATGATTGGGGGAGCCTCTGTGAGTCAGCAGTTTTCCCAGTCCATAGGAGCAGATGCTTATGCTCCCTCAGCACCGCTGGCAGTTGAACTGGTCAGGAGTTTCTATAACTTATAACGGTATTCAACATAGATAATAACTGGATAAATAATGATCACCATACTCTCCCCTGCCAAAAGTGTCAACTTTACTGAACTGGCGCCGACGGAATCTTACAGCATTCCCAGACTGCTCAATCAGAGCAAACAACTGGTCAAACTTCTAAAACGCTATGATCAAACCGAGTTGCAGGAACTCATGTCAATTAGTGAGCGACTTGCCGAGCTGAATGTAGCACGTTATCAAGCCTTTAAGCCACCCTTCGATCTTGAAAACTCAAAGCAGGCCCTTTTTGCATTTACGGGAGATGTTTACCGGCACATGCGCATGCGCACTTATGCTGCTGAAACTCTGGCGTTTGCTCAGGGAAACCTGCGTATTCTCTCTGGGCTCTACGGATATTTAAGACCCCTGGACCTGATCCAGGCTTATCGGCTGGAGATGAAAACCCAACTGGAAAATGCCCGCGGAAAAGATCTCTATCAGTTCTGGGGGAACCGGATCACACAGGCACTGAATCGGGATCTAAAAGCAGCCCCCAACCCGGCTTTGATCAATTTGGCCTCAATGGAGTATGCCAGAGTTATTGATTTCAATAAGGTTAAAGCACCCGTTATCACCATCGTTTTCAAGGAAGTAGACCAGGGTAAAGCCAGAGTAATTGCCATTTTTGCAAAATGGGCCCGCGGGATGCTGGCTGACCATATCATCCAAAACCAGCTAACCGAACCTGAGGATATTAAAGCGTTTGATCTAGCAGATTATAAATATTCGAAGGCTGATTCCAGCCCGTCAAACTGGGTCTTTACCCGACCGCAGCCTGAGTAGAATTTCAATCCTGCACCAGGGGCAGCTTGATGGTGAAGGTTGTTCCTTTGCCAACGGTGCTGATCACGCTAATTTTACCTTGATGATCCGTCACAATATTCCTAACAATAGCCAGCCCCAAACCGGTTCCGCCATGCTTTTCATAGGTGAAAAATTCATCAAAGATTTTATCCATGATGGCGGGTTCCATACCATGTCCCGTATCTGAGATTTTCATCAGCAAATGATTCTTTTCAACTAAGGTGCTGATGTTCAGAACACCACCCTCATCCATGGCCTCAATGGCATTATTCGCCAGATTCTCATAGACTCGGTAAAATCGATTGGGATCGATACTGATCTTGGCCTGCCCCTGAATGTCTGTGACAAGGCTCATCTTTTGCTGAGATAGATTAAAGTGGATTCCTGCCAGGGCTTCATGTATGCAACTGGGGAAATCCAGGGTGTGCAGCTGAAGTGAGGTATTTCCCCGGGCAAAAGCCAATAGTTCCTGAGCCAGGGTATTAAACTGCTTTACCTGTTGGGCAATGATATTGGTGTACTTGACCACTTCCGGGTAGGGTAGCTCTTTTAACCCGATCAACTGGGCAAACCCGGCGATGGTGGTCATGGGGTTTTTCAAATCATGCAGAATGGTGGAAGCCATCCGCCCTATGATCGATAGGCGTTCATTTTCTACCAGAGCTTCCTGGGTTTCATGCAATTCCTGGATCGTCTCCAACAGTTTTCGATTCTTTAATTCAAGAGCCCCGATCAGGGTACTATCAGTACGACGCAGATAGGTGGAGATACTTTTGGCAACTTCCAGGGTAAATTGGGGAAAGTGGTTTACCAGTTCCAGAAAACCTTCCTTCTGAACCACCAGAACTTCACTTTCCTCGCGGGCAACGATACTGGCACTACGTAGTATGTCCTCAACCAAAGCCATCTCGCCGAAAAGTTCACCGGCCTGGTCAATCACATTCAGGACTTCAACTGTATTTCCTTCAATCGCTTTTATTACTTCCAGACGACCCTTGATCAGGACAAAGAACTGAGATGCAATGGCAGCCTCGCGAATAAGTATTTCACCAGGCTCGTAGAGCTGCCTTTCCATGAGGTTGCCCATCTTTTCAAGCTCATGCCGATGAATCCCCTTTAGGGGTTCTAACTGCTCTAACAGCTCAATGGGCGGGGGTGCTAAAGTACGCATGGGGATAATCTAATATCAGCTAATAGAAATGCATTAATGGTTATCAAATGGTATGGGGATCTGGTGTTTGGATTTGGGCAACAGGTTGTAACCTACTGCTGGAAGATCAATGATAAATTTACTCCCGACCCCCTCTTCTGTCTCGATTGAGATAATTCCGTCATGCTCGTCAATGATTCGTTTAACGATTGCCAGTCCCAGACCAGTACCTTTGCGTTTTCCAAAAGTGTAGAACTCTTTAAAGGCATTCTCCTTCACCTCTTCAGACATCCCGATACCATTGTCCTCCAGGATGATCCGGACTCCGGTCTCAACTTCCTGGCTGCGTACGGTGAAAGTTCCTTCCCCGTTCAGAATATCAAGTGCATTGATGGCAATATTTTCCAGGACTCTGAAAAATCGACCATTATCGATCCGAGCTTCACCTTTAAAGGCAAGATCCCGCTCAAAAGCAATGCCTTGCTCATCAAACCGGAGGACCAGTGAATCACAACACTCTTGAAGATAGTCGGCCATCTGAACGGATTTTAAGCGCATTTGCTCACCGCCCTGGGCAAAAGACAACAGATCCTGGGTCATGCTGGTAAACTGGATCACTTGTTTGGCAATAATGTCAGCATATTTTGCCAGTTGTTCACTACTATGTTTTTTCATTTTGATCAGCTGGGCATATCCGCCAATGGTCGACATGGGGTTTTTCATATCATGCAGGATCGTGGACGCCATCCGACCGATGAGAGAGAGACGTTCTTTGCCGATGAGTTCTTCCTGAGTCTCCTGCAATAAATAATTCATATGTCGCAGGTCATCATTCTCTTTTTTTAATTTATTGATGAGTCGATCATCTGTTTCTCTGAGAAATTGAGCAATATTCTTTGCAACAGACAGGGTAAAGAGGGGAACAGAGTTCACCAATTCCAGGAAATCATCTTTGGAAACGGCCAACACTTCACAATCAGTATCTGCGATCATCCCAGCACTACGCGGCTTATCCTCCAGAAGCGCCATCTCACCGAAAAGACCACCTACCTTATCATAGAAGCCAAGCAATTCCGATCTGTTGCTACTGACTTTCTTTTCTATTCTGACTTTACCGGATGCAAGGATAAAGAGGTGATCCCCTAAAGTATCCTCTCGAATAATAGACTCATCATGATTGTAATGACGGTATTCCAGTTTGTTTAAAATGTTGTGTAACTCAGACTCTGGGATGTGCTCAAAGATTTTCCAATTTTCAAGCTCTTCAAAAGGGGGCTTCTCTAACAGCTTCATATGCTATCCGCTCTTATTAGACAAATTCGTGATCATGGTAAAATTAAGCCGGTTTGTTGTGGAGCCTTCTGATGCCAAAACAAACCTGTTTCCGTTCAGTGGAACTCCCACCAAAGGCCGGTAGAAAACACCTTGTGATCATTGATAAAAGTTGCCGTTTTGGATCCCTCACTAATACGTCCTAAAGTAATCCTGAATGACAACTTTCAAACCATCATTAGCCTTCGGTATCCGGGTATTCCCTCACGCAGGAAGGCTGCTAAACTGGCACGAGTTATACCAGTTATACCAATTGGACTTCCAACCAAAAGCCCCCTCGGAAAATACTGAGGGGGCTTTTGGTTGGATCTTCAGCTTTAAAGCTCTGGGCTCAATTCTCGCGAATAACTGCCTGAGCTGCTGCGAGACGGGCGATGGGCACTCTGTAAGGTGAGCAACTTACATAATCCAGGCCAACCCGATGACAGAACTCAATTGAACTTGGTTCACCACCATGTTCACCGCAAATTCCCAATTTGATATCTGGACGTGTCTGCTTGCCTTTTTCACAGGCCATCTCTACTAACTGACCCACACCTTCCTGATCAAGGACTTCGAAGGGATCATTCTTCAGGATGCCTTTTTCGAGATATACCGGCAGAAATTTACCGGCATCATCTCGAGAATAACCAAAGGTCATCTGGGTCAGATCATTCGTGCCAAATGAGAAAAATTCAGCACTGGTAGCAATCTTATCAGCTGTTAACGCAGCTCTGGGAATTTCGATCATGGTACCAACCAGGTGGTCGATGGAATCACCCATTTCAGCGAATAAGGTTTTGATGGTATCCCTAACAATATCTTCCTGCATTTTCATCTCAGTCAAGGTTCCGGTGAGCGGGATCATGATCTCCGGTTTGGCAACAATTCCTTTGGCTTTAAGTACCAAGGCGGCACCCATAATAGCCCGGGTCTGCATAACTGTGATCTCAGGATAGGTATTCCCTAAACGACAGCCCCGGTGACCCAACATGGGGTTGAATTCAGAAAGATCTTCAACTTTAGCCTGGATGTCAGCCACTGAGACGCCCATGACATCAGCCATTTCCTGCTGACCCTTTTCATCGTGTGGTACAAACTCATGCAGTGGCGGATCCAGGAGACGAACCGTAACCGGCAGATCCTGCATGGCCTCAAAAATGCCTTCAAAATCCTTTTGCTGGATGGGTAAAAGTCGTTCCAGGGCAGCTTCTCTACCTGCGACATCCTTGGCCAGGATCATTTCACGCATGGCTACGATCTTGTCACCTTCGAAAAACATGTGTTCTGTACGACACAGACCGATACCCTTTGCCCCGAATTCACGAGCGATACGACTTTCGCGTGGGGTATCAGCATTGGTACGGACATACATCCTGGCATATTTGTCGGTGATGCTCATCAGTTTACCAAAATCACCACTGACCTCAGGATCGATAGTCTTGATCTTGTCCAGGAATACTTCACCGGTTGAGCCATTAAGTGAGACCCAATCACCTTCGTTAAAGACCTCACCATTAGTGGTAAGGGTGCGGGTTTTGTAGTTTATTTTTAATTCGCCGGCACCGGACACACAACATTTACCCATTCCACGAGCCACAACTGCGGCATGCGAGGTCATACCACCACGGGCGGTCAGAATTCCGTTGGCGATATTCATGCCTTCCAGATCTTCAGGAGAAGTTTCCATTCTGGTGAGGATGGTATTTTCAAACTTGTCAGCCTCATCAGCAAAAAAGACCAACTGGCCGGTTGCTGCCCCAGGAGAGGCCGGCAAACCTTTGGTCAGCAACCTGGCTGAAGCCATGGCCGCCTTATCAAAAACCGGGTGTAACAATTCATCCAATTTGTTTGGTTCAACGCGCATCAGGGCGTCTTTTTCATCGATCTCATCGTTGTCCAGCATCTCCATGGCAATGCGCACCATGGCGGCGCCTGTTCGTTTTCCGCTGCGGGTATGGAGCATCCAGAGCTTACCATCCTGCATGGTGAACTCAACGTCCTGCATATCTTTGTAATGATCTTCAAGCTTGGTTTGAATGGCGTCCAGTTCAGCATAGATCTCAGGCATTAGTTCTTCCAGCGAGGGATAGAGTTTAACCCGATCCGCCTCACTCACATCAGCTAGAACCGCCCAGCGTTCTGAGCCTAATTTGGTGATCTGCTGCGGTGTCCGAATACCAGCAACCACATCCTCACCCTGGGCATTGATCAAGTATTCACCATTAAAAACATCCTCGCCCGTTCCAGCATCACGGGTAAAAGCAACACCTGTTCCCGAATTGTCACCCATGTTCCCAAAGACCATGGCCTGGACATTGACTGCGGTGCCCCAGTCACCAGGGATCTTATTCATTTTACGGTAATAAATAGCCCGCGGGGTTTCCCATGAATCAAACACAGCCATAACTGCTCCCCAGAGTTGGTCCCAGGGATCATCCGGAAATTCTTTGCCTGTTTTTTGGGTAACGGCAGTTTTGAATTTTATTACGAGACTTTTAAGATCTTCAACAGTGAACTCCGTATCCAGTTCAAGACCACGGGTTTCTTTAAGCGCTTCCATGATGGCTTCAAAGGGATCAATATCTTCTTTGGACTCTGGTTTCATACCCAGCACAACATCACCATACATCTGGACAAAACGACGGTATGAATCCCAGGCAAAGCGATCATTACCGGCTTTTTTCGCCAGAGCTTCCACGGCAGTATCATTTAGTCCCAGGTTCAGAACGGTGTCCATCATACCTGGCATGGAGACTCGGGACCCGGAACGAACGGAGATCAGTAGGGGATTCTCCGGGTCACCAAATTTGGCACCCATGATAGTCTCAGTTTTCCGGATGGCTTCTTCCACTTCGGACTTGATCAAAGCGACCGTCTGATCCTGGCCAGTTTTATTATATTCAGTACATACTTCAGTTGTAATGGTGAATCCGGCCGGAACCGGAATCCCCAGACCGCTCATCTCAGCCAGGTTTGCCCCTTTACCACCGAGCAGGTTCCGATAGGAGGCATCTCCTTCAGCCTGGCCCCCGCCAAATGCGTATACATGCTTTGCCATGATCAAATCATCCTTTCACATCACTATATATAAATTTTATTGAATCGTGTCTCACGTCTGAGTGACGAATGTCCATGCGTTGAATTAAATATTTCTCTACCCTACTTACCAGTAATTTCAAGCGACTCATACTCGAATTTTCAATGGGTCACAAATAGACGTAAAGCCTTCAGAACACAAGCAAGAAAACTATGGAAAGTGAATTAATATGAGGATTTTGTTGCCGCAGGTCTAGATTTCAACGTGAAAACCCTACTTATTCATGCCTTGAGGTCAGAAGCGGGAATTGTGAAACAACATTTTCCACCGCCAGCTAAAATTCCCCGCCAACCTGAGCTGGATCAGGTCGAACTTAATCATGATCACGATCTCCTCAGGACCGGTATCGGGTTGAAAAACACCCGAACCATTCTGAATAAGCTCACAGATGTATCCATCTATAACCGGGTAATTCATTGGGGTGTTAGTGGCTCTCTGGACGATGGACTCGCCGTCCAATCCCTGGTTCAGTGCCACAGGTTTCTGGCCCGGGATAAGGAGCCCATCGTGTTGGAACTTTTTAGTGATCCAGCCCTGCCTGAAGTGAAAATTACGCCATTTTTTAGTAGTGCCGAGGCGGTGACTGATGAGAGCTCCCGGAATTTGATCATGGGGAGTGGTGCTGGAGCGGTTGATATGGAATCGTATGCCGTAGCTGAGTTCTGTCTGATCCATCAGCTACCCCTGCTAGCCTTGCGTTGTATTTCTGATCGGGCGGGTATATCAGCAGCTAAGGATTTCCGCCGCAATTACCTTCAGGCATCACACAAGCTGCAGAATTATTTATTGAATAACTTGCTTAAACGGCCGAAAATAAAGGCATGAACATTTCAGTGATCATCCCCACTTACAATCGGGCCCGCACCATTGAACGGGCTATGATCTCAGTTATGCGTCAAACGCTGCCGGCGCTGGAAATTATCGTGGTTGACGATTGCTCTGATGATGCCACGGCCGAGATTCTGCTGGAATACGAGGACCGGATCAAGATTCTCACCAATGAAAGTAATCGAGGCGTCTCTTTTTCCCGAAACGTGGGGATCGAAGCGGCCACCGGCGAGTGGCTCGCATTTCTGGATTCGGATGACCGTTGGGATAAACACAAGCTGGAGACCCAAAAGCTATTCCACTCTGCCAATCCAGATCTGGCTCTCAGCCAATGCGATGAGATCTGGCTGCGCAACGGTGTCCGGGTAAATCCCATGGTAAAGCACGCCAAACAGGGCGGGTGGATCTTTGAAGCTTGTTTACCCAGGTGTATCATAAGCCCCAGCGCGGTTATTATTCATAAAGGGGTGTTCCAAAAAGTTGGTGCTTTTGATCCGCACCTTATGGCTTGCGAAGATTATGATCTCTGGCTTAGAATCGCGCCTTTTTATGAAATTGGATTCCTGGACAAAAAATTAGTAACGCGCTATGGCGGTCACGAAGATCAATTAAGCAAAAAATACTGGGGTATGGATCGCTTTCGCATTACTGCCATGGAAAAGCACCTGGAGAGTAAGCTCAACTCCGACTGGAAGAAATCCCTCATCGAGGAACTGGTTTTCAAATGTGGTATCGTTGCCGAGGGTGCCCGCAAACGTGACAATCCAGAACTTGCTGAACGTTATCTGGACAAGCAGAACCAGTACCGGGACCGACTACAGACTGAAGCTAACCTGAATAATTAATAGCCACTAAGTCACGAAGACAATATATGAAAAAGCAGCGTAGTCGCTAAAAAATGATCAGCAAAATCGAAGTAATTCCAGGAGTGGGCTAAAAAGTTATTCTACCAGGTCGTTGCGGATACCAGCATATTTGATGGTGGAGCATAAATTCCGATAAAACGGTGGTTTTACTTCTTCCAGGTGGTTCATGGCTGCCTGGTGATCATATACAAAACGATTCACGTCCAGATCGATGGAATCGCCTCGGATCTTTAGAAAAGCTACTGCACCATGTTGATCTTCATCAAAGGGTAGACCAGTGGAACCTTGGCAGAAAACCTGTAAATTTCCAAAATATTCATTCCGGGGAATGTGAGTGTGACCATGGACAAAGATGAAACGACTGGCCTGAGAATGCTTTTTCTGCTCATGATCCCGCCATTTCTTGGCTTCTTCCAGGGTCGGTGGCAGCTCATCACGACCAAACCAGGCATGTGTAAAATCTATATAGGTACCATGGATACTCACAAAATAGGACATTTTCATATTTCGAATGAATTTCAGTCCTGCATCACCCAACTGTTCGGCGGTCCATTTCTCATTGGCAATAATATCAATGCAAACCGGATCATCGGGATCCATGCCCTCAATGGTGGGTCGATCATAGTTCCAGATACCTTCCACCAGGTAGCGATCATGATTGCCACGAATAAACACCGTATTCTTTTTCAACTGCTGCAATTTCTTTAAGACGGCCATCGGTGATGACCCCAGTGAGAAATTATCGCCAAGACAAATGATGCGATCCACATTTTTATGCCGTTCAATAATTTCTAACGCTTTATCCAGAGCAAATATATTCCCATGAATATCTGTAAGAATCGCAAATGTCACAGATTGGCCATCAACTTTTGGCATGCATCAGATTCCCGAATTGTAATTAATATATAGTTATTCGTTGCATTGTATCATGACACCAGGGCATAAATATCTCATTTCTACCCCAAAATCCAATCCTTTTAAAAGCTGGCGGATCTATGTCATAATCTTGTAAGGAAGCCTGTGAAATGGTTGCCTTGGGCAGGCTGGTCGGATATATTTGCGGCTGCATGAGAATGACTGTCAGAAATACCGCTAAATTCGTAAAAGGAGATTCAATGAAACTGTCAAGAAATCTGTTGGTCTGGGTTGTGGGGCTCTTGCTGCTCTCAATCCTGGGATGTGATTCCACCGACATGACCTCTGCCAAAGTATACCTGCAGCAGAAAAATTATGCTAAAGCTGAAGAGATGCTACTCCTGGCTGCTGAGAAAGAGTCGATCAATCCTGAGCCTTCCTATTTGCTGGCTGTTGAGATCTATTCCAGGAACAAGTCCTGGGATAAAGTGGCCCAATACCTGAGCATGTCCGAAGCTATTGGCCCAAAATTCGCTGATAAGATCAAACAGGCTCGTGAAAAATACTGGGTTGATAACTTTAACCAGGGTGCCAATGGCTATAACGGGCTGATCAATGGAACCGCAATAGATGCCGAAAAAGTTTTCAACAGCACGATCCAGGCTTTCGAAAATTGTATCCTGCTCAACCCTGCAAAACCTGAGGCTTACAGCACCATGGCTCAGGTCTATCTATTCAAAGAAGATTTTGCCAAGGGTAAAGAATTCATGATCCTGGCAACTGAAAAAAACCCGACAGACATCACTTCCCTGGTAAATCTAGGTAACATCTTTTTCCGCGATAGTGAATATGATGACGCACTTGTGTACTTGAACAAGGCCTTGGAAGTAGACCCCACCAACCTCAATGCAATTAAGCAGATCGCCTTTGTTTACGATGCCAAAGGTGAAAAAGACAGAGCATCTGAAGCCTATTTGGAGGCCATCAAAGCTGATCCTGAAAATACTGACCTACACTACAATTTAGGTGTGCTTTATTTTCAGCAGGAAAAATGGCAGGATGCCGCCAATGAGTTTATTAGAGTAACTGAGCTCTCTCCCCTTGAAGTAGATGGTCTATTTAACGCCGGTCTGGCCTATGGTCGCATGAAGGACTTCACTGAAGCTGAGAAATATCTTGAATTAGCTTTTGAGTTGACGCCAGAATCACTGGATGTGGTCCATGAGCTGAAAATGGCCTACTATCATAACCATGGTACCAAATCTGAGAAGTTCAAGACCATGGAAAAGATCGAAAAAAGTCTCAAGTAAACCGATTCCTTTTCAGACCTTCAAAACCCCGCCTCCCAGCGGGGTTTTCTGTTTTATCCGCTAACATCCCGCTTACTTTCCCTTAACAACTAATTGTTCGAAAGGAAATATTATGCGTTTTATTGCTATATTCGGTTTGGTACTTATACTATCAATTAATCTCCAGGCAAAGAAGAAGGGGTCTCCACCCATGGCCTCAGGTGCACCAGGAGACCGAACCTGCAACACCAGTAAGTGTCATGCCACCAATGATCTAAATACTGATCAGGCCAAAATATTTATTGAGGGACTCCCTGAGGTTTATATCCCCAACGAAATCTACGAAATAGCCCTACGCCTGGAACAGACCGGTGCAAAAAAGTTTGGCTTTCAAGCAACAGTGGCTGACACTCAGGGTAAAGCCCTGGGAACCTTACTGACCGTTGAGGGTCATGAAACCCGACTCCTGGACAATGCCCGCTACAAATCAAAGACCGATCGTCAATATCTTACTCATACCCTGAAAGGGATCACTGGTCCAAAAAAGGGCGAATCTCCGACCTGGAAAATTCAATGGAAAGCCCCTGACAGCAGCGCGGCTATTGCTGAGTTCTATTTCGCATTTAACGCAGCCAATGGGAATAGGAAAAAAACCGGGGATTATATTTACACCCGGTCGATCCAGATTAAACCCGCCACCAAATAAACCCGCTCTCTCTGAGATCATCATGTGATGGTGGAGGGCCGTTGTTCCGCTGCAGTCGGAATTTTCCATACGCTACGGCGCGACAATTGTCAATTTGGGCTTTTGAGTAACAGGGCTCAGCGCTACTTTCAGTGCTATGGTTAACCGTGTTTTCAAGCAAGTGTTTATTTCGGGGCTATTCCTGGCAGTATTCGGTTTCGCCCAGCAAGTACCCATCCAGAACCCCTGGCTCATCCCCCTCCCTGCTGTAAGCGGAGGAATCTCATATTATTCCTTGATTCCCACCATAAACCCTCAAATTAATTCCAGTCCCTCTGGATGGACCATTCAGGATACCATGCGCGGAGTAGCCCTTACACTGGATCTGGAACTGGTTCGATACCGGTGGTGGGATCATTTATTCGCCCCTTCAAAAATGGGGGCTTATTCCAGTTTGGGATATTCCGTATTCAATCAATTGGGCACCGTTGAACTTTCGCCAAATTATCCTGTGAACTTCGAATTGAATAACACCGTGATAAATGGGTTTAGCATGAACGCTTTAATCAGGGAATTCTACCTGGATAACCATTTTAGCTATGATTACAGCAGACGGGGTACGGTAAGTGCCAGCCTGGCCGCCGGCCTTACCCATTTAACACTCTACAAGAATGCAGCGGGCATTCGCCTGCTTGAGTCAAATGGTTTGGGGCTGCATTTTGGCCTGGGTTGGAAAACAACTTTGCTGGGCCGAGTTGGAGAACGGATTCGCATCGGCCTTGATCTGGGCTACTCACTGCGCAGCTTTGATCTGACTGTTCAAGAGGAAGCCCTGAAGTTGGCTGATGGGTCGGCCGGAGCAGTTTCTCCCATCCAAACCATTGCCTTCAGTACTCCTGATCTAAAATTTAGCATAGAATTCGGGGAAGCCTTATATGCAGCCTTCACACCCTACCGTGAACCCTATAGATTGGGGCTCATCAGCCTGAGTTTTGGTGCAGGAGTGCTCAATTATCAGGCTGGAACATCCCTGCAATTTGATAGCACGGGCACCAGTCTCAGCGTCCCCTTCCTGGCAACCCTCTCTCAAGATTTCGACCTGCAATTTTTTAAATATAACTGGCCCTTTCATTTTGTCCGACAAGCTAACATTGATGTTCTGAGTGGCCTGGGCATTCGATACTGGAAGACCTTTCAGAGAACTGTATTGCCTAACCGTTGGGCGCGCCAGTTAACAGACGGTAGCGCAATATTCCCGGGGATGAGGTTTTCCCCCAGGATCATTGACCTATATTTGAACCATGAACTCATTTATCCGCTCGGCCCCAAACTGCATGCCAAATTCAGCGCAGGGAATGGGTTCGCCACCATGACCCTGTATGAAAATGGCAACAATGACCGACTGATTGATGCCAGCGGAATGACCTGGCAACTTGGCGCCGGATTAGGTTATACCTTTAAAGGGGACGGAAGCTCAAAGGTCGATCTCGGGTTGAATATCGGTTATTATCACCAAGCCTTTAAGATCGACATGGCTGGTTCAAATGTGTCTGCAGTCAATCCAGCTGAGATCCTGCCCATCACATATATTGACCTGAGTCAACCGATCATCTCCCTGGACATCGGTCTCATTTTTGGCGGTAATTCCAATGCAGCATTTAAAGCTCATTCTGAATTCAAAAAGAAAAACTATACCCGGGCATTGGAGCTCCAGCATGAAATGCTGAAGCTGTACCCTGATCATCACAACCGAAAAACGATCCTCCTGCAAAAACAGATGATCGAAGATTCACTGGTGACCCGCTACTATCGCGATGTGGATACGATCTTGACCAGGGGCAACCTGGCCAACGCCCTGGCTTTGATCGAGCAGGGTGAGACGCCACCAGGGGCGGAAGTTGCCAGGGCTGTGAGTGAGATGAAGATCCGCCTGACTGATCAGGCCTTGATGAGAGCCGGTACAGCGCTGAATAATCTTGATTATGAAAGTGCTGAGGATCTGATCCTGCTGGCTCTTAAAAGTGATCCAACTTCGTTTCAGATCGCGCAGGTACTGCTGGCTCGATCCTATATCATTCGGGCCACTATTCTATATCAATCCGGCGTTTTTCAACGCAGTCTATTCTGGTTAAAGAAAGCCGACAGTAATACTGACCGCTACAAGATGGTAACGGCAGAGCTGCGTCAAAAGATCGGTGATGGCCGACTGGATGATGCCAATGAGGGTATTCTAAAAGAAGACCGGCAAATGGTTTACGAATCCATGCGGGATGCAAAAAAGCTCAATCCCGTCCTGGCAGATATTGTTGATGAACATCTCTCGGATCTGAAACAGGCTATGGTACGGGCAGAGGAACTACAGATCGAGCCATTAAAGCGCCTGGCTCTGGACAATCTATTGGATGATGTGGCTGGTCTGGATCCTGAAAAATTTACACCCCAACTAGGCATGCAAGGCTCCATTATCGCTCGCTACGTTGGTCCGCCCGAACGTCGGTTCAAAGAGGGTGAATATGAGCTTTGGGTCTACCCGCGACCGGAGAGTGTAGAGCTTTGGCTGTATCTTAGAGATGGTTTGATCGAGAGGATTGAGTACCAGGATTAAATCCAATTTCAGTTCAAGATGCGCTGTGTAGATTCGAAATGGAATCATGATCCAGGAGATCAATGTCCTTCATACTTCCGGGAAATATGTGTACGGCTGGTGAGGTCAGCGCTGGCGGTAGAACTTTGGAAGCATTAGCTGGTCAGGTTGATGCAGACCTGCTGGCGGAATTGGGAATCTTTATCATCCCGTTCTAACCCGCATATTTCATGAGGGAGTGCAATAACGATTATAACATGATGTGTTTACGTTAGTTACATAAGATAATCAAAAATACACTTTGTACCCAAGGTAGTTCTGACGCTGGAATTTTGATTTCTGACAAGGCGAGAGGATAAATCACCCTTCGACCTGGCTCAGGGACCATCCGCAAGCGGTCTGTATGACCGCTGAGGACGGATTTATTCCGAACAACGCAGTCAGAAATCAAAATAACAAGTCAGATTGTGCTGCTTCATGAAATATGCGGGCTAAACTGGTCAGATCAGGCGATGCCCCTTTAAACCCTGATAGACCTCCTGAACCACCACCTTAGAGATTCCCCAGGCAGGTACTGCCAAAAACATACCCAGAACTCCGATCTGTGACCCGATAAGGATCAAAAGTATCACAGTCAGTGGATGCATTTCCATGGATCCGGAAACCACGATGGGTGAGATCACATTATTGTCGATCATCTGTACGATAAAGAACATGACTACGATATGAAAGATGTAATAAAAATTAGCGGCTGCCACCGGGTCACCCAGGTTGTTAAAAAGACTCACAATAATTGCTGGTGCCATACCCATGAAAGGTCCCACAAAAGGAATCATATTGGCCAAGCCGGCGATGGAAGCGATAAGAAAAACACCTGATATGTTGGCATCAAAGATCCAGTTCAGTAGACTCAATCCAATAACTGACTGAACAGCTACGCCCAGAGCTGCCAGTAACTGGCCCCTTAGAAAATTGGTCAATTGCTTCTTCGTTTTATAACTGATATTCAGTGACATCTCAAAATAACGATTGGGTACGACTTCGATCAATCGTTTCATCATCCGCGAACCATCCACCAGAAAGAACATGGTGATGATCAGGATAAATATAATGGTGGTGAGTGTGTTGATAGCGCCCCCCAGTATCGATCCGAGTTGTCCAAAGAATTGGGCAGACAAGTTGGAAATGATGTCCGTATCCAATTGAAAATCCGGCAGATATTGAGAAATAGTGGTATTGATCCCGTTCATGAATGAATCCAGAGAGTCTGCTGCTGTGTGGCGTTGGATCACATCTTTGATGCGACCGATCTCAATCAATAAAGCTGGAATCCCTTTGACTATCCCAATCCCAACAGTGGAAAAAATGCCGCCAAAAACGATGAGTGCCCCAATAATTCTACTAATTCCCGAAGACTCCATGCGGTCAACCATGGGATTGAGGACTACTGTGAGGATCGAAGCGATGACCAGCAGAAAAATAGCATCTAAGACCAGTGGCAGCGCTTTATATGCTCCTACCAGCACCAGGATCAACAAGAAGAAATAGACCAGGGTTTTGAATAGATTCTGATGAAAGAAACGGACCGATTGCGGGGCGATCTCGATGGGGTCCTGGTTATGCATGATCTCCCGCCGCAGCCTGTTCTTCCAGACATAGATTCAATTTTAGCAGCTCACTATTGGTACCACGCAAGCGGGTTGCCAATACCTCAGAAAGTGACAAGAGGATCTTACTGCCCAGGGTCGGTTTGGTTTTAAGGATCTGCATGAGATCGGGACGATAGAAGCCAATAATAGTACAATTATCAAGGGCCGTGGCTGAGGCTGTGCGAGGGGAATCATCCAAGAGGGCGATCTCACCAAAGAAATCACTTTCACCCAGTACCGGCAATTGAGTGGGTTCCTGGTTGGGGACCTCAAAAAAGATTCCAACACGACCGTTTATGATAATATACATACCACTTCCCGGGTCACCCTGCTTAAAGATCGGCTCGTTGGGTGCATAGTTGCGAATATGTATGGCATGCTCAATGATCTTGATCTCCCGCCAGGACATCCGGCTGAATATTTCAACCTGAGAGAGGGTCAACTGGGCCTGACTGCGTTTGGGCTTCAGTTTGTCCTTAAAACTCTCAAACATGGGATAGGATACTTTGGGCTTAGCGATCATGGGAACCTTCCGGATTAATACTTACTCTGACAGACCTTGTTTACCCCCGATGCGTTTTCTTCAGTAATCATGAAGCATCACAGGAAGCTGTTCAGGCTGTTACCAGCCTGATGTCAACGAATTCCAACTTAAATATGTGGTGGTATAAAGCTATTGAATTATTGTAGAATAATACCCACCAGGGTTACCACATCCTGAACAGTGGTTTGATCATCGGCATTTACATCCCCAGCACACAATTCAATATCATTTGGCTCTGCCCCGTTTCCCAGGATCACGGCCACT
The DNA here is from genome assembly GCA_024278595.1 of Fidelibacterota bacterium. Taxonomy (GTDB): domain Bacteria; phylum Fidelibacterota; class UBA8477; order UBA8477; family JABMPR01; genus JABMPR01. Next base: position 31,620 of record JAJRSW010000068.1, on the reverse strand, counting down.
AATCGGACCAGATCTGAGACATCCCAGGCACCATCATCATTAAGGTCACCAGCAGTACAAACGGTCATGGCGTGGGGATCGATGGTGTAGCTTGCGCTATAGCTCGACCCATTGATCTGGGTAACGACCGGAATCAGAGCAGCCATAGTTGCTTCCCTTACATCCAAAACTATAGATCCATCATTGCTGGCGTCCAGCTCAATACTGCCCCAATCAACGGTGTTGTCAACATAGCGGATGGCCCACATGGCCGACATCGCTACACTATTCTGACCATCAAAGATGATCTCCAGACCAGCTTCACCAGCCGGGTTCAGACGGATCATTTTTGCACCCAAATTCTCTATTCCGGAAACCGAGGCGGATACCGGGTAGCTACTGTGAGTGGCGGCCAGGGTTGCTGTGGGGAAACCGGCTACACCTGATTCATCATAGCCAAACTGACTAATGCCACCGCTCATCACTGCCCGAGCACCGGTGAAAAAATTCCAGACAACATATTCTTCGAAAGCCTCGGTCAGGGAACTCCCGGCATTTGTAAGCGCCTGAGCATAACTGTCCATGGTGTTTTGGCCTGTGTGGGTCTCACGCCAGGTCCAAAAATACTGGATCACCGGAGCTGAACTATATGAATTATCATCAAAACGCTGGTGCATAAAATCTTCCCAGGCAAAGTCTTCGTATGACCCTGTTCCACCATGATCCAGGCCCCAATGCGGATGGGAAAAGGGATCGCCATAACCCATAAAATTCAACATGGAATCGTTCACATAGTCATACACAAATTCTTCAGCCCAGGTGGCATCCAGCTCGACCCACCCACCTTCTGACCAGTATGAATGGACCCGTTGACTGGCATGTTTGAATTCATGCGCACAGGTGACCTTCATGGCACCTTTAATATTTCCATCAGGATCCTGATTCGCACCAAATCCGACATAGCTGTTATGCAGCACCAGGCGAGTTAATTCTCCACCATCAACACCACTTGTGGTACAATACCCATAGGGGCCCATATTTTCAAAGGACACATTATAAAAGCCATCTCCTCCGGAATGATCTGGGCCGGCAAATCCGGCTGCATCAACTTCCCGAGACCAGGTAAAGTCAAGATAATCACCTGCCCACTCCACGAAATCAGGCACTCCGTTCATATCGGCATCGGCACTGGGAACAGCATCACCACCTGTGGTGCTATAGTTGAAACGAAAGTGACCACCGGGACTATCATATATATCTCTTAGATCACGATTTACTTCCAGGAAACTTTCAACGATGCTTACTGTAGATTCCAACAGATCCGATTGCATATTTTCATATTGGATCAAGATCGGTGTACCGCACTTAAGGTCCTGAATATTATCAACCCGGAAACGGGAATCAATACTCTGGGGCTCAAAAATGGCATATATCTTATTGAGGATCATTTCATCAGGGCTTAATTCACCACGGGCGAAGGCTTCATCAATGGCTCTGATCGTGGTTGAGGCCCATAAATTACCCATGATCGCCAACACCGTAATCAATATTATTTTTCTGATAAACATGAATATGCTCCTTGAATGATATGAGTCTAAAAAACCTAAAATAAGCGTAGATAATCCAGATGCAAAATAATTGATATTACGAAAGGTTATCAGAAGTGAGAACTGGGATTAAACTGATTTATACCAGTTACACTTCCAACTGGGACCTAACTTGCATCTTTTCCAGCTCTTCTTTACCTGATATTTTCCACATAGCCGGATTATGGAAAAATATAAAGTGTGTCCTACTGAGTTCATCGAAGTTGCGTGAAAATGGAAAAGATGCACAAGTTATGGCTGATATAGAACTGAAAATGGTATGATAGCCAGCTTAGAGGAGAAACTGGTCATACTCCAGTCCGCACCAATAGACGACATCTGGTAGGCTTGACAAGTAAACCTGCGCCCTGAAACGAAATACGCGGGTTAGATGATCTTACCCAGAATAAAGCCGATCACCACTCCGACCAGCAGGACAATGGTCAGTACCCGGCTCTTCACCACACTTGAGCCGTAACCCTTTTTTACAAAAATGATGGAAACAAAATAGCCACCTGCATTGAGTAACCAGAAAATAGGGATGGACAGAACTTTGATCAAAAGGGGACCGATAAACGGCACCAGCGCCACCAAGGCCACCAGCCCGGCAAAAGCATGTGAGAGAATTCCAAACAGCAAAACCAGACCAGCCATGATCTCTTTATCCCATTCAAGAATGAGCCCGATATAAACAAAACCACCAGCCAGGATCAAAAAGGCGAACGCCTTCCAATGTTCAACAAGTATGGTTTTTGTGCGCTGGAACATTGCCTGATTACAGTATTATCTTGACCACCCGATCAACTCAGTTTTTCAGCTGATCCATGATCACGGCTTTGGGAAATCGACCGAATTGCGCTTTGGTATAATGCCCATCAGGGGCAACCCACAGGATAAACCGGGTTCCTTCCGTGGCAATCACCGAGGTAAGAATATCGTTATGCGCCACCACACTTGCTCCATAAAGATAATGTAAACTGGCTTCTATCAGGACCTGCCCGGGTGCTGAGCGGTATTCTGGGTGGGGATGAAGCTCATCAAATCGGCGAGCCGCCGCTTCCCATACCTGGCCATCGATGAATACCGGTAGTTTCACCGGGAAAAAATCAGGATCGTGCGCTCTGGCAGCTAAATAATGAGTTGCTGAAAAAACAGTCAAGCCCCCGGCTGGGAATTCAAAGCGCTGTCCATTCGAGAAGCGACCTGTTTTTCTATCAGGATCCAATTTAGCAGCAAGTTGAAACTGCATTTTCCCTTCTGAGATCGTTTTGGACCAATCAATCGGTGCAAAATCCGTCCGTCGGAAATGAACCCGGTAAATATTGTGTATCGGATGAAAGTAGGCGATCCACGGCTTCAGTCTATTGTCATACGATATTTGGACACTGGTATCATCTTCTACCCAGGTTAGCTGCATATCCAACAGAGGAATCCCCATATATGAGACCTCGTATTGGATCACTTGATCAGTCGGCGTCGCAGAAATTGTACTCCAGGTCAGCCACAGGATCAATAGCGTTTTATAATTCATGGTCAGTACTCAGGGCTTCCAGCTAAACTTGCCCTGCAATCCCCTGAGCCCAACATAGCTGATATAAAGTGGCTGCAAGAAAAACCAAACCGGGTAGATCGGTAGCAGTGACCAATACCCAAACCGCCTGGCGCCGCTCACCAACACCACACCTTCAGCCAGAAACTTGAGCACCAGAGCAAACCAGAAAGCAAAAATGAACCAGCCACTCACCACTGAGATCAACAGTAACAGGTTGGTTAAAAAGGCACTGACCAGGAAAGCAAAGAACCACGGTTTACTTTTCTCCAGCCCCCGGGAATTCGATGACCAGCGGATCCGCTGGTTGATAAATTCTTTGAGAGAATTCATGGGCATTGTTCGTACAAAATGATCCGGGTCAAAATTAAATCTGGCTTGTAACCCCGTCTTGGCCGGAATCGTCTGGACCAGATAGACATCATCTCCTGAAATCTTGTGGGCAACCGGATTAAAACCTCCGATGGCTGTGAAGGCGGATCGCCGATAGGCCAGATTTTGACCCGACCCACTCCAAACCCGCCCCTGGGTCATCATGCCCGCATTGGCCGCCATGATGCCGACGAAATCGAGTGCCTGGTACCGCTGAAAGAATGTGTTGGCTTCAACCTGAGAGTAACCGATGAGAATTCCCACGTCTTCACCCAACTGGGAAACTGCACTGGCTACCCAGGCAGGACCCACCCGGCAATCAGCGTCCGTAGTAAGAATAAGCTCGGCAGTTGTCTGTTTCAGGCATTCCGTCAGTGCGTTCTTTTTAGGAGTCATGTGTTGGGCTAAAGCGCTAACCCGCACGGGGTGCAGGTTGTTATGTTTTCTGGAAAATTGTTCTAAAATACTCCAGGTCGAATCGGTTGATCGATCATCAGCGATATAAATATCCAGAGGACCCAAATAATTTTGGGCTACAAGATCTGATAATAATTGGGGCAGATTTTGCTCTTCATTGCGGGCTGCAATCACAATGGCCACAGTTGGGTGATCTACTCTAGGTGAGCTGGATGGAATGGAGAGAAGTCCCCGGGTGATAACAAGTGTGTAGATAGTATAAATGAGCGTCGAGAGGACCAATAGTCCGGTGATCATGAAACTCATTTTTTATAGTATAAAGAATCCGGCAACGAGCAGGTAGACCAGGGCTCCGATAATATCGGAACTCGTTGTAACGAAAGGACCTGTTGCAACGGCGGGATCAAGATTGATACGATTCAAGATTATTGGCACCAGCGAGCCAAGGGAAGCAGAAAATAACATGGCCAAAACAATGGAGCTCCCAATAGTAATACCCAGCTCCAAAGTGCTGATAACTCCTGTATCCACATATCCAGCAAAGCCTAGAAAATATCCCGCACCTCCCAGGAGTAGGCCAAACGTGATACCCAGCAACAACCCGACCTGCAGTTGTTTAAATACCAGCCTTAAAGTGCCCTTGGTTTGGACTCTACCCGTAGCAATACCACGTATGATTATGGTGGCGGTCTGTGTACCAACGTTACCAGCCATACCCAGAACTATCGGTAAGAATGCGATCAAACCCATGACCTGACTCAGGGTTTTCTCATGGCTACTGAGAATACCGGCAACTACCAGGCCTCCAAGCCAACTAGCAAAAAGCCAGGGCACGCGAGTTTTTGCATTCGAAAAGGCACTCTTCATGAGGATATCACGGTCTCGCCCAGCACCAGCCATTTGTAGAAAATCTTCTGTGGCTTCCTCGCGGATCACGTCAATGACATCATCCACGGTAATGATTCCCATGAGTTTATTGCCCCCATCAATTACAGGAACTGCCAGAATGTTGTATTGCGAAACGATATGAGCCACTTCTTCCTGATCGGTCAGGGGCTGTACGGCATGCACCTTAGTAATCATCATCTGGCTTAATTTCTTATCGGGTTTGGAGGTGATCAGGTCTCGTAGAGATATGACACCCACCAGATGCTGACGATCATCTACCACATAAAGGTAGAAGACCATCTCCTGCTCATCCTGATTTTGGATGGATGCAATTGCCTGTCCTACGGTGGTGTCCTCATGGAGGGCAAACACATCCGGAATCATGAACCCACCGGCAGAATTTTCCGGGTAGGCCATGAGACTCTCCATCTCCTCGGATTCACTATCCTTGAGACGGTCCAATATCTCGGTAGCCAATTCTTCCGGGAGTAGTTGCAGGATATCAGCCTCATCATCGGGAGACATGGCTTTCATCAACTGCATGATCTTTTCAATGGGGAGCGAGATCAACAATTCTTCAATGAGATGCTCATCCATTTCGGAGACAACTTCAGCAGCATGTTCCACTGAGGCGATGGTTAAAAAGACTTCTTCACGTTCCTCAGTAGTGATATGACGAAAGATCATAGCCACATCAGCGGCGTGTAATTTGGCCAACATATTTTCCAGATTGCTCTTGGCGTGGCGCCGAAGGAGTCGTCTTACGGTGTCAATATGGAGGTGAAGGTCTTTCATAAACTTGCCCTGAAATTAAGCGGGAATCACAAATAAGGAAGGAGGAAAAGGAGCCAGGCAATAGGCCCAATACCTGGCTGGAGCAGTTCTCTTTTGACCACAGATGAACGCTGATGGATTCTGGCAACAATTCGCGTGGTTTCAGAAGCGACACTCAGCGCTGAGACTCAGGACGGATTATTATTTCTGCACACCAATCAATATGTTTCTCTGAGCCAGCGTAACCCGGTGGAAGTAAATAGCCGTATGCCGGTCAATAGTGGCACATCAATTTTTTATTCGTGAACAGCTCGTGTCTGATTGGTATTAATCGTGTCTAAACTTTCGAGTTTCATATTTATACTTCCAATAATATTTCCCTCTCCCTGTGCTTTCGACTATGTTCAGAGGATGAAGCGTGGCGAGAACATATATCTGGATCATGCAGCCGGGACCTTCCTGTTGCCAGAGCTGAGAGCCAAGCTTGCCCACTGGTTGGATCGACCCACGGCCAACCCTTCCAGCATCCATAGTCTTGGCCGGGCAGCAGCCGCAGAGCTGGACCTGGCACGCCAAAACATCGCTGAGGGCTTAGCCTGCAAACCCAGCGAGATCCTCTTTACTTCTGGTGGTACGGAGGCAAATAATCTGGCCATCGCCGGTTTAGCTCGATCTCAGTCCCAGCGAGGTAAGCATGTTATCACCTGTCGGACAGAACACCGCTCCGTTCTGGAAAGTTTCCAGCAATTGGAACAGGATGGGTTCAGGGTGAGTTATTTGCACACCGATGCTCAGGGACAGATCGATCTGGATGAGCTGGCTAAGAGTATCAGCGCTGACACCACCTTGATAGCCCTCATGTGGGTCAACAACGAAACTGGTTTGATCCATCCCGTATCCGAGATAGCCAGGATCGCCGGTGAACAAGGTGTTAAATTTCATTGTGATGGGGTGCAAGCCCTGGGACACATCCCGCTCCAGCTGGACACAATTGGGGTAGACTCACTCGCGTTATCAGGGCACAAGATCGGAACGCCAGCTGGTATTGGGGTGCTGTTTCTACGGAGTGGGACAACGCTCCAGGGAATCAGCTTTGGGGGAGGCCAGGAAAATAACCTGCGGGCTGGTACGCAGAATACCCTGGGAGCTAAATCATTTGCCTGGGCTTCAGAGATTATTCTGGAAAAATATGCCGAATCACAGCAGCATTATGAGAGTCTTATTCAGCATCTGCAAGTCCGATTACGGAGCATTCCCGGGATCCAGATCAATCGGGGTCAAGCTAGCTATAGTTCGCATATTTTAAACTGCTCGTTTCACCATGTTGATGGAGAGGCCCTATTTATTCGTTTGGATATGGCCAAAATTGCTGTCTCCAATGGTTCGGCCTGCAGCTCCGGTTCCCAGGCACCTTCACATGTCCTGACTGCCATGGGTCTGGAAGACACCCTGGCTCAAGCCAGCTTGCGAATCTCTCTGGGTCTCCAAACGACTAAAGCCGAGATCGATCATTTCTGTGATGAACTGGGAATGATCATTTATTCAATTCAAAGAGATCCTGATGGAATCCAAATATAAAGTAGTCATCGCCATGAGTGGTGGTGTAGACAGCTCTCTGGCAGCCCGGCTCCTGGTGGAACAGGGTTATGACGTCATGGGAGTTACCATGAAGCTTTGGGGCTACATTGATACAGGTGGCCGGCCCACCCATGACAGTAACTGTTGTTCCCTGGATGACATCAACAATGCCAAAGCTGAATGTGCCGCTTTGGGTATCCCTCACTATACATTGGATATGTCAGCCGAGTTCAAACAGATCGTTATTGAAAATTTTGTGTCGGAATACAAAGTCGGCAGAACTCCCAATCCCTGTATTATTTGCAACACTGAGATCAAGTGGCATGCACTCCTCAATAAGCTGGACGACCTGGGAGTAGATTTTCTGGCCACCGGACACTACGCGCGAAAAGTTAAGCATGAAGCCTCCGGACGCTGGGTGATCAAACGTGGAAAAGACCTACATAAGGATCAGTCCTATGCACTCTGGGGGATCCGTCAAGCGGATCTGGAGCGAACGCTTTTTCCCCTGGGGGATCTTTCAAAAAAAGATGTTCGCCACCTGGCTGCCCAGGCTGATATGAGAACGGCAGAAACACCGGAAAGCATGGAGATTTGCTTTGTACCGGATAACGATTATCGGCGTTTTCTCAATGAGCAGTATCCAGAAATAGTCAGGGCTGCTCCTTCAGGCGATTTTGTTGATTCAGAGGGAAAAGTGATTGGTCAACACCTGGGTATCTTCAACTATACAGTGGGACAGCGTAAAGGCCTGGGCCTGGCAACAGGAGAGCGCGTATTCATCAATAAGATCGATAGGGAACGGAACATCATTCATATTGGAAACAGGGCAGATGCTGACGCCACTTCTTTTACGGTAAATTCGTGTAATTGGTTGATCCCTGAGGATCACATCATCGATCATCCTGTTGATGTTCAGATACGCTATAATCATGCGGCAGCAGCAGCAACCATCACCCGCATTTCTGAGGATGAGCTCAGGGTGGTCTTTGAAAAACCGGAAAATGCCATTACGCCAGGACAATCAGCTGTTTTTTTTCAGGATAGGAATGTGGTTGGTGGCGGGATCATAAGTTCGGTCTAAACTATAATTTCGTATTCTTTACAGCTCATGCGGTTAAGTTGACGATGAATAGGGATGAATATGGGTAAACAATTAGCAGTAGTGATCATGGCAGCCGGAAAAGGCACCCGCATGCAGCGTGACGATATTCCGAAAGTCTGCAATCTGGTTTTAGGCAAACCGCTGATCCAATATGTGGTGGATCAGGCCAAAAGTCTTTCAGCGACCCGTATCATTTGCATCGTTGGTCATCAACAGCAAGTTGTAAGAGACTCTCTAAAAAACGAAGCGGTACTTTTTGCTGAACAATTGGAACAACTGGGTACGGGTCATGCCGTTCTGCAAACGGCGGAACTACTCAAAGATTTTGAGGGTGATGTCATCGTATTATCCGGGGATGTTCCGCTCCTGCGGGGCAGTACTTTAGCGGCTTTGCTGGACAAACACCACAGGGGCAATTTTGCCGCCACAGTGCTCACTGCCTTAGCTGATAATCCCAAAGGTTATGGACGGGTCCTGCGCACCGGGGAAGATCTGTTCGATCGGGTGGTGGAGCACAAGGATGCCAGTAAAGAGCAGCTAAACATCAATGAGATCAATTCCGGTATTTATGTTTTTGACAGCAGAAAACTCTTTGCCGAACTCAACAAAGTGGGCAACAGCAACGCTCAGGGTGAATATTACCTGCCGGATGTCCTGCCCTTGATGCAAAACACGGGAGCAAAGGTAGGGGTTGAAATCTGTGAAACTTTTTCTGAAATTCAGGGTATCAACACTGTGGATGAATTAAAAACAGTGGAAGCAAAGATTTTGACCGCGCAGGAGTAGTATATGAAGGCTGAAAAAAACAGATATATCTTGATCATGAGTGCAATCTTAGTGCTGGTTCCTCTGTTGCTACAGGCACAGTACAAACAGGATGTGCCCAACATTCCCGGTCTCAATATAAAGAGCTCGAACGGAGCCCCCAGTATCCTTGGTATCGATCTGTCCCGGGTCAATTTTCACAACAGTTATTCCATGCAGATGAGCTCTGCCGGTGGCGAGGCCGTTGCCATGGGTCTCCTGAGGTCCAGTTTTGATTATGTGATCAACCCTCAACTGAGTGTTAGGGGATTTGTTGGTCTGATGCACTCCCCCTTCTCAACGATCACACCGGTGGATGAGCAGTATTCATTTATCAATGGCTTTAACAAAGAAAATATCCTGTATGGCGGTGAGATCACGTATCAACCAAAAGAAAATCTGTATTTTCATTTTGGATTCAGTCAGCAACCGGCTAATAGTTATAACCAATTTTTTAGACCCAACATTTATCGACCACGAGGATACTGATCTTAAATGGCAAAAGTTCTGAACAGCAAAACCTCCAAACAATCCCGACGCGCTACCAAAAAAAACCGTAAAAAACGACCTGCCCAATCAGCTGATATGCTGGTGAATTTTCTGATGCTGGCACTCTCTGTGTTGGTGCTCACCTTTATCTGGTCATTTTGGAACCGGCACACCAATAACCGGGCTGTGGCGGAGGAAATGCGCTATTATGCAGAGATCCCTGAAGAGGTCACCCCTGAAACGCTGATTGCCAGTAAAAAGTACCCTAATGTGACGATTGAGATCCTGAATGGCTGTGGTGTGAGCGGAGTGGCGGCCCTGTTTAAAGATATCGTTCATGAAAAGACCTTTGATGTCCTGAATACTGAGAACGCTGCTCATTTTCGTTATGACAACACCATCATTATTGCTCGAACTAACAATACAGATGCTGCCTTTAAGCTGGCTGAGGAACTGGGTATCCAACGAGATCGGGTCAGTATTGAAGTGGATGCCAGTCTGGCAGTGGATATAACCATGATCATCGGTCATGATTACAAATCGGTTCCAGCCTATAAAGATAAGAAGTCTTAGGCTGCCAGGCTTGCCACAATTGTTCCAACCCCAATCAATTAAAAAATGAAATGATCTATGCCTAATAACTACCTGGATTCAAAAAAGCTGGCTTTTGAGATCGGTGAACTCGCCCAGCAAAAAAAAGCAAATAAAGTAAAGATTCTGGATGTACAGAAGCTCACATCCATGACTGATTTTTTCGTGATCTGCTCCGGGAGCTCAGATGTGCAGGTCAAAGCCATAACCGACCATATTGTGGATGAACTCGCTGCGGTAGAACGACCTTATAGTCGGGAAGGTTATGCTACCCGTGAATGGATCCTGCTGGATTACGTTAATGTGGTCGTGCATATTTTTCACGATGCCAGTCGTGATTACTATGACCTGGAACGCCTCTGGGTTGATGCAAAGATCACCGAACTATCTGATGAGGATCAGCTCCCCAATGCTGATACTCCACTTTTTGAAGATCTATAGCACTGTTTGCGATTTGGATAGATATTAGTATGGCCGAAGTTAACCGAGTGAAAATAGTAGTGTCATACTTCAGTTTAATAATCTGATTTCTGACCATAGACTGCGCCACTCCTTGAAATACCATATTCTACCAGTTGAAATATTATGGATCTCAATGATATTTCCTGACTTTTTATTAACTGATCCTTTAGAATTGATCGAATCCACACATGCTTGATTATTTAGAAGAACAGATCCGTGCTCGTCTGATTCAACTGGATTGGCCTGCCAAACAAATTCAACTATCCCGTCCCAAAAAAGCTGAAAATGGAGATTGGGCCAGCAACATAGCCATGACCCTGGCTCGGGATCTCAAACGGGCGCCCATGCAGATCGCTGAAGAATTGCTGGCAGAGATCAATCTTGATCCGGAAATCGTAGAAAAATATGAGATCGTTAAACCGGGCTTTATCAATTTCTTCCAATCCGCATCATATTTGACCACCCAACTAAAGCATATTCTAGAACTTCGTGAAAATTATGGCAAAAATGCCATCGGCGCCGGGAAAACCGCTCAGGTAGAATTTGTCAGTGCTAATCCCACTGGTCCGCTGACTGTTGGACACGGACGTCAGACCGTTCTGGGAGATACCCTGGCTGCTATTCTGACCTGGTCCGGCTATGATGTGACCCGCGAATACTATTTCAATAATGCCGGTCGCCAGATGCGGCTCCTGGGTGAATCGTTGAAAAGTCGTTATCTGGGTCTCAAGGGACAGTCCATCGCGCTTCCGGATGGTGGGTATGAGGGTCATTATCTTATCGACGTGGCCAAGCGTCTGTTGGAAGAGCAACCTGACCTTGATGTGGAAAGCGATGTAAATATTTTCAAGGACTATGCTGAAAGATCGATATTTGCCATAATCAGATCCAGTTTGAAACGGATCGGGGTCATTCATGATGTCTTTTACAATGAGCGTTCACTTTATGAAACCGGCAAGATCGATGAGGTTCTGGCCATCCTGAAGGAGCAAGATCTCCTCTATAAAAAGGACGGTGCCACCTGGTTTAAGACCTCTGAACTGGGCATAGAACAAGATCGGGTCCTGGTAAAATCCAGCGGTGAGCCCACCTATCGGTTACCGGATATTGCTTATCATAGAGAAAAGATCGCTCGGGGTTTTGATCTGGTGGTTGATATTTTTGGGGCGGATCACATTGATGCCTATCCAGATGTATTGACTGCCCTGCGGGTAATGGGCTTAGAGTATGAGCATATTCATGTGGTGATCCATCAGTTTGTCACCCTGCTACGCTCCGGGGAAGTGGTAAAGATGTCAACCCGTAAAGCTAACTTTGTGACCCTGGATGAATTGATCGATGAAGTCGGGGTCGATGTAGTCCGCTATTTTTATATCATGCGGAGTGCTTCGAGTCATCTCAATTTCGATCTTGATTTGGCAAAGCGGCAAACTGAAGAGAATCCAGTATTCTATCTGCAATATGCTCACGCTCGTATTTCCAGCATTTTTCGCCGGGCTAAAGAACGTGGTCTGGATACTGATATCCGGCAGGCTGATCTGTCCCTACTGAATGAGGAATATACTATTGCATTGATCAATGAAGCCCTTGAATTTCCGGAGGTGATTGACCATTGCCGGCGTGCTTTAGAGATTCACCATCTCCCGGTTTTTCTATACGGTCTGGCTACAGCTTTGCATAAGTTTTACACAGAGTACAAGGTCATCGATCTGGATCAACCGGATCTTTCCAAGGCCAGACTGGCCTTACTGGAAGCAATCCAGATCACCCTGAGGAATGGCCTGGATATCCTGGGGATCAGTGCTCCGGATCAGATGTAACAAATCCACATGTATCTTTTAAGGCTTGGAGCTGGTTCCAGCCCGAAAAGCTTTCAGGATCTTATCCAGAGATTCCTCGTCTTCAGCTGAGGGTTCTCCAGCCCCTTCATAGCCTTTGACCACATAGTAGCCGATCTTATCAAAAAAGTAGGTGATCCGGCTGGTGAAGGCGATGAGTTCCACCATATCAACTTTTTCATCAGCGCCTAATTTTTCCAAAATATTGATAAAAAGATTGCGTCTGGCCAGCACAACTGCATAATAAATATCTGAAAGTGGAACCTGTTGGGCCTTGCGTTCCACGCCTACCTGCCAGAATAGCTTTGCTACCTCTGCTGAAGTTATCTGCCAATCCAACCATAGTTTCAACTGCTGGTAGACAAAATGTGAATATTGAGACAGGCTTTCATCATCCAGATTCTGGTAAGCTGCTGTATTCTCATTTTCTTTCAACAGCTGGATCCAACTTTCTGATAAACTATCAGCTTGACTCTCCAGCAGGGAGATTAATTTTTCGATGATCACGCTTATTTCCTTCACTAAAAAAACTGAGAGTGAAAGATATCATCAATGGGGGGTCAAAACCACTGCAAGTATCTATTCAAGAAAAACAAAAGCCCCAGACTGGCCGAGGCTTCTCGTTGCTTATTCATAAGAATTTAATCCAGATAAAGGACTTATCCTTCCTGTAAAAACTCATTTTCATACTCAGTTTCCAGATCGTGTTTATGACGCAGTTCTTCATCAGCCATCATTTGAAAAAAGGTATTCAATTTTTTATCCTGGACAAAGAGGTCAGCGAGTTCCTGATACATACGGGCGGTTTTACCCTCTCGCTTGGCTGCCAGAATGAGAATCTGCTGGGTTGTCATATTTTCCCGCGTGTTAGGCGCCATAAGATAATCGGTCACTTTCAGATCGGCTGGGGGGAGTTCAAGATAACGCTCCAGCTCAAAATCTTTCAGCGCAACCTTGTGCTCTGTTTCCATGTCAATGAGTTCCTGGAATTTCTGTCGGGCGCTCTTGTCTTTGGCTTGATCCCGAGCCATGGTGTAGAGATCGATAGCCTGCTGCTCCTGATCGATACACATTTCCACAATTGCTTCCATATTCATGGAGCTGACCTGTTCTTTAAAGCTCATACAACACTCCCAACCTTTGATTTCAAATACTCACTGATGGCAGCGGCAGATTTTCGGCCGGCACCCATGGCGAGAATGACAGTAGCACCCCCACTGACAATATCCCCCCCGGCGTAGACCCCTTCCATGGAGGTTTTTCCATCTTCATCGGCCACAATATTGCCCCATTTATTGGTCTCGATCTCAGGTGTGGTCTGGGCGATGAGCGGGTTGGATCCGTTACCGACGGCAATGACCACCATGTCAACTTTCATGGTAAACTCAGAGCCTTTCATGGGGATGGGACGCCGACGCCCGGATCCATCTGGCTCCCCCAGCTCCATGCGTAAGCATTCTGCAGCGATCACATTGCCTTGCTCATCGCCAATAAACTTTATGGGATTTACCAGGTTCAGGAAGGCTACGCCTTCTTCTTTGGCGTGATGGATCTCTTCGTTACGAGCGGGCATTTCTTCTTCAGAACGGCGATAGACGATGGAGGCTTCATCGGCTCCAAGCCGTTTGGCAGTTCGCACTGCATCCATGGCTGTATTTCCCCCACCAACGATAATGGCGTGTTTCGCCCGATAGAGCGGTGTGTCCCATTCCGGGAATTCATAGCCACGCATGAGATTCGAACGCGTTAAGAATTCATTGGCAGAATAGACACCGTTAAGATTTTCGCCAGGGATATTCATAAAACGTGGCAAACCTGCTCCCAATCCCAAAAAGACTGCATCAAAACCTTCGTCAGCCATTAATTCCTGGATGGTCATGGTGCGTCCAACAATGAAATTCTTAACGAATTTTACACCCATTGCTTCCAGATTGGCGACCTCTTCCCGTAAAATGGCTTTGGGTAAACGAAACTCAGGGATACCATAAACCAGAACTCCGCCAAATTCGTGCAGAGCCTCGAATACGGTAATCTCGTGACCTTCTTTGATGAGATCACTGGCAACGGCCAATCCAGCCGGACCGGATCCTACGATGGCAACTTTTTGTCCAGAAGGTTCGGGCTTATCAAATACTTTGGTAGAACCGTTTCCGTGGATCATGGCATAATCTGCGACAAAGCGTTCCAGGCGGCCGATTGCTACAGCTTCAAAACGTTTTCCAACGACACAGACCTCTTCACACTGAGTTTCCTGAGGGCAGACCCGGCCACAGACCGCCGGCAGCGAGTTGTCTTCCTTGATCTTGTCAGCAGCGCCCAGGAAATCTTCATTGCAGATCAATTGAATAAAATCAGGGATCTTGATATTGACGGGACAGCCATCCATGCAGGTTGGGTTTTTACATTCTATGCAACGTTGGGCTTCGATGACTGCTTGTTCCGGATTGAGGCCAAGATTTACTTCCAGAAAATTTGTACTACGCTGTAAAGCATCCTGTTCCGGCATATCCTGACGGGGAATGGTAAGGCGTTCTTTGATGGGCACTGTATTAAATGACTGAGGTCTTTCACGTTTCATGCTCAAACCTCCGCTAGCACTTGTTCAGCTTTAAGCTTTTTCATTTGTCTTTCGAGGAAGCACTTATGTGATTCGGCCTCTTGTTTCTGGTACATCTTCTGACGCATTCCCAGTTCCTTAAAATCTACCTGATGACCGTCAAACTCAGGTCCATCTACACAGACGAAGACTGTTTTACCGCCCACAGTTGCCCGACAGGCGCCGCACATTCCAGTACCATCTACCATAATTGCATTCAGGCTCACCATGGTTGGAATTCCGATTGCTTTGGTCTGGTTGGAAACAGCTGCCATCATGGGCAGGGGGCCAATGGCAACGATCATATCCGGTTTAACACCTTCATCCATGAGATCCTGAAGCACATCAGTAACCAGGCCATGGCGTCCGGCAGATCCATCATCAGTTGAGATACGGACTTCATCCACCAACTCTGCCATGTGGTTTTCAGCAATGATCAGATCCTTATTCCGCGCTCCAATAATGGAGATAACCCGGTTTCCAGCTGCTTTTCCGGCAGCGGCGATGGGCAGTGCTTCAGCCGTTCCCACGCCGCCACTGATACAGACCAGGGTGCCCCAGTTTTCAATGTGAGTGGGGAGTCCCAGTGGCCCCACCAGATCCTGGAGATGGTCACCGGTCTCCAGTGTATTCAGATGGGCACTGGTTTTACCCAGGCCTTGAACAATGATATTGATCCAGCCTTCATCAGGATTGGAATCAGCGATGGTGATGGGGATTCGCTCACCTTTATCATGAACGCGAAGAATGATGAATTGGCCAGCCTGGCGCTTTTTTGCTATATGAGGGGCTTCAATAATGAAGCTTTTTACATTGGGGGCAATGAACTCAGCTTTTAATATTTTATACATAGAACTCTCCTGTTTTCAGCCAAACCTGAGGCAATCTCTATGCCACAAAGCCGGTGAAATTCAGAAGATATAAATGGGTATTGGTTGCTAGTGGGAAATTACCGTTTTCATGCTGAATATTTTGATTAAGTCTTGCTAGAGGTCGCAGGATATCCTGGTTTGATTCGGGAGATTCTTCACTCTGTTCAGAAAGACTAAAGTGGGAGGGTCTTATATTTTGTCTTCCTGGAGGTCGTAGACCGAAGGATCTGCTGGTTTGATTCGGGAGATTCTTCACTCTGTTCAGAGAGACTAAAGTGGGAGGATAAGTCATTAAAAATGACCTTGCGAAGGTTTAGCACCCTCGCAAGGTATGAAAGTCAGCTCTAGAGTTTGTGTTTCAGATCCCAGGTATCTATGTAGTACAGTAATTTGACTGAAATACTATTGTTCTGATCCAGGTCAGGCAAGTCCCTGACATCCTGAAGATAGGAGATCCCAGGATCATCCCCATAGGTAAAAATGGCGTTCTTCCAGGTAACGTTCAACTCACTTCCCGGGGAAAAGCGCCAGGTCATGACTGCATCAATGGTAAAGGCACCAAACACGGTATTCAGCTCAGCACTATATGAGCTGGGGTCTAGATTGCCATCCTCACGCAGGTCAAAGAAGTCCAGGTATTCCACAGCTGACCGGTAATAACGCATCCGGATATCAGACTCCAGGTCAGGACTGAAAATATAGCTGGAATAGAAACTGTTGGTAATGGTAACCTGATCACGTTCACCAAAGACCGGGTCACCCATAGCATCATAACTCGCAAATCCATAATCATGATCATTAAAATGCATTTCGAGATTATATCGCATGAACCAGCGATTATTCACCCTCCAGCGTGGTGAGATGCCACCACCATGCCATTGGGAGTCCCTGATATTTTTTGTTGAAGCCCCCGTCCATCCACTCATGGAAAAGGCTTTATTTTTATTTGAGGACAACCAGGTGTGTAAATTGAGGCCTGTGGGGATGGCAAAATAACGGTTATCAATGCGGGGTTCATAATAATCGTGTGATTCCCTGGGTCGCCAGGATCCACCCCCACCCCAGGATATATAATTTTTAAATGTCATGTTGTAATTAAGATTCAAGTTAAAGCTGGAATATTTCCGGGGGTTAAACCGGCTGGAATAATTAGCTCTTATTTTAATGTTCGCCTGGTTAACCCTCCAGACGGGATTCAGTGTACGCAAGCTGATCCAGCCATTCTGGCTGATCTCATTGGGCTGCCTGAGAAAACCCAGATCGTTGGGGTCATAGAACTCGCTCTCCACATAGTGGCCCAAACCATACTGCAGGATTCCCAGCGCTTCTGCTATCTCAATATTATATTTATAGCCCTTTGAGACACTATCTGAATACATTAACCAATCATGGGCGCCACTGGCATTTAAAACCCATTTCGAATCCTTCGTCAACAAGCGGGTTTGAAAACCAAGGACATTGGCATCTCGAAAATCATCGGTGGAGTCAGCTCCAGAGAAACGTTGCACATTGATGTTGACCACGCTGAAATCAGATCCATTCCTGAGATTCTGACCCACAACAAGCAGGTTGTAGTTGGACAGAGGATTTGTCATATATTCGCGCTCAACCCCCAAAGAATCACTGATGATGGCATGGGTTTCTGCTGTGATGGCGTTGAAGAAACCCAAACCAATACCATTTACTGTCTGCCCGGTTACCTTGGTGGCATTGATCAATTGAACCACATCCGGGTTGTGAAGAATTGTTTCTCCCGCTTCCAGTAGCCCCTCACTGGCGACCTGCCAGTACCGCACAGGCATCGATCCCACCCGACGTGAATAGAACAGACCAGCTTTTTGAAGGAGTTGAGTCCCTTCGGTAAAGAAAGGTCGATGCTCATCATAACGGATCTCAAAGGGGGTCAGATTTAACTCCTGGTTATCGGATTGAACCTGCCCAAAATCCGGGATCAGGGTCATATCAAGCGTAAAACTCTCATTGATACCATATTTAAGGTCCATGCCGCCACGGTAAATACTGGAAAAATTGCTTTTGCCTGCTTCATCATAGGGATAGTGTTCCAGTGAGGCTGCGGCATAGGGTGTGAATGAAAGTCTCAAAGGGGTTTGAATATTTCGGATCCCATGCAGCACACCTGCCTGTTGGGCAAAATTTTCACCAGCTTTATCCAGGTCGGTCCAGGTATAGACCTCCTGTACAGCGGCGCGACTACGTGCCATATTCATACCCCAGGTCTGAACATCTTTCGCCGGAAAACGGATCTGACTGAAAGGAATTGCCATTTCTACGGACCACCCCAATTCGTGAATGGTAACCCTGCTGGACCAAACGGGGTTCCAGTTGCCGTCAACATTCTCCGGACTGAATTTCCGGTCTATTTGGGCGCCGGCAACGGTCACAGCAAAATTCAACTCATTGGAACCATCATTAAAGGGATTGATCCAGAGACCGATCCAATCAGCGACGACACCGTCATTATCTCGTTTGCCCAACTGAGTGGGAATACCAGTTGGTTCAGGATCATACATAATGGCTGCCACATAGAGGGCCACATCATCGTAAAGAAATTTGATCTCGGTCTTTACTGGAGCAGGACCCCCACCCTCCGGTTGAAACCGAAAAAATTCAGTGGCTGGTTGAACCAGACCCCAAACATCTTCATCGATGACACCATCGATGGTTGGCGGGATTGGCGTTTTCATTGTAAAGACTTGTTTTTTCGCTGTATCAGAGAGGGTTACTGATAAAAAAAGCAGTGTTAAAAAACTTAAACGAGCAATGTTCATAGGGTGTGGTTTCTTTATTTAGAGAGAGACTTATCAGGGCTTGCCCAGACCGAGTTCCTTCAGTTTGCGTGATAGATTGGATTGCTGCATGCTAAGACTTTTAGCCGTGCGACTGATATTGCCGGCATGTTGACGTAACTGGGACTCCAGAAATCGTTCTTCAAACATACGTTTGGCCTCGGAAAAAGGACGGGTTTCAGTAAAGATCGCAGCATCACCTTCGGCGGAGATGACCTGATTCAGATGCGGTTTGATTTCATGAATATCCATCTCGGTATTGGGACTCAGAATGTAAAGACGCTCGATCAAGTTTCGTAATTCACGGATATTCCCAGGAAAGGGGTAAGCCACCAGCATGGTCATGGCATCCCGCGAGAAATGTTTTGGGCTGAGACTAAGTTCTGCAGCATAGTGGGCTAAAAAATGATTCAATAAAATTTTGATGTCACCCTCCCGTTCTCTCAGCGGAGGTAAATTAATAGGGACGACATTCAAGCGATAAAACAGATCCTCGCGGAACAAACCGGTAGACACCATTTCCTCCAGCGGTTTGTTGGTAGCAGCCAGCAGACGAATATCTACTGATTGGGTCTGGGTTCCGCCCACCCGTTCAAATTTCCCATCTTCCAGAACTCTAAGGATCTTGGCCTGGGCGGAGAGACTCATATCCCCGATCTCATCCAGGAATAGGGTGCCGCCATTGGCCATTTCGAGCTTGCCCTTTTTTTGTCCCACGGCGCCGGTAAAGGCTCCCTTTTCATGTCCAAACAGCTCACTTTCTACCAACTCGGAGGGGATGGCGGCGGCATTGAATTTCACAAAAGCATCTTCGCCCCGTGAGCTGGCAGCGTGAATGGCGTGGGCGACCAGCTCTTTTCCGGTACCGCTCTCACCGCGAATAAGCACTTTTGCCTGAGTGGGCCCCACTCGCCGAGCTGTATCCAAGACCAGATTGATCTGGGGCGAATCCCCGATAAGCCGGTACTTGATCGACTCGGATTGCTTGATCAGAGTAGTCCGTTTGGTAAGGGACTGCTTTTCAGAAAGATTCCTGATGGCCAGCTTCACACGAGCCAGGGATAATGGTTTTTCCAGAAAATCATACGCACCAATTCGGAGAGCATCAACCGCAGTCCCTACTGTGGCATGGCCGGAGATCATAATAACATCCAGATCTTCTGCGATCTTCCGAATTGCTTTTAAAACTTCAATACCATCCATGCCCGGTAAACGGACATCTAATAAGACCAGATCAACGCTCTCCCGTTTAAGGGTCTCCAGGCCAGCTTCACCGCTGGCGGCATCCAATACCAGGTGACCGTCATCCTCCAGGATATCCCGGAGCGTGAGACGAATATTCTTTTCATCATCAATAATTAGTATTTTGATCTTATGGTCAGCCATTGTCTCATCCTATCCAGTTACGTTCATATTATTCAGTCACACGATTACAGGGAAGACTTATCTCAAACGTAGATCCTTCCCCCAGGGCACTAAAAGCCCTGATGTCTCCACCGTGTTGGCGAATGATGCGTCTTACGATGGCCAGCCCCAGACCCGTGCCCTTTTTCTTGGTGGTAAAATAGGGTTCAAATATCTTGACCAGATCTGCATCAGAGATACCCTGACCGTGATCAGTGATCTGGATCAAACAGGCTCTGTCCTGAACTTTTGTTGACAGTTTGAGATGTGATTCACCCGGGCAAGCCTGAATGGCATTCTGGATCAGATTGACCAGCACCTGCTTCATCTGCATCGTATCCGCGTGGATCACTTTCAATTCAGGATCTAGTTTTAATTCGATCTGAGCATCATCTGAATATTGGTCACTGATATCTCTTAACTGTTGATTAAGATCGTACTGTTCAAATTGGGCTTCCGGCATTTTTGCGAAACCGGAGAAGGCGTTCACCAGGGCCTGCAGATTATCCACCTCTTCATTGATGACCCGCATGGACTTCTCCAAGACCTCAGGCAGATTTTGGGCGCCTTCGTAGTATTTTGCCTCCAGGCGCTGGGCAGCCAGGCGAATGGGGGTAAGTGGATTCTTGATCTCATGGGCCATAGCCCTGGCCATTTCCTGCCAGATCGTCTGTTTTTCAGCCTCGATGAGCCGCTCCCGATTTTGGTTCAATTCATTGACCATGGTATTGAAAGACACAATGAGAACATTCAGGGGTGAAAAACGGCTCTCCCTGATTTGGATCTCAAAATCACCACTTTTCAATTGATCCGTGGCCAAAAGCAGACGTGCCAGGGGTCGCGTGATGACCATGAATAGCAGTAAAAAGATGCTCCCCGTTAAAATGACCATCAGGATGACAATTCCCACCGAATAGCGTCGAATATCACGACTATAAAAGTCTCCGGCGATCTCGATCTTATGCAGATCTCTAAGAATGCTTTCAACCTCACTATTAAAGGTTGTGGACTGATTGGAATCTAAAACTGTGCTGTAATTCATATATAGATCGCGGACCTTTTCCTTGGTTGAAAGGTCGATGATCTGATCCTGATATGAACTCAGATTGCTGATGAAAAATTCACGCATCAACAATGCAGCGATGAGCGTGACCAAGCTAACCAACACTATAATTTGCAGTCGAAACGAGGGCATGCCTAATCTCATAGGATCAACTGTGTTTTTTTAAAAGGTTCTGAGACATGGACCGGTCTGACTCGATTCCAGAACGACATGAGATTTATCTTTTTTGTAATGCCTGGCATATCCATCTCTTCCATAAATGCTGATATTCTCAGAAAGTATGCTTTATCATCATCCATGACTCGCATTCTGCTGAAAAAAGCGTTCTCAATCTTGACCCACTCCCGTTTCGCTTGTTCAAAGTTATAGAATTGTTCCTGGCGATCGTGTTCACTTCGATAAACGTAATAATTATCCTCCAGAAGTGAATAACGAAACTGGTGCTCCCAATTCGCTCTGGCAACGACTGAGTCATTCGTGGTACTCACCAGGTCGACTTCGAAGTGAATGATGACGGTATCGCCTGATTGGAGCAACAGATTCAGATCAGGGGTGAAACTTTCCACAAGTCTTCCCGAACAGAACAAGCGATCCCCGCTCACTTCCAGAACAACATCCTGGAAATAGGGTTCGGTCCCGACAACTACAGTGAGAAGTAGCTGGGAAATGAAAAGAGCTCCCGCGCCCACTTTGTCAGCAAGAAACTGCAGCAAGGGCTGGTCTTTTCGATCTATTTTTCTTTAGGTGCATCGTGAGTGTCATTGTCTGATGTCGCCTATACAGGACCCTGTCTATTCCAGGATCACGTTAATTGTTAATTTTTTCTGCTTAAAGTTCAGCTCTCAAAAAAGCTCTGGTTTAGCCTGGAATTTCTCGAAGTACTAATGTTCAATGTCCGGGGCAGATCGATCCAGGTCCAGTGTTGAGTACTGTTTGAAATATTCAAGATCACCAGAGATCTTCTTCCAGTGCCAGGCCACTCCTGAAGACAGATGACAGGGCTTCTCATAGAACCGATAACCCATCTGATGAGTTTGGTTCACCGGTGGGCATAATCACCTGCAGCTCTTGAGTCAGCATGGCAGGGTACAGTGGAGAGGCAAGGACGATCAGAACCAATAAGCTGGTTGATATTGTGCTCATATTTCCTCCACAATTAGTTAAAATCATGATGCCGATATCGAGTTGATAACGGCATCATGATCTGATGATGGTTTGTGTTAGCTTAGAATCCGAACCACAATCCCAGTGAGATCGTACTGGCTTCCAGTGCTGTATTAGGACTTCCGACGAGTTCGTATGAGTCCTGTTCCATATCGATGGAAGAATTTCCCAGCGTCGTGTTCCAGCCTTCACTGAATGAATAACCATAAAGATATCCGTACTCTGCCTTTAGTCGCATCCAGCTCGTGAGCTTAAGCATGAGACTGGCTCGGGGATGGACGATGGCATATTTTTTCGAAAACCTTACGGTCGTACTATTGGTGTTAAGCAACTCTGTTCCCAGGTTTGTCCAGGAAAAGTTACCGTCATCTTGAGAGACAGCCAGTTCTATTCCACCACCGCCAAGACCGACACCGGCACCCAGGGTTGCCCATGAAAAGGGTGCCAGACGTTTTTCTACTGTCAACCCACCAAATCCCATTGCAAAGTTGATTTTCCGCACTACTGGAATCGTTCCATCCATCACCGTAACAGTATTGGAAAGACCACCACCATTGCCAAAACCACCCAGGAACCATCCATTACCGACATATCCCTGACCAGAGCCACCCCAGAGAACGATTCCTGCGGGTTTGAAAGGTGAGGAATTAAGACCAAGCTCTTCCATCAAATCGCCTACATCAGTAAACTGATCTTCAACCAGCATAGGGGTAAAACCACCGCCACCATAACCGCGAGAGTTACGCTTTTTCTTCTCTTTTTCCTTTTCATCAACCATGGACAGGGCGGTTCCTTGGTCCTTTTTTAGCGGTTCAACAAATGTCACCATTGTTGAATCCTTGGCTTCATCGCGGTAGTAAACAATCTTTACCACGTCACCAAAATGCTTACTGCGGATCAACCGGACCAGATGATCTTCATACAGTACTTTTGTGTCATCAAAATACATGATAATATCATCTTCGATTATCCCGGCTCTGTCGGCACTACCATTGTTCACTGTGCCATTTACCAATACACCAAAAGCATAGGGGTAGCGCATTTTATAGGCGTCTTCAAAATCCATATTATTGAGGTACACACCCAGTTTGGGACGTGAACCACCTTCATCGTCACCAAAATTGATCTTGATACCCGTTTCGATACCGACCTCATCCAGGGCTGCTTGAACTTCTTTGGCTACTTGGTTGAGTTCATTTTCAACTTCTTTCATATCCTGAGTAAGACCCTGGTCGAAATTTGCCAGGTCATGAAGATTAATACTGATCTGCTGACCTGCCCCCTGGGCAAATGCAGGAGTGGCGATCAATAGCGTCACGATCAGGACAATTACACTAAGTAATGCTCCGATGTTTGCAAACACGACGATGGCCCCTGAGATTGTGCTCCAATTCGTTGAGTGATCTGTTTTGTTAGTCATTTTCTGCTTCCTTTCCGATCTATCTTTTTCCGTTTTCATTATTATTGTCCAATTCATTTGCTCTTCACAAGGACAATTGCCATGCCACAATGAAAGGAAACGATGATAACGTATTATATATACAGTATTTTATGCTCACGTTTCACTGTAAATACAGGTCAAAACCGGCCTAATTTAGCATCAATTCGATATAGCGCCATATCAGATTGATATGTGCCCTGATTTTTTTTGTAATATCGTGATAATTATGCTTGCTGAACAGGGTGATTATCGGGACAGGGATTGGACCAGGGCAGTGAGTAATTTGGCAAAGTCCTCACGAACCCGCTGCCCGGTTTCCATGACTTCAGCATGGTTCAACGGTTGATCCAGAATGCCCGCCGCATAATTGGTGAGACAACTGATTCCCAGGACCTGTATGCCGGCCTGGAAAGCTGCCATTGCTTCATGGACCGTGGACATGCCCACAGCATCAGCTTTTTTTAACCTGAGAAAGCGGATCTCGGCCGGGGTTTCATAGCTGGGCCCATTTAGTCCTGCATAGGATCCAAGCTTTAGTGGAATATCTTTTTTGTTGGCGATCTGCTGAACAATTTCCAGGATGTGGGGATCGAAGACCTGTTCTGGTTCGGGTTGATGGGAATAGACAGAATGACCGGTCAGGTTTAAAAACCGGGTGATGAGCATCAGATCACCTGGGGTATAATCCTTGCGGATACTACCGGCTGCATTGGTCAAGATGATAGTTTTGGCTCCTAACGCCTGGAGGATCTGGATGGGATACACCACTTGCTCCAGCGTATAGCCTTCATAAAAATGGACCCGTCCTGAATTGACCAGGACCGGAACATCACCCAAAAAACCATGGACCAGTTGCCCTGAATGACCCTCAACTGTTGACACTGGAAACCCGGGGATATCTGAAAAGGACAGACGGGAAGTTTGGCTCAGAGACTCAACAAAGTTACCCAATCCAGAGCCCAGCACCAAAGCAATGTCAGCTTTAAAATCGCCGTGCTTTTGGATCTCGTTAATGGTATCGGTTATCATTTTATTGATCATTCTGTGTTCTCATTTTTAAGCTGGGCGACCGTACTCAATTGTCCACAGGCCGCGTCGATATCATCGCCCTGGCTCCAGCGAACCGTCACGCCAAATCTGGCGCCTTCCAGAGCCTCAAGAAATTTATTGATCCTGGTTTTTGAGGGACGCTGGTAGTCCTCAGCAACCTCATTATAGGGGATCACATTCACCTTACAAAACACCTTGTTGGCAATATTTATGAGACGCCGGGCATCGCCCAGATTATCGTTGATCCCGGCCATCAATACGTATTCAAAGGTCAGCATATTGCTGGATGCTTTGGTATAAACCTGACAGGCCGTCACCAGATCAGCAATGTTCCATTTTTTATTGACGGGCATAAGCTGGGTCCGTGAGGTATCATCGCTGGCATTGAGACTCACGGCCAATTTGTAGCGGTGACCTTCATCTGCAAATTGTCTGATCTGCGGAACCAGTCCACTGGTTGAGATGGTGATCTTCCGCGCACCGTGGGCAAAACCCAGTTTAGCATTGAGGATGTCAGCTGCCCGGATAACCGGTTCATAATTATGGAAGGGTTCTCCCATGCCCATGAACACAATATTGGTAATTGGACAATCACTAAACCGTCTGACATGCAGCAGTTGATCAGCTATCTCGCCACTGGTGAGATTCCGATTCAACCCCATCTTCCCCGTGGCACAAAAATCACAATCCAACGCACACCCGACCTGGGAGGATAAACAAACCGTGACCCTGCTACCTTCTGGGATCAGGACGGTCTCTACAAACTTACCATCATTCAAGCGGATCAGAAATTTTGAGGTCCCCTGGGTAGCGGAAGTTTGTACCTGGTGGACCGTGGACAGATTCAAGCTGCAATTTTGCTCTAATTCTGTTATCAGGGATTTAGATAGGTTGGTCATTTCTTTGAATTCTTCCACCCCTTTTTGCCAGATCCATTGGAAGAGTTGACGACCACGAAAGGCCTTTTCACCACGGGTCTGCACCCAGTTCTCGAGTTCGAGCTGGCTAAAGTTCTTGAGTTGGACCGGGGTATTGCTCATGCTTGAAAATACGCTCAGTTAGGAAGAGTGAAACAGGTTCTTTTTTGTCATTCCCCACGAATTATGCGCAGTTTAGTGATTCTGAGAGAGACAATGCGTGCCTTATCTCTACTACAAAGTACAATATCGGGGCGGCCAAAGGTGATGCGTTTAGGGCTGATCTGAAAGTCATAAAAACTTATGTAATTCATTCATCTCCTGCTAAAATGATTGTTACCTTGGAGGATCTGAATTATACCATCAGTTTCACTTAACTCAGCAGGAGGTTTTAAACTATGTTCACCACGGCTCGTTATTTTATAAAAACTTCGTTTGCCTTTTTTATCCTGGGCCTGGTTTCCGGGCTTTATATATATGGAGCAAAAATTTATGGTTGGGATCTTCCCTACACCCTGATCCAGGCACATTTTCATGTTCTGCTCATGGGCGGTGTATTCATGATGATTCTGGGTGTGGGAGTCTGGTTTTTTCCCCGGGCCAGCAAGGATGACAAGAAATACAATCCTGATGTTGTTCGCGCCAGTTTCTGGGTGTATTCCAGCGCTACTCTGGTGCGTTTTGTAGTAGAAATATTTCAAGGCATGTACGTCAGGGGTATTGCGGATAGTATTGGGTTCTGGAGTTCGGTCTTCCAGGTTTTTGCTGCAGTACTGATCATTTACAGCATCTGGGGCCGGATCAGACCAGTGGGGAGTCAGATCCGGGAGCAGCGAGGTGAGAAATTCTAAACCCGGGTTTTAGCATTACCAGAACCAAATTAATTGTTGTAAGCACAGCATTAGCGTTAGCCATCATAGCTTGTGATATGCCCTCAGCGGCCATCTCAGTTGCTCCAGAAGTGAAGCAGATCGTGGAGATCACAGATCTTTTTCAGACCGGACAACAACAGCTTGAAACGGCGCTTGAGCAAGACCATGTGCTCAACCAGGTGTTGTTGGAGCGGCGCGAACAGGTCGTGCTGGTATTTATCGACATTGAGTGGGATGATGGTGAACGAGAACAGGCTCAGCAGAGTGGGATCATGGTCCGGGAGGGGCAGCTCATCCTCACGGCTGGGCACGGATTCGCCATTGACGATGGTAAGATCCTGGAGGTTCGGGTCCGTGACGCTTCCAGTCACGAATCCAGGGTTGAGATCATGGAGCTGAGATACGACAAGCAGAAGAATCTGGTTGATGATTGGGCACTCTTGCGTCCTGTCCGACCGCTCTCCTACCGTAAAGCGGAATCATTACCCATTGTGAATGACCGGAACAAAACTCTATTGCTGGGATATCCTGGAGCACTTGGCGTCAATAGCGCAGGGAATGTCATGCGTGTTCCGGAGACAAAATTCGGTCAGATCTATCCCCTGGGGGTGGTCTGCAGCCAAAATCTGATCAATCGGCACACGCTTACACCCCGGGCCGGAGCCATCCCTATCAGGGGTATCAGTGGGGCTCCGATTTTTGATGGGAGGGGCGAGTTGATCGGTCTCTTCAGCTGGATCAGTCGCCGAAGGAATCTTCAGGGCTGGCAATACATCTTCGGGATGGCGGAGATCCCCTGGCAGGCTATTGACGGAGTGGTGCTAAAATAGCTATTGTGCTACGGTGACCCGTAGCTTATTATTGCGCGCTTAATTTTTGATAGAGTCATTCGTAATTCCTAATTCGTAATTATGAATTGACTTAGGCCAGGTAGCTCAGTCGGTAGAGCAGGGGACTGAAAATCCCCGTGTCGGCGGTTCAATTCCGTCCCTGGCCACCACATAAATCCCTTGTTATCATTAGACTTACGAGGTTTTTTGTTTCTAGGCCACTTTCAAGTTTTCTATCCAGTAATGGACAATCGTGGACAAATCGGGACATCAATAGCCATTTTTTAGCCACATTTAATAACCGTTTTCAGTCCGTGCGCTTCTTTCAAAATCCCCATAAACACTCTCAAAATATTTTGGCATTACAATCGTAGTGATTTGGATACCGCGTAATTGTGCTACCTATCCAGTTAGTACAAATTTATGTTCTAGAGCACACTGCTAACTAATTTTGGGAGTAATGAATTGAACTTATAGTTGATGCCTACCAGAAAAACCAAAATAGAGTGGACTGACACTACCTGGAACCCTGTTGTTGGTTGTCACAAAATTTCTAGTGGGTGTAAAAACTGCTATGCTGAAACGATGCATAAGCGTTTTAATGGTATGGATGGGCAGGTTAAGTAGAGGAACAGGGTTGCTCATTTGGCACCGAATTACAAACTCGAATGCAGATTTAGAAAGTGCTGAAGGTAGGTGGAATTGGGAAAAGGAAACATGTCAAGGAGTCTCAAATACCTATAGTTGGCCATTCGCAACCACCTCAAGTAATCCAGATAATGGGGAAGATGAGTTAGATCTATATAACAAAACGGTTTGTGATAATGGAGTGAGAATTTTCCATCAATTTCATCCAGGGATGGCAGGAGATCAGGAGGATTTCTGGAATACTTCCGCACCAGATTTTACTCCCTCCTCAAATCCAAACACAAAAAATGACTCCGGATCATTTACAGATATCTCAGTTATCGTGCAAAGCGAAACAAATGGAGTGATAGTAGTAGATCTATTAGTTGATTCTCCTCCACAAACACCCCAAAACTTTGATTATAGTACTTCCGGTGGACACCCATATCTATCTTGGACAGCTAATACCGAGACTGATTTAGATCATTATGTATTATATGCTAGATACACAGAGTTAAGCCCTCCTGGAGGTACTTATACCAGGACAATAGATGTTTATACCAACTCATACACTGATACTTATATTGACACTCCTGGGAAAACATTACGTATTTATTACAAAGTAAAGGCGGTTGACGATTCAAATAACGAATCCCCATACTCTACAGCCATAAGTAAGACTGGTACCGGCTTTGCATGGAAGAAGCTTGCTGATGGTAACAATCCTCACATACCCGAGAACTATAATGTAGGAAAAGCATATCCAAATCCCTTTAACCCCTCCACAAAATTAACCCTAGCTGTACCACAAGTTTCAGAAGTATCTATTGAAGTACTCGATATTATGGGAAGATTAGTTCAACAAATTGAACCAAAAATATTTGAGGCTGGGTACCATAACTATTTGTGGCAGCCTTCCAGTGGAGTATGCTCTGGATTGTATATAATACGTATATTGATAACATCGAAAGAAGCGTCATTAAGAAACGATTTACCTAATCATTATCAAAAAGTTCAGAAAGTACTATTAGTTAGGTGACCTTAATGTTGTAGGGGTGTATATTTACATCCCTACAACTTTTAAAAAGGATTATTTTATGCAATTAACTCCTGCTCAAAACTTCCTATTGACGCTGCTTGTTTTACCGGCTGTACTTTTTTCTCAGATTAGCAATGAATCCTATTATCCTCTTATCTCTGGTGATTGGAGAGAGTATTCAGTGTATGCTGATGGTGGAATGATACAGGGATTGGTCCGGGAAGGGGTTATTGATACAATTGAATTTAATAATCATGTCTATTCAAAACAGCATACCGTAAACCTGATTGCATATGAAAGTTCATATGTTCGGGAGGACTCAGTTGAAAATATTTTGTACTTAAACTTGAACACGCTTGCAGAGGATACACTCTGCATTTTTAATTGGGATTTACTGCCAGATAGTAGAGAATGGGTGGTTAGCTATTATCCAGATATTCCAGATTCCATTTATGGGTATCTGTTTTCAAACTACTACCGCTATTTTATCCCTCCACTAATGTATTATGAGGAGAATACAAAAAGGATTCAATATCGCTTAGAAAACTATTTGTACTGGACAGAGGCATACGCGCCTGGGATTGGAGTAGTACAGTACATATCAGAAGGGTACGGAAAGTTTTTGGAGAGAATTAAAATAGGTGCAGAAATATTCTCCGGAGATTACAATATCTCAGCTGTAGATACTGTAACAATTACCCCAGATCAAATTGAATTTACGATCATCCCAACCGATAATCGATTTAATTTTGATTTTGTTTTCAACCCAATGGATTACAACTGGACGAGTTGCACAATCGGAGCCATTCAATTTAGTGTAGCTCCAAGATCTGAAATTTATCGCATCAACACTACCATCTGGGGAGGGGGGATTAATCCAAGCCAATCATCTATCACGTCGATGACACTAGACACAATCAAATATATAGATTGCCTTGATGAAAGGTTCATTAGTGCAATTGACGTTGATTCAGATCCTATAAATATATCTGGGGAATATAGGGCAAGCATGCTCCCTCAAGTTCCATTTGATAGCATTTCAACTGACATTCAACTTATGGATATTGATAGCTTCGAAGTTTCACTAATATTTACAAGCGTAACTGTTGGAATACACCATGAAGACAAACCAATAACAAAATTCACGGTTCATAAAGCTTACCCGAACCCTTTTAACCCATCAACGTTCATTAAGTACGAGCTGCCCGAGTGGTCGACAGTGACACTAAACGTCTACGACATTCAGGGACGAATCGTCAGGACACTCATCAATGAGGTAAAACCAGCTGGTAGATATGAAACCAAGTGGAACGGAACTGATGAATCGGGTAAACAAGTCAATGGTGGAATGTATGTGGCACGACTTCATGCTAATAATTACTCTCAGGTTATCAAGATGATTTATTTAAGATGATCCCATTTCTTGTATCATAAGTATTGCATCAATCTTGGAGGAAGAGAATTAATAGTAGCGATAGAGGGAATCATCGGCGATCAATGTGAGGGGCATTTTTTTGAGGAGAATATCTGCAATTCAAGCCAAGAGTGTTAGAACAATGAGGAGATACATTGATGCTTGAGAACAATATTAGGATAGACATGACCCATAAAGTGTACTTACCATAACGACCGTCTCTCAGGATCAGAGGTGATTCACATTTCTCACACTTTCCATAGTCCTTGGCTTCTTCACCCTCGTTCTCTTCTCCCGGTTTGGGTCCATCCAGGGGGCGGGCATTGCGACAGGTGGGGAAACCGGAGCAGGCCAGAAACTGCCCATTCTTACTCCATTTAATCACCATTGGTTTGCCACATTTTTCACAGAGTTCTCCACTATCCTGCTGTAGAGATTTTTTTATTTTGCTATATGATTTGGAAGAATCTTCCAACCATTTTTCCAGCAAGGCCCAAAATTCCTGCATTATATCTAGATAGGTAAGCTGTCCCTCCTCCAAGATTATAGACAACTCAAATTCAATTTCTGATATCCCCAATTAATATTTGTTTATCTGTAATAGCAACTTTTTAGCAACTAAAACCCGCTAGCCCCTACTGTATAAGGGTCTGCATACTACTGAAAATCCCCGTGTCGGCGGTTCAATTCCGTCCCTGGCCACTACTTAATTCCCCTGTATATCATAGACTTACGAGGGTTTTTTGTTTTTGCCAGTTTTATCCTTAATCTATCCAATGGGACAAAGTGGGACACCAGATAGTGACGATTTGGTGACGAAAAAAAGGTGTATTGGATATATTACCATAGCCAGTAAGGGTTTTGTGAAAGTAGGCCAGGTATAGGCTTCTTAGTTTCGGGACCGATGTAAAAAAAGCCCGGACGAATCCAGGCTTTTATTACAGTATTGAGTTAGCCTGCATTATTCATGAATTATTGCCACGAAAACACTAAGCCACGAAGATTATTAAAGTTATGAACAGGTTCATTTTAAACAGAATTACTTGCATCTGTGAGTGATAATTTTTGCTAAGCATATATTTTTTAAAACTT
>JAJRSW010000067.1 GCA_024278595.1 Fidelibacterota bacterium | reverse complement strand
GAGGATGGACAAAGAATACACATTCGTCAGTGCTCTGATCCTGAGCTATTCCACAGGAGTATCTACAACGCTTTAAATATTAAACTTACCCCGCTTGCTATGCAGAAAACGGAAAACTAAAGCTGTAGTGACCATAAAATTTATGACTAAACTGTTATTACTACACTTACACCACATCTGTGGTAAACCTGGGTTAATAAAAAACATCGAACAGGTATTTTGCCAATTGATCATTTTTTGACAAAGCAGTTATCATTCGATAAATCTGTAGAAAATGGCATCGACCTGTCAATTGGCTCCAAAACGAAGTATGATACGAGCACGATATTCAAAAGTATTATCTATGGTTATTTAGCAGATTTCAAAAGGCTCAGTCATTTCAGTGAGTTTACAAAAGACCGGATGATCCAAGAACTGCTGGGCATCAACAGTCATATTGATGAGAACACATTCGGACATCGGCTCAATTATTTCAATTTCAAGAATTCCAACCAACTACAAGACATACTGGGCAAGCTGGGGCAAAAAGTCCGCAGGCAATATTTGGGACAAGAACGTGGGATTTTTAGGTATTAAACTAAATATTAATTCCTTCGAGAACACTTCGACGAGCTCAGTGTGACACCCCATGCGTGTCTTCCTGAAGTTTATCGAAGCATGACACTTTACACGGGTACGAAGCATCTCATGGGAAAGCGTGATCATCCCCCCATGTATACTAAATTAGGATTTTATAGCGGGTTTCTTAACAGCGGACTTGCTATCAGATTTGGTCTTTAAAGAATCAGATGTTTTGGCTTCTGGACTGGATTTTCCCTGGCCCTTGGCATAATCAGTGATATAAAAACCGGAACCCTTAAAGATCAGCCCACTGCCACCGCTAACCACCCGCCGGACACTTCCCTGACAATTAATGCACTTGTCCAGATGATTATCAGACATTTTCTGGAAGGCATCAAAGTGAGTGCCGCAGCTTAAACATTCATATTCGTAGGTTGGCATTGCTAGTTCTTTATACTTCAGTTTATCGATGAAATTTTTTATGAAGAACTTCAGCGACATAAGGCGTTACAAAGGGGCTGATATCACCATTGAAACTCGATACTTCCCTGACAATGGTAGAATTCAGATGGGTATAGGCTTCATGAGGCATTAAAAAAACTTGTACCAGGTCAGGATGCAACGTACGATTGACCAAAGCCATCTGGAATTCAAATTCAAAATCAGACATGGCTCGCAGACCACGGATCATGGCTTTTGCATTTAGTTGTCGAGCATAATCAACGATCAAACCATCGAAAAAAGTCACCCTGACATTATCAAGATGAGCGGTGGTCTTCTGGATCATCTCGATCCGTTCTTCGACAGAAAATAGCGGCTGCTTGCCAATATTTCGCCCCACCGATACAACCACTTCATCAAAGATCGAAACTGCGCGTTCGATAATGTCCAAATGACCCAGAGTGATGGGATCAAATGTGCCGGGATAAATTGCTAAACGGTTCTTCATATTCACTGCGCCTTATATATTTGAATTCTTGTTTCTGCAACCACTTTTTCCTTCACCAGTTCAAAAAGCTGCGAACCTAGCGGGCTTTCACTTCTTTTATTCCTCTCATAGACAAAGATTGTTCCAGATGCAGAATGTTGTTCGATGAGCGTCAGTACCTCTGGCGAGAGGTCTTCGGCGTAGGGCGGGTCAGCCAGAATGAGATCAAAAGTGGCTTTCAGTTTACGCAAAATAATCTTTACATCACCAATGTACGCGGAAAATGGTTTTTGATGCTTCGCGATCCAGATCTTTTGCTGCCGGATATAATTCCGGTCCGAGTCAATTGAAACCATTGAACGGGCTCCACGGCTAAGCGCCTCAAAACCCAGGGCTCCGGTACCACTGTATAGATCCAGAACGGTCATTTCTCTGACATCCCGAAGTGTGTCAAACAGGATAGTGCGTGCCCGGTCCGTGGTGGGCCGAACGGATCCCCCTCTCAGCTTAGGCAGAGAGTGACCTCTCCACTCCCCGGCTATAATACGTGTCATGGGGTATAGTTAAAAAAGATAACTTCGAAAGTTAGATTTAATTGATTGTTCTCAAATATGATATCAACAGATCTCAGTAGGTAATTGCTGCGAGTCTCTGCCCAGGAAAACAATATATATTGCATCTCCTGTGGGGACCCGGCAAAGGTAAATTTTGCCGGATTATCATCAACACCCCTGGCCAGATCTATAATAATTTGTTGGAGATAATCATTAAAGGGATGAGCCAGAACATCCAGCAGCCGCATCTCATCCATCACCTGAGCTTCAAAATCCTGCTCAGCGTTCATGATGATCTCAAACTTGCTGGAGATTTTTATATTTCCAGCGCTATAATCCTCAGTGAAACTTCCTAGAACGAATTTATCAAGGATCGATTTCATCTGGGTAACCCAAACGTCGCCCTGAGGGGCAGTCATTCTAAGCGCATCACGTTTGAGAAACAAATGGGCATCCCCGATATCTTCCGGAATAACGCCGATCATTTCAGTTAACATGAGTAGCAGTGAACGATTATTGATAATGGTTAGATCATCATCAGATAGCATTATTGGATTTTCTGCAACCGCTAGATAGTCTGGTATCGTATCCATTGTGCCAGGCAATGAAAGCGTATCAACGAACAAACTCTCAGGTGCAAGTGAGCCTAAGGAATCAGCCAGAGCAGCAATATCCTCAGTTACCGGCATGAGTTGTTCAAACATTTCATCAGTCATAATCCCTTCAACATCCAAAGTATCGTAGGTTGAGTAGTCTGGGTAGTCTAGATCGACTGCCTCGTCCGGCGTAATACCAACCACATCCATCCAATACCCTTTGACCACATCAATGGAGGGTATCAGTAGACTTTTATCATTCAGATAGTAAGCGATGGAGCTGAGCATAAGCAGGAGCAGGATCAACTCTCTTAGCGGATTACGATTAGATTTCAGAGCTGTTTTTTGTGGTTCTGTCGGCTCATTTTGAACTTGTTCAACTTGGGGCTCATCACTACCACCGGAATGTCGGCGACGTAAGGTCTCAATGATGAGTTCATCGTCTGATTTTTCTGGGGCACCGGATTTGGCAACGAAAAATTTACTGGATCCAAGAATACCTCGGTCTTTTCTTAGATCAATCTTCACCGAAACGCTCCTGTATCTCTAAACTCAGAGCTCCCAACACCACAGCATATTCATCAATATTATCAAAATCCGGATCCCTGAAATTAAAGTGATCCACCAGATCAAGGCTCTGACAACACGACTCATAATTACCCAGGTTACTAAGAACTGCAGTATCGCCCGTAGAATTAAAATAGAATAGATTGGTTAGCACATTCTCCGGGTCTCGCTTACCCATAAGGGCTTGTTCAATAGCTGTTTTAACCTCAGTGATGAGCTTCAGATCACCCCGTACATGGTCCATAGTAATCTTAAAGTCCCAATTCAACGCGGCACGGAAAAGCCCACTGAATTCCTGTCCCTGGTAGAGGTGACAGGCAATGGCATTCTCTTTATTTTCCATAACCACCTGAAGGCCGCCCTCAGGATCGAGTTGCCCGCTGGCTGTAAGCATATCCCCAATGGCCTGGATATCAAGGATCACATTATTTATTTTCAGCTCTGAGGGGGCTATGACCCGATCCAGCCAGTCATCAAAGGATTGTGGAATTCCCAGTGAAAGAAATTTGACGCTGCTGGCCTGTGTTTGACTCAGCTCCTGGTGAATAAGTGTATACTGTGACTGGGCGTTCTCCAGCATCTCACCAAGACGCCATTTAAGAAATTTATCTCGATCTACATCATTCATGGCCCCATCAATTTCATGAACCAGGAGTGGGAACCAGTCACTATCGATGACGATATGGGTTGAGTTATCCGGGAATTCTGCCGAACTTTTAATATTTGAGATCTGATCGGCCAGACTTCGAATCACTTCGGTGTTGGTGGTATCCGGGATTAATAGGCCATCTTTCAGGGTTATTTTCCCCAAACTCTCAATGAACGGGGTTCCCTTAAAATTTACCAGTTGGGCGTATTTCAGGGTGTCATACGAAATATGGATAGCCAGCATAAGATCTCAGCCTGTTTTTATTTTGCCCAACTTTCTTCACCATCTTCAATACTGCCATGACTCGAATCCAGTTGAGTAAAGAAAAGATAGCGGCGGGTCTCAATGGGTGTTACGATTGGCGATTCAATGATCTGATGGACATTGTAGCGAACCGTGACCCGGAATGGAAGACCGGTCACTGGACAACGGGTGTGCTCCGGAGAAAGCTGGTAGCTGGTGTACAATTGTTTTTTAACATACTTCTTTTCGATCAGGGTATCCAGCCACCCGCCAAAGGAGTCTTTGGCCATGAACAGATCCTTTTCCTGTTCTCCTACCACAAATTCATCGGAAACCACGAAAAGACTATCGACCTGGATGGAATCAAAAGCGGCGAATTCATCGGTTATACGATAAAGATTCTCCATCACACTGTCATCAGAAAAGATCATGACATAGGTATCCATACCGGAGAAAACCTGCTCCACTCTAGCTGTATCACTCTTTTCCAGCACATTCATGGAGCGGACACTATCGGCCCCTTCAAAAATATAGCGATAGACAGAATTATCGGCTGCCACGAGGAAATCCAGCGAGTCCATGGAGAATTCCTGAGTGACGCCAATCCGATAACGATCATAGACACCCATAAAGGTACTGTCATCGGCCTGAACAACTGTATCGCGGCTGATGGTAAAGGTATTTTTGTATTCTTCAAGAAAGAGGGGAAATACATCAACGAGGATGGTATCAGGTTCAAATTCGATGACCTGAGCGCCGCTCCACTGCAGGGTATCCACACTGGCCAGGTGCTCTGCTTCATTTACAACCTTGAAAGTAAAATCGAACACATTACTAAATTCACCCGTGAGTTTTTCGTATAAAGCCAGGTTCATATCATCATATCTACGCAGGAAATCATCAGCGATATTTACATAGAAGGTATCGGCTTCAACTTTTACGACCTGCCAGTTGTGAAAATCTGAATATTGTTTGAGTCTGGTAGCAACAGATTCCACGACTTCAACAGCAGCCTGCTTCCAGTCCAAATCACTCAAATTGACAGCTGTTTTATAATAGGCCTGGTCCAGACTGACGGTGTGGAAATAATCAATAATGTTATTATGAATATTTATGTTGAAAACCGCCTCCGAAACATCAATATCCAGGTGGATAGAATCAATTCCGGCATTAGGAGAATTCAAAGAATCCAGAGCAACGTTTATGACCTGATTGGCAATGAACTCACTGGGTTCCGCGTACCCGGTCAACATGGTGTAGAGGATATTTCGACGTTTCGCCAAAGCGGTATGCATGTCTTCGACTTTGACCTCAACCGGGATCTCGATAACTTCCTCACTGGTGTCCGTGTACATAAGCGTCAATAGTTCCGGCATGAACTCAAGTGTATCATTCTGAATCATGAACTCAGCCAGTGCCATATTATATAAGGTATCCCCATAGGTAACCGAGTCATAAGGGTCAATGACAAATTGTTTTTTCAGGGCCAGTTTGGTCTTCTCAAGGTTTTCCGCAAATTTGAAGGGAATAATAAAATCAATTCGCACGGGTTCATCATAAATGCCGCTGAAATCTGTTCGGCCAATTAATTCAGGATTCGCCTTGATACTGTCCAAAACCGTATCCACCAGTGGATTTGAGAACTCAGGATATTTTGTAAAGCTACCTGTGAGTGCATTGAACATAGAAGTTTTAATGTTCTGATAAAGAATATCATATTTGTCTGAAACGAAAAAATCCAGGGCGACACTATCCAGCTCAAGTGTTTGCTCTCCTGAATAATTGCCTTTATCGAAGAGCGTTTTGATCGTGTCAAGGAGGAGATTGATCGACTTGGAATCCATATAGTGGTTTGGTTCGAGATGCTTAAATAACTTTAAATGCTCGTCCTCATAAAACTTACGATATTCATCTGAATAGTTAACTGTGACCGATTTACCGGCCAAAGCAATACTTTGATGACCATAGAAACTATACCCTGTATCATTCTCTGCGGCCAGCAAGCTGTCTCGCACATTGTTTACTACAGTGACCAGCTGTTCAGTGTCGGCTGTATAGTTTTTGACCAATTGGTAGTGTAGTTTTTCGGCCAGACTGACCGTATTCATCCGAAAGCGCGATTCGTCACGGAGTTCGGCTTCATAATCCCAGATTGATTTTGGAAAGTAGATCACGCTAATAAACAGTATGGTCAGGATAGCAATGACTATGGCATTGGTTCTATGGTTGTCAAAAACGTTTTTAATCACGAGTCCTCCTGGATTACTCTAGCGTAACTAAGCCCTCAATGCGGGCATATAATTTTTCTCCGATCCCCTTTACGAGGACGATCTCTGCTTTATTCTTAAAAGGACCATTCAAATCCGTATAAGTTTTAATCCGTTTTGCTATGGCAGGTCCGATACCTGGTAGTTCAGTAAGCTCGGACTCTGCAGCAGTGTTGATATTGACTTTGGCCGATCCAGCCGCAGAAGAGACAGATTTGGGCTCAGTGATCTCCACCCCTGCTGGATCGGTCTCATCAGAACTTTCAATGATCGTCATCAACCCAGTTGAATTGATCTGGGCTGAGATCTCTTTAAAGCGTTGCTCTTCCTCATAAAAACGTGTTGGTCTCAAATTAGTGTCAAGGTTTCGGTTGCGGACTAATTTAAGGACGGCGCCAAGCCCCAGCGTGACAATTAAAAAATAGATTACAATGCGTTCTTGGCGGGTGAAATTTAGCAAGTTTCCTGCTTCATCATAGTAAGGATTTAATTTTTCTAAAGATACTGTCACCCGTACGTTGTCCACCATAATAGTCAGCCAGACGTTGATAGATCTCACGCTCCTGCTTACTTGGTTTCTGGGGTGTTTTGACCTGAATCTTCACCATTTGATCACCGACAATTCGGCTGTTTAAACGTGGAATTCCCTTGCCGCGTAATCTCAGTAATTTCCCAGACTGAGAACCAGCCGGTATTTTCAAATTGACCTTACCGGTAAGCGTGGGAATTTCAAGTTCAGTTCCCATAACCGCCTGGGCCATGTTCAAAACGATCTCCAAATAGATATTATCATCATCTCTAATAAAGAGTTCATGTTCTCGTTCATCGATGAGAATAATGAGATCACCGGCCTGACCGCCACGCCGGGCCTGATTTCCCTCACCTCGCAGGGTCATATAATTACCGGAATGTACTCCGGCCGGGATCTTGGCCGAAACCACTGATTCACGCCGCTCTCGCCCGTCACCGCGACAGGTCCGACAGGGATGTTCGATGACCTCACCTGTTCCATCACAATTGGAGCAGGGTTGAATATTCACGAACTGGCCAAACATGGATCTTGAGACCTGCTGTACTTCCCCCCGACCATGGCAGGCCGAGCAGGTCGATTTACCAGTACCTTTTCGAGCGCCGCTGCCGCTACACTCCGTACATTGTTCATATCTTTTAACTTTAATTTTTTTGGTAACGCCGGTTGCGATCTCTTCCAGCGTGAGGGGCAGTTTTACCTTAAGATCAGCACCTCGGGCTCGACCCCTACTGTGAGAGCCACCACCAAAGATATCACCCAGACCACCTCCGCCACCAAAGCCTTCCATGAAAATCCGCAGTGCGTCTGAAAGATCTACTCCAATACCACCACCACTGAACCCATCAAAGGGGTTACCACCCATTCCGCCCTCAGGGACATGGCCATATTGATCATAATGGGCCTTCTTTTGTTCATCGCTGAGGATCGAGTAGGCCTCCGCTGCTTCCTTAAACTTTGCTTCGGCGGCAGTATCGCCTGGATTTTTATCCGGATGATATTTCATGGCTATCTTACGGTAGGATTTTTTTATCTCATCCTTGCCGGCCCCTTTGGCAAGCCCCAGAATCTCATAGTAGTCACGTTTCGCCATAATTATTGACTAACCACGACTTTGGCGGCCCGGAGGACGCGATCACCAGCTTTATAGCCTTTTTCAAAAACTTCGATAACGATACCGGAATCCTGATCTTCGGCAGGCTGCATGGCCATGGCTTCGTGAAATTCAGGATCGAAGTTTTTGCCCAGCGGATCAAAACTTTCGACCCCATCAGTGACCATGAGATATTTTTTTATCTGCTCCAATACGAGGTTGACACCATGCTGCTTTGATTCTTCAGTAGCATTTTCGTCCTCATATTTGGCCGAACGCTCAAGGTTATCGATGATGGGAAAGAGACCCATAAGGACCCGATCTTTGGCGAAAGTCAGTGAGCGGGCTTTCTCCCGCTCAAGTCGCTTTTTACCATTCTCGTACTCCGCTACGACTCTCAGCATTTTTTCTTCAGCAGCCTGTACCCTTGCCTGCTGATCATCAAGATCACTCTGGAGTTGCTCTATTTTTGCTTCATATTCGGCGATGGTCTTGGCCAGGGCCTTTTCTTTGCCGCTTAAACGCTGTTTGGTAGTCGTTTTTTGGGCCGAACCCTTGCGGGCGCTACTTTTTTTATTTGATTTTTCAGTCATTTCACTTTGAATATTTTGTATTGATTAAGGTCTTCATTTTATTTGCAGTAAATTCTGCCAGTCCGATAACTTTCTCATAAGCCATTCGCGTGGGACCCAGTATATGGATCTCCCCACTGCAGCCCTTGCCATTGTAGGCAATTGAGACCAGCGACATGTTCTTAAAGATTGCCTGGCCCAATTCTCCCCCAATCAGGATACTAGGTTTTCCCGTCCTCAGGGGGGTTGGCAGATAACGTGGTAAACTATGCTTATCGATAGCTTCAAGCAGAAATTCAAAAATCATGGGATCTGCGATCTCAGGATAGTGCAGCAGTTGATGCGCCCCGTATATACGATAATCTTCAGCTGTATCGCCGGATAAGACTACATTAAATTGTTTCAGTATCTGATCGATAATGGGGTTTTTTCTGGCTACATCAGTTGTACCGTCCTGAACTAATTGTTGAACTGCTTCCAGATCCGTATTAGCAAAGAGATCGTTGAGTATATGCTCAGCTTCTCTCAGAACAGTTCGCGATAATTGACTCTCCAATTCGAAGGCAATGGTCTTGACCTGCTCCAAGGACATATGGACGATCAGGAGGATCCGATCCTGATCCAGCTCATGGAGTGCCAGGGATCGTATCCGGGTAGCCTGTTCCTGGGGTTTTGACATGAGCACCAGAGCATGCGACATATCCCCCAGAAATTGAACCGTATTCTTGATCAACTGGTCCAGGTCCTGACTGATATCATCAATGCGGGCTGCATAGCTATCAAGCAGTTCGCGCTCGGGCAGAACCGATTGCATGAGCCGATCGACAAAATACCGATAGCCTTTTTCTGTGGGGATCCGTCCAGCCGATGTGTGAGGCTGTAAAAGATAGCCAGCTGATTCCAGGTCACTTAATACATACCGGAGTGTGGCTGATCCCACCTGAAAATAGTCCATGGATACCAGCCGAGACGATCCCACTGGTAGTCCTGAGACTGCATAATCTCTGACCAACCACTTGAGGACTTTTTCCTCTCTGGATTTAAGATCACTGCCAGTATGCTCATTCATGTATTTCATCGCCAAACATAATAATTTTGCACCCCTTTTAAAACAAGGTATTAAATGCTGGAAGAGTTACTCTGTAAGGGATAAGCTAAATTAGGCAACAAAGCGTAGCATGCGTCGAACAGCCTTTAAAACACCCAGAGAGGACAGGCTCACCCCGAATAAGAGTAAACCAATGATAAGCTCCGGGTGATCAATGACCCGAACGGGAAGATCGATGATATGAGCATAGGCCAGGGACCACTCAAAACCGGCAATAGTAAGCACGGCCAGAATGCCACCAATAAATCCCAGTATACCACCCTCCAGGAAAAAGGGGGCCTTCACCATGAGGTCACTGGCACCCAGTAGTCGCACCGTTTCGATAAATTCGTAGCGGGCCAGGATCATGAGACGCAGATTATTGGCGGTGAGAAACACGGTGGACAGGATAATTAAAAAAATGGCAGCGGCAGCTACCAGATAGATGGCTTTCAGGATACCCTGGACCCGGTCAAAGAGATCTTTTCTGAACATCACTTCATCAACTGTCTCAAAACGTTCTACAGCCTGGATGAAGGATTGAATATAGCTCGCAGACAAATGATTCTCGTCAAATGTTACCCGGAACGAGCTGGGTAAAGGGTTGTCATCCAATAGGGAAAGTACATCCTCACCAAATTCAGCATTGTAGAGTGCGGCAGCATCTTCCTTTGAGAGATATTCCATACGAATAATACCAGGATATTCAGTGATGTCCTTGGCCAGTTCACGCTTCTGACTCTCACCTGCATCGCTGTCAATAAATATTTCAAGATCATAATCAGCCTGTAGATCACCGAGATATTGGAGTCCGTTATCGACTGCCAGAACGCCAACACCAACCAGCACCAAGGAGATGGTCACCGAAAAAACAGAATTCATAAAGGGGAAGATGGCACGGCGGATCCCAATAATTCCCTCACGGATGATATAGCCTAGTTTCACCGCTGGTAATCCTCGATGATCTCGCCCGCCAGGATGGATAAGGTTCTGGCCGGCTCCTGTTTGAGGATATGTTCCTTGTGGGTGGCAAAAATGACACAGGTGCCT
>JAJRSW010000066.1 GCA_024278595.1 Fidelibacterota bacterium | reverse complement strand
CGCAGAGCGTTGCATTGAGCCCTTCGACTGAGCTCAGGAACCGCCTGTCGAAATGACGCAGAGTGTTGTTATTTATAGGTTTAGGCGTATTTGTCATAAGTAATAGTATTTATTATACGTAGAGTATATTCTATGTTTTTCCAAATACTTTTTGCCAGGTCATCAACTTTAATAGGTAAAATAACTTTTTCCAATAAATTCTCGTAGTATGGAGGTCCCTGGTACATGTCGATCAGGGATGGTGTGAAATAATGAAAGCAGGGTGATCAGTCGGTCCCGAACT
This sequence comes from Fidelibacterota bacterium, assembly GCA_024278595.1. Lineage (GTDB taxonomy): Bacteria > Fidelibacterota > UBA8477 > UBA8477 > JABMPR01 > JABMPR01. The sequence goes on along the minus strand of JAJRSW010000066.1, from coordinate 7,280 downwards.
GTATTTTTTGTCGCAGCGCGCAGGAGGGGCAAGGCATAACGCTTGAGAATTGAGAGTTCATAGATCAAGGCTGAGTTGAACATCATATCCGCTTCTTCCTGGAAGGGGAAGATGTTGTGCAATTCACCATGCCGGACCGAATTCCAGCGCTTTATGGTCTCATTGGCACTATAGCCGCGGTAGCGATGGTCCCTGACAATCCTACGAATTAGCCGACCATCAGAAGTGGAGACTGGATGGGTATTATCAATGTTAAGCTGGGTTAATGCACTTATATACACTTGATAATAACTTTTTTCTGGCATGCCCTGGTGAATAATTGGGTTTAAACCGTGGATGCCTTCGAAGATCAGCACTTCGCCATCATTTAACCAGAAGGTATCATTTAAGATTTCTTGTTTGCCATTTACGAAATCATAGCTGCGCTTAAATACGGGCTGCCCATCGATCAGTTGCTTGATATCCCGGGAGAGTGCCTGCATATCAAGACAATCTACATTTTCAAAATCCAGGGTACCATCAACCTGGGGAGTAATAAGTTCACGATCCAGAAAATAGTTATCCATGGAGAGGTAGCGGGATTGGATCCCGTTTACCGCCAATTGGATGGCGAGTCGTTTCGTAAAAGTGGTTTTTCCAGAAGAGGAGGGACCGGCTACGAAGATCACTCTGGTACCCTTGCGGGAGCTGATGTCATCGGCCAGGGCGGCAATGCGTTTTTCATGCAGTCCTTCGGCCACCCAGATTAATTTTTTGAAACCCATCTCCATAATCTGTTCGTTCAACTGTGGAATGGATGAGACCTTCAGGATGCGCCCCCATTTTTCGTGTTCTTTCATCATTTGAAACAGTTTTGGAGCATCCTTGAAGGGGCTTACCTCACTACCATTTTCGCCCATACGAAGCAGAAATCCATGGTTGTAGGGGGTGATCGTATAATTTGGCAAGGCAGCCAGATCCAGATTTGTGAATTCATATGAAGCTGAAAGATGTTTGTCTAGAATGAGTACAGGTGGTCGTGACGAGCGAATTCTTGGTGTATGCAGGTGTTTCCAATCATCGGCTTTGGCTGGTCTGATCTTGATCCGGTGATACTTATCCTGCAATTCCTGCATCCGTTTGACGATGGTGTCCAACTCACTTTGAGGAACCTTTTTCTGTCCTTTTAATACACAGAAGTAGCCATCACCGAATGAATGATCAATGATCAGGGTTTTTTTTCTACCGTAGATGCAGGTGATTGCCGCAGACATAAGAAAAATGATGGCCCGCGTCCGATGCCGATATGATTCGAACTGATTGCTCATCGTTCGCCAGTCTTTTTAATGATATGAAATCCAAACTGGGTCGATACGGGTTTTGAGGGACGGCTCCGGGGTATTTTTTGGACAGCTTCCTCAAAGGGTTTTACCATCTGTCCGCTGCCGAACCAGCCCAGATCACCACCTTTGGATTTACTTGGGCAGGTGGAGTATTCCTTGGCCAACTGTTCGAACCGGGCTCCTTTTTGCAGCCGTTGATATAGGTCATTGGCTAAGTTTCTGTTTTTGACCAATATATGACTCGCTCTCCACTCCATGGCAACTCCTTAGGACTGTTTCTATTCCAGTAGGTGAAGATAGGCCAATCAACCTGTGAATCAAGCAAACCTGACATGAATGCCCGACTGGCGATCGCACAACCGGACTGGGATATATTTAGATTAAGACTTGGTTGGCCCATTGGCACTTGGTCTGATTCCCTGATGGTAGCCAACCAACTGCATACATCAGGCTGGCCATGAATTATGGTGGGATATTTAACCCCAGCAACTTGATTACTGCCTTGGCAATTATCAGTGCCACCGGGTCTCAACCTGATGATTAAACAACAAGGAAAAAATGAGAACGGGTTATAAGCCCGTTCTCAACTGCTAATCGATACAGCCATCATCCATCAGTTGGCGATGATACCAATATTCTGGCCACCCGCAGGAGTTCCTGGGCGTCTAAGCGTTTACGATGATTGGGGTCCGTATGGACAAAACGAACAATCCCAGTCTGATCCACGATCAGCACCGTAGGCACTGGGATCAGGTGATGCTTTTCACCCGAGGATGCTTCAATGTCCTGACCATTCAATTTGTAGGCTGCAACCTTTAAAGAATTGAATCTGATGGCAATACCCAGCGCTTTGGCACCCGCCATGCTACTGTCAGACAATAGTGTATAGGGCAGGTCTTGAGCATCAATGGTTTCAGTCAAAACCGCTGGACGATCAGGACTGACCGCCACAATTTTATAACCTAATTCAAGGATCCTATTTTCGATTTCAGACAGTTGACCCAACTGTAGTGTGCAGTATGGTCACCAGCCACCGCGATAATAGATCAGGATCAGCGACTTTGATTCGTCTTCCACTATTGCGATTGTTCAGTGTGAGAACTATACTGACTCATGCAATAACTCGCAGGATAGGCAAACCAATGGAGTTCAGATGGCATTTATAAAATATATTTCTGCTAAGGATCAACCGGCGGAGGATCGCGTGTCTGACAATGATCACATCCTCCAGATCCACAGCGTTCATAGCAAACTGTTGAAAATGCACCTTGCTCTCTACAAAGAATTGATGTACGGTTCGAGCCCGCTTAGCCGAATTCAACGCGAGCTAATTGCCGTCGTTGTTTCTGCTGAAAATGAGTGCCACTACTGAATTGCCCATCACGGAGCGGGTCTCCGCAGGCTTCTAAACTCAAATAATGTCATTAAATTGGATCAGGATCAGCTCATAATGGATCTGGTTAAAACCGGTACATCAGACCGTTTGGATCGGACCGATCGAACCATTCTAGAATATGCTGTTTGCCTGACAAACACACCAGCTAAGATTGATAATGCTGTGGTGGAGCGCTTAAGGTCGGTGGGATTTGATGACCGTGGAATCCATGATATATGTGCCATTACCGCCTATTTTGGCTTCGTAAATCGAATGGCTGATGGCTTGGGTGTCGAACTTGAAGAGAGCTTCTCACCCCAGCTTGACTCAAACTAATTCAGCGCCGAATTAGCTCGCAGGGACTTGGAATAACAATAAGCTCGCCGGTTACTGGATCGAACATTGTCCTTTTAGCTGGGGATGTCAAAGTATCCAAAGCAGAGGGAATGATCTCTCCCGTCTGTGGGTCATAGGTCTAGGCACTAATAAATGATATAAGGAATAGTAAACAAACCAGTCTGAGCCTACCCATCATCCCATTTTCAGTTGATCTCAGCATAAAAAAAGTTCTCCTTAAACTTAGCCTGCATTATTCATAAATTATTGCCACGAAGACACTAAGCCACGAAGATTATTAAAGTTATGAACAAGGTCATTATAGCCAGAATTATTTGCATCTGTGAGTGATTATTTTTGATAAGCATATATATTTTAAAACTTTGTGCCTTCGTGACTTAGTGGCTATGAATTATTCAGGTTAGATTGGCAGGATTACCTGCAAGTAAGCCATCAAGTATTGCGCGATCTTATTTATCCTTGAAAAGGTAAATATCAGTCAGTGCTTCGGCCAGATATTGGACGCCTGGTTCGCGACGATTGGTCAGCACTATGACTGAAAAACCATCAGCCGGAAAACGCATATAATCAGATCTGAAACCACAGGTACTGCCGGTGTGACTGATACGCTCTTTGCCACGATAGTCTTCGATACGCCATCCGCAACCATAGTTCTCTAACCAGGGGCTGAAAGCCGAATCCAGATAAGTCTGAGACAAAAGTCGGGTACTATACAAAGCTTGATCCCATTTATACATATCTCGCAAGGATGAATAGATCCCGCCGTCACCCAGCACGGCAGAGGTCATACTTTGATCACTGAATGAAATGATGTCAGCTGCCACCAGATAGCCCAGGGCGCGATTCGGAAAACTTGGTGAATCTTTCACATAAGCCAGACTACCGTTCATCTGAAGTGGATCAAAAATATTTTGCTTGAGGTAGTCGGAGAAGCTGAGACCGGAAAGCCTTTCAACCGAGAGTGCTAAAATAGAGTAACCCGTATTGCTATAACTGTACTCAGTACCAGGCTTAAAATAAGTACTATCCTGACCTAATAGTAAGACCAGAACATCAGCATCCAGGACGGGAACGACTGCAGTATCCGAAATGAGATCCTCATAATCGATGAGTCCAGCAGTATGGTGCAGCAGTTGACCATAATTGATGGGATCAGCATAATCGGGAAATTCTGGAAAGACTGACCGCAGCTTTGTGTCAAAATTCAATTTATTCTGATCCATGAGCTGGAGGACGGCCATGGCGGTAAATTGCTTGGTGGTGGAGGCTAGACGGAAATTGCTCGAATCGGAAACCGGTATCTGGCGTTCCAGGTCAGCCAGGCCGTAGCTTCTACTCAAAACGACTTCACCGTGGTGGATGACCATGATGGCTGCTCCAGGGTTTAGATCTTGATATTTCTTAAAAAGTTGATCCACCTGGTCAGGTTGATCAGTCACACAGGCATTGATCAGGCAGCCACAGAAAACAAGATACGCAATTGATCGAAACAAAAGGAGCCTCCTAAAGGATTTGATCACAACTATTGAGCGATAAAGATGGGACTAAATTAACCTGACCGAGACATCTTCAAACCGATTAAACCGATTAAGATATTATTCCATTCCCAATGAAACAAATTAGACCTGTAGAATAAAATCCTTGGGCTGGTCCAATATTATCCCAAATTATGCTTAACCAAAACAAACATCTGTGGGGGATGATCCATGGGAGCTAACCCAGACCGGAGAAAGCCTCTCCATAACTGAAATATGGGCACTTTGAATAAACATATCACCAATCCTGAATTACACCTGCTGCTCTATGTGCTCCCATTGATTTTTACACCCTTTCTCACGCTCCAAAACTATTTGCAATCTGCCAGAGGTATGCTTTCTGAGGCTATGTTCAATTTTCGGAGTATTGAAATACCTTATGTCCTTTTGGCCTTCCTGATATTATTAGTTTTGGGTAACTATTCAGCGAAAAATAAGTGCCTAATATTTAACCTGCATTATTCATGAATTATTGCCACGAAGATTATTAAAGTTATGAACAAGGTCCTTTTAAACAGAATTATTTGCATCTGTGAGGGATAATTTTTGCTAAGTATATATTATTTAGAACTTTGTGCCTTCGTGACTTAGTGGCTATGAATTATTCAGCTTAAGTTTTTGTTTCATTAATTAGCCGAAAGAAAGTCACTCGTTACCGGTGTGAATGAACCTGTTTGGTTGATCAGGCTCTCGGATCCAGGTAAGAACAGTGAAGCCATGGATATCAAGCCCATGGGGGATCAGGAGCTAAGCGCTATGCAAACGCGACTGGATATTTCAGACAGGCCCTGGAAATGGCGCCCGACTTCAATGCTGCCGCCGGAAATCTGGGTATCACTTATGCAAAGATGGGTCTCATGATTTTAAGCAATCTGTACAGAAGTTAGTACTGGTCACTGTCTCGGTTGTAAATCACTTGTCAAAGACCCCATAGAGTTTCACAGTGGCGGCCTTGTTGGAGATCCGGATGTTGTACTCAGCACCAGGATTCAAGGACAGGGTGAATAATTTTTATTATAATGCCCATCGGAATAGGTTGAATTATCTAACCTGCATTATTCTTGAGTTATTGCCACGAATACACTAAGCCACGAAGATTATTAAAGTTATGAACAAGATCATTTTAAACAGAATTATTTGCATCTGTGAGGGATAATATTTGCTAAGCATATATTTTTTAAACCTTTGTGCCTTCGTGACTTCGTGGCTATGAATTATTCAGGCTAATTGAAGAGGCTTGAAATACAGCTTGCAATTGATTAGATTTGACAAGCGAACCAGTTCAAAAACAATAAAACATCTCACAACTAACATCCACTATCTACGGTGACACACTTTCAATAATTAGTGTGTCCAGAAATTAAACGGGAGTGATATCTTTATGTTCGTACAACATCCAAGAGAACCAAAATTAATGGATCAGCTACATGCTGCCTTGAGATCCAGGCATTACAGCCATAGGACAGAAGAAATCTACTCGAACTGGGTGTTAAGGTATATCCGGTTTCACGAATTTAAACATCCAAGGGATATGGCTGAGCCGGAGATCAATGAATTCTTAAGTTATTTGGCCATTCAAAAGAAGATCGGATCATCAGCTCAGAACCAGGCTCTCGCTGCTATTTTATTCCTATATCGACGTGTTCTCGAGCTAGAAATAGGTGATCTGGGCAACTTGGTTCGTGCGCGTAAATCTGTGCGCGTCCCGGTAGTAATGTCCAGAAATGAAGTTGCCATAGTGCTTAGCCAATTGCAAGGTAGGGATAAGCTATTGGTAGAGCTCATATATGGGACAGGAATGCGTTTATCTGAATGTTTAAGATTACGAGTTAAGGAGGTTGATTTTAGCAGGAACGAGATCACTATCAGGAGTGGAAAAGGAAACAAGGATAGAATTGTGATGTTACCCAGGACATTGAAAACTAGATTGCGAAATCATTTAAAGGATGTAAGACATGTACATGAGCAGGATTTATCTGATGGTTGGGGATCGGTTGTGCTTCCCAAGGCATTGGGCAGGAAGTATCTAAATGCACCCCGAGAATGGAGATGGCAATGGGTATTCCCTCAGCAGTCGCGTTGGGTTGATCGTAAAACCTGGAAGGAGGGTCGGCATCATGTTGATCAGACAGTGATACAGCGTGCAATTAAACTTTCTGTAGCGAAATGTGACTTGACCAAGCACATCACGTGTCATACCTTCAGGCATTCATTTGCTACACATTTACTTGAAGGTGGATATGATATTCGTACTGTTCAATCGTTGTTGGGTCACAAGGATGTTAAGACTACAATGATCTATACTCATGTATTGAATCGGGGTCCAGCAGGTGTTAGAAGTCCCATGGATGATTTGCACAATGCCATTGAGACTGATGACTCTGACGATGATGAAAAATGATCTCACTTTATACGGTCAAGATAAAATCCCATCATCAAAGAGAAACAGATCTAGATTTATGAAAGTCAGATATTTACAGAAACAATTAAAAACTGTTTATTCGGGACGTTATGGTCAAACGTTCATCTTATGCAAGACCGCCTAATCATTGTTATAGAAACAGAAAAATAAGTAATGGTTTATAGCGGGTGGTTTGATTTTAGCTTTGAGATAGTTTGACAATATGGGCATCACCACGTTGAGTGGTCTCTTAACCATCAACGAAATCTTGTCCGCCTTATTTATGTTTT
>JAJRSW010000065.1 GCA_024278595.1 Fidelibacterota bacterium | reverse complement strand
GAAAGTCGAAAGTCGAAAAGCTTGCCAGGGAAAGGTGTATTGCTTTGTGACAAATATTATATCCTCGCAGCGTTCGATTCTTCCATAAATTGTTAAATCCTTCTGACACAATGACTTTCGACTTTTGACTCTATGATAGTGATTTGATAAAGCCGGAAATTGCTTGGGATATTTCGATTGACAATTTTGATAGTTGTGTGAATTCATTGTCATTTACGTAATTAAATTACTGGGCCAAATATAACATGGACCTCACCTCTCCACAGGAAGCTTTGGCAATAAATAAAGACCTTCTAAACTCCGCATCACTCTCCCGCTCAAACCCCTCTGCAATGTTATTCATAATTGACACAGATGCTCTTTGAATTTGGTCTCTGAATCCAAAGTCCCTGCTATCTTTCATAATACCATAGATTTCGATAGTTAGATCTTTAGCCTGCATTATTCATGAATTATTGCTACAAAGACACTAAGCCACGAAGATTATTAAAGTTATGAACAAGGTCATTTTAAACAGAATTATTTGCATCTGTGAGTGATAATTTTTGCTAAGCATATATTTTTTAAGACTTTGCGCCTTCGTGACTTAGTGGCTATGAATTATTCAGGTTAGCTTTCTGCCAACCAATAATATCCTCAAACCGCTCAATTCTCATTAATGTTTCAACCCTTCTGCCTCAATAACCTTCGACTTTCGACTTTCGACTTTCGACTTTCGACTTTCGACTATTATCTCATCACATCCGCGATCTTCCGAATATCCTCCTCCGGGATATAAGGATACATGGGCAGGCTGAAGATGCGTTGGCTCATTTCCTCACTAATGGGGAAATCGCCATCCTGAACCTTCAGGTGGGCAAAAGCGGTCTGCTGGTGCAGGGGTTTGGGATAGTACACGGCTGATGGAATGCCGGCCGCTTTTAGTTTGGCCTGCAGTTCAGTTCGTTCGTTGGCGTCCCTGGCCAGAATAGAGTATTGAGCCCAGACCGAGGTGTAGCCATCCGGGACGGCAGGTGTCACGACCAGATCGGCCAGGAGGGCATTGTACTGGGCGGCGGCTTTATTCCGTAATTTTACCTCATCAGGAAAAAGGCTGAATTTCTCGAGGATAATGGCGGCCTGGAGGGTATCCATGCGACCGTTGAGACCGATGCGTACATTGTCGTATTTGTCACCACCCTTACCATGGACCCGGACTGAGACCAATTTCTCATAGAGCTCATCATCGTTGGTAAAAATAGCTCCGCCATCGCCATAACACCCCAGGGGTTTGGCCGGAAAGAATGAGGTGGAGGCGGCATGACCAAAACTACCCGCTTTCTGACCATTGATCTCACCACCAAAACCCTGGGCGGCATCTTCCAGGATCAAGACAGCATATTTTTTGGCAATGGCTTCGATGGCCGGGTAATCGGCCGGGAGACCAAATAGATCGACGGGGATGATCACTTTGGGTTTGAGTTCACCGGTTTCAATGACCTGAGCAATGGCTGCGTCCAGTAGGACGGGATCGATATTATAGGTTTTGGGATCGATATCCACGAAGACGGGGGTCGCGCCCAGGAGCTGGATCACCTCTGCTGTGGCAATAAACGTGAAGGGTGTGGTGAAGACCGCATCCCCGGGACCAATACCCCAGGCCAGGAGGGGCATGAGCAGGGCATCTGTTCCGGAGGAGCAACTGACACAGTGTTTTACACCGATATACCCTGCCAATTGGGCTTCCATTTCTTTGATCTCGGGACCCATGATGTATTTGCCATGGGCTAAAACGGCCTGGATCCTCGTATCAAGCGCATCCTTGATCAGTCGCTGTTGTTTGGCCAAATCGATAAACTGCATGTCAATTTTCCTCACTCTTCTATATAGAATTATTATAACTCAATCCACTAACTCATTTGCCAGTGCAAAGTTCAATCCAAGTTGAACTGCATAAGAAAGTAAATGAGAATCTAATAATTGTTCGAAGTTAATTTTTTTTAGCCACAGATTCGCACGGATGTTGTTTTTTTGGGAGTCTGAAGTTGCTGAATTGTGGTGTGGTATGGGGGCGTTGAACCCCCGGGTTGAAACCCGGGGTTACTGAGAGTACCATGAACGGGATTAAAGTTGAGTTGAAATATCCCTCCATAAGGACGCCCGGTTAGGGTTGTTTTCAGAATTCATCGTTTTGAATGAGCGCTCTCCAGACTATTTTTTGAACATCATTTTTTTTAGACATTCTCAGAGGTTATTATGAAAAACATGCTCACGATGACAATGGTAACAACAACCCTGCTGATGCTCTGGGGGTGTGGGGCATCCAGCTCGCCAACAGCAACTCCCCAGGTCGATCTGAGCGGTCCAAAACCAGCCTGGCTCATCGAACACCCGATTGACCCGAACTATTATATAGGGATCGGATCTGCTTCCAAGACCCAGTTTGGAGCAACAGCTCTGAAAAGTGCCCAGGATCTGGCGCTGGCGGACCTGGCCTCGCAGATCACCGTGACCATCACCAGCGATATTGTGACCACCCTGATCGAGAAAGGTGCGTTTACCGAAGAAGAGTACCTGGCAACCGCCCGTTCTCAGGCTGTGGCTGATCTGGAAGGTCATGAGTTCGTGGACAGTTGGCAGGACCAATACACCCAGTATGCCTATTATCGCTTATCCAAGGCCCACTATGCTGCCATTCAGGCCAAAAAACGCCAGGCGGCCCTGAAGTTGGCCGTAGATTTTCTCGTGAAGGGTCAGGCGGCCTCAGCCCTGGGCAATTTTTCGGAGGCCTTTGATGCCTCTGTCCAGGCATTCCGGCCCCTGATCCCCTATCTCAATGAGGCCCTGGAAACAGAATTAGACGGCCGATCGGTGATACTGAGCAATGAGCTAAATCAGTTCCTCTACACCTTGGTCACTGACATTGAGCTCCAGCCCAGTAACACGAATATCAGCGGAAAATTAGGAAAACCCATCGCTGATAAATTGACCATCCATGCCAAACGTAACAACGGCAGTGCGGTGAGAAACCTACCTTTGAATATCCACTTCAAGAAAGGTTCTGGTGAGCTCATTGGATCCATGAATACGGGCAGTCGGGGGTTTGCTGAAGTCCAGATCGCCACCATCACTTCCGCCCTGAAACTACAGATACTGGAAGCCACCATCGACCTGAAGGCTATTACAGCTGATGAGCTTCCACCCATCCTGACCAGTATCATCAAGACTCTGCCCCTAGCCAGCACCCGCATCATTATTGATGTGAGCAACCCTACCATTTATCTGGAATCGGTTGAGATGTTTAATGGTGAGGTCTTGCAGCAATTGCAGGTTGAGCCCAAGTTGAAATACCATTTTATGCAACAGGGTTTCCATTTTGTGAATGAGCCGTCACAAGCTGATTGGCAGATGACCCTGACAGCCACAGCCACCCAGGGAACCGAATTCAGCGGCATGTATACTACCTTTGCGGATGTGAGTTTAAATGTGATCGATCGCAGCAGCGGTGATGAGATCTACAAAAATTCACTCTCCCGGGTTAAAGGAATCGATCTGAATTATACCAATGCCGCTAATAAGGCTTTCTTCAATGCGGCTGAGAAATTGAATGCTACTATTCTGCCACAGATTCTGGAGAGTTTAAAGTAAGCAGTCGACATCTCCGTCTAACCTGATAATCTGATACCCTCACTTGTCGGTTCCCATGACGCTCAGCAAGTGCTTAATCCGAAAAGCCACATAAAGCGGAATATTTATAAAATCACCATCTTGAATAAAATTACGGGGCGAAATTCGGCAGATGGTTCTAGGTTTATATTTATCAGCATAGCTTCTTAAGCTCTTCAGGTTTCTACTGGTACCGCTTTTCACTTCCAGAGGATAGATACTGCCTCGGGATTCGATGATAAAGTCGACTTCAGCATCACTTTTTGATGTCCAGTAGTACAAGTGTTCACTATTGTGGATACTGAGTTCAGCGGCTATCGCATTTTCTATAAATGCTCCATTAAACTCTGCGAATATTTTCCCCGGCTCAAGAATAATACCTGAGGCCACATTCAACATGGCACCCAATAATCCGGAATCTAATAGATATATTTTAAATTTTGAGTAATCAGCATACCCTGCTAGAGGAATTTTGGGAACGCTGATATTATAAGCCACATTAATCAATCCCGCACCCTTTAGCCATTGAATCGTTTGCTCAAATGCTGCAGATCGCCCACCTTTTCTCACGTCAGAATATTTAAATTTTTTGTTCTCTTTTGCCAATTGATATGGAATCGAGTTCCACAGTTCAGCAGTTTTTACGGCTTGTGATTTATCCGTGTATTTTGAAAAATCTCGTTTATAGGCCTCTAATATTTCATTCTGTATCTGCCGAACTGAGGCAATATCACCATTGTTTAGGTAATCTTGTAGAACCTCAGGCATCCCACCTACATAAAGATAAATCTTAAAATACCGCATCAGCTTCTCATGGAGCAGATCGGAAAGTGGGATAATCTGATCCATATCCAACAGGGTATCTGCGATTAATTTTTCATCAGATGCCTGTAGGTATTCATAAAATGTCATTGGATATATTTTCATAAAATTGACTTTGCCCACTGGAAAGCTACTCTGTTTGCCAACACTTACACCCAACAGAGATCCGGCCGCAACTATGTGATATTCAGGGGCTTGTTCATAAAAGTATTTCAAGCTGGTGAGGGCTTCAGGAACGATTTGGATCTCGTCAAAAAAGATAAGCGAGTTTTCTGCAATGACCTTTTCACCAAAGTATAGACCAATATTATCAATAATTTTACTTGGTGATAATCCCTCAGTAAAGAGTGTCTTCAAGTTTGGATTCTGTTCGAAATTCAGATAATAAATATACTCGTATTCATTTTTTCCGAACTCTGTAAGCAGAAATGTCTTCCCCACCTGCCGAGCACCCTGGACTAAGAGCGGTTTTCGTGATCTGCTATGCTTCCAGGAGACTAATTCTGTATACATGAGTCGCTTCATAACTTACCTCCAATATTCTGTCCGGAATATATTCATTTATCTCCATTTTTATGCATAATTTATTATTTTTATCTCCTTATTAATGTTGGAATGTTTCTTCACATCAATTTTATCAGGTAATCTGTTGACAATCCGGGATGGTGATGACGCAAGCTCACAGTTAATGATGTGAGCTTGAATGTGATCGATCGCAGCAGCGGTGATGAGATCTACAAAAATTCACTCTCCCGGGTTAAAGGAATCGATCTGAATTATACCAATGCTGCTAATAAGGCTTTCTTTAATGCGGCTGAGAAATTGAATGCTACTATTCTGCCACAGATTATGGAGAGTTTGAAGTAGGTTGGCGCGTTTGGAGGTTTCGTGAATATCAACAGGGATGAAAGTAGACCCCGG
>JAJRSW010000064.1 GCA_024278595.1 Fidelibacterota bacterium | reverse complement strand
TCGAAAGTCGAAAGTCGAAAGTCGAAAGTCGAAAGTCGAAAGTCGAAAGTCGAAAGTCGAAAGTTAAAAGTTAAAAGTTAAAAGTTAAAAGTTATAAGTTAAAAGTTAAAAGTTAAAAGTCAAACAGTATGAATCACCAAGCCTTAAAGACCGCAGGAAGCACAGGGAAAACAGCGTGTAGTTTTATAAATCTTTGTGTCTTTGGGCCTTCGTGGCAAAATGACTCTCCCAGAATAGGGTGAACTGGATTCTTATGTATAAAATATTATTAAGTTTTGTTCTGATCTTCACCAGCGTATTTGGTGGCGTGATCAAACCTGAAGCGGCCAAACAGTATCGCGATATTCTTATTGTTTCCGGGAACCGAAGTTCCTACTACACGCTTAAGGAACAATCCCTGGTCTATCAGGTGAAAGGTCCCCAACGGATCAAGATCTACTCCCGGGCCGTCATGACCAGTAAGAACTCTAAAGCAAAATCTTATGGCTTTGAAATTCAGCTCAATGGCAATCAACCATTACAGGTGAATCATCAACAGAAAATGAGTAAAGGGGTCAAGGCACCCCAGCATCCCAATCATTACTTCACGAAAGCCGCTCAGGACTATATCAGTATTCCTGCTGGTGTGAATGAGCTGATCCTCCGACCCAAAAAACGAGCCGGTCCTGTTCTGATACGGGTTCTGGAGGATATGCGCCCGCCCAAAGGGAGTAAAACCAGGGTAGATGTACTCTCAGAAGGCGCTCCGGTAAAACTCCTCATCAATGGTCGATCACTGAGCTATTACACCTTGCGTAAGGATCAGCCCCTCTTTGTTACCCTGGATGGTCCCGTCAACCTGGAAGTTACCAGTCGCCTGGGGTTTGACCCCCAGATGGGTCGTGAAGAAGATTATCGCCTGCAGATTCTGGATAATGGAAAAGTCGTGGGCACTTATTACTTTTCAACTGCCCGGTCGGAAGAGACTACCGTGGCAGGGCTGGACAGCGTTGTGCCGGGTAAGTGGCGTAGTTGCGACATAAAACTCGGCCAGGGCCTGCATGAGATCAAATTGCGACTTTTAGATGAAGATCGTCAAGTCTTCATAAAACTAAATAAGATCAACGAGAATTAAAACAGTCGATCGCATGTGTTACCTTGAAACCACCAAGCTGTCGGGAATCCCCAGGAAAACAATGGGAAGAGCACACCGTAGTGGAGTTATATGGCAGCCTAAAACTGTTATTATAGTTTTAATGATAGGCTTGGTGTTTGGTCAACTTCAGGCTCAGAGTTTTATTCAGAGTCTGGCCGCTCCGGTATTCTATGAGATCGGGCTGCAACCAGGCTTCCAAAGTAATCCCTTAAACTTGTCGGATCTGGAGATCGAGAAAGCTGCTGGAGATCCGCGGTATCTGGATGGGATCAATTATTCCTCCAGTAATGTTACCTCCCTGTACGGCAAACTGAACTGGTCACCCCGGTTTTATAAAGGACGCAAAACCCGTTTTAGGAGTCAGATATTTTATCATTATTATCATGATATTCAGGAGCGAAGTTACCAGAGTTTCTCCTTCAGTGTAAAACAATCATTGGGCAATTACCGCTATTTGAGTGGGGGCTATTGGATTCTGCCGAAATATTATTTGCGCAACTATTTGATCAAGGATCAAGCCACCCTCAGGTCAACCAGACAGAACTGCAGTTTCGGTACCGATCGACTTTGGCTGGGTTTTGAACACCGGCTTAGCCGCAAGAATCGCCTGGAATATCGCCTGAATGTTCGCCGGGAGATTTATCAGGCGCCCTTTGCCCACTATGACATGCAGCTGCAGGAACTTGGGCTGAAATTGAAGATTGATCAATTCAAGGTCGCTGCCTTGGTGCTTGATCTTCAATACGGGATGGCTGAAAATGACAACCAGATCGACCAACGGGATCGCTCCTATAATTACCTGAACATCCGGCCCACCCTGACCCTGACCCTGACTAAAAAATATCGGCTCAGACTGGCCGGTCGTTATGATCAACGGGCCTATGGAAGCGAACAACTGGATGATCCCCTGCATGCCGGACGGTATCAGGAGGAGTTTAGGCTGGACCTTAGCTTTCTGCCAAAAATGCCAAACAAGCTCGTATTGGAGCCCTTTGCCGGCTATCGGGAACGGCGGGTTGACTCAAGTGATCCCCTTGTTCGTGAGTTGAAATCATTCTCCAGGTATTGGGTTGGGATCCGGGTGGGTTTCAGATCCGTTATAGACATGTACTTTTAATTTCCAGTAAACGTGAGTTACACTATCCCCATGAAAAATATGCTAACATCCCTCATCGTTCTTTTGTTGCTGCTGGCTCTCACAGCTTGTTTGAGACCTGACCCCATTGAATCTGGTACGGTTGTGGATGTTAGTTATGTCGATGTTCTTGAAACCGAGGGCTATGCCCGGGACGTGGTTGCCTATGGGAATAAGATTTTTGTGGCTGCCTCTCAGGCCGGCAATCAGATTTGGGAAGCACAAAATGGCACCGCAGTTAAAGTGTTTGAACCCTATTTCAGTGATAATCCGGCTTTAAAGATCATTCTGGAACCACACAGTCGTTTACTCTTCACTGTGGATAAAGATAAGGCGTTTTACAAGAAATTGAACCCGGAGCTGAGCGCTTTTGACTCCGTATATATTCTACACCCTGTCTGGAGTGAGATCCTGGAAGATCGATTTTTTGGCGATGGCAGTATCGAGGATATTTTCGCCAGGGAAATTAACGACAGCCTGGTTGCAGTGGTTGTTTCAGATCGTTCAGAAGGTGATGGTTTACAGCAAAACTATTTCAACAAACGCTATCACAGCACAGAAGGGTTCTACTATTGGGAGAAAAATAATGTCGGATCATCCACTGCTGGAAAACACTTGGGTCTGGATCTGAGAGACACCTTGATAGCGGTTACCAGAGATGAGCTGGGTGTGATCCTGTACCGGCTGGAAGATGTGGATTTGGATACCTTGGCTGAAATCGATACACCGGGCAGCGCACTTGAAGTTCTGTTTTATGACAATTATCTGCTGGTTGCCAATAACTGGGCCGGGATGGAGGTCATTTCTCTGGGGCCCGGCGATAGCAGCCTGACCCACCTGGCCAATATTGAAGTATCCGGCTGGGTGAAACAAATTAGTATTTGGAATGACATTGCAATTCTCAGTTGCGGGGAAAATGGGGTTTTTCTGGTTGATCTTAGTGATCCTGAACATCCCAGGGTTGACCAGGCCATCGATGCCGGCTACACCTATCGGACCTACGTGGCCAATGACATGCTCTACGCAGCCACGCGGGAGGGGGTTAAACGCTATCACATTGAAAGCAGGTGATCCATGCGCCAGGCAATCCATATATTAAGCATCCTTTCGCTGACCCTCAGTCTGCTGGGGGCGGCTGATCTTATCCGACCCAAACAGGTATTAACACCCATTGCTGGCGGGATCCAGGTGGATCTTGATCTCCAGCATATTAGTGAAATGGAGTGGCGCAACCTGCTGGCTCATCCCCAATCCTTCCACAAATATGGCTATGGGGTGGCTGGAGCACCAGGTGAAGCTGCGCTGCCCATGCTCACCATGATGATCCCCGTATCATCCACAGCTATGCTAGCTTTAGAAACCATGTCGCGTAGTGAGATCATTCTGGATCAGGTCGAATTGAAGTCAAGCCCTGCCGGTCATCTGGATTCAGATCAACCAGCCATGCAGATTTCAGCCTTTGATTGGAACAGATCTGGTCGCAGTCAGTTCGATGAGATCATGATCGGTGAAGCAGTCTACCTCCAGGGTCAACAATTCTTGCCAGTGACCCTCCACCCCGTCCAACTGGATCCGGTCACCCGATCCCTGCGGATACTCAGCAGGCTGACCTTTGAACTCCACGGTGCCGAATTGACAGAATCAGTCCAGATGACCCAAGACGGAGGCATCAGGTCCATCAGCCTGCCAGAAGATCAGTTTGCCCTCAAAGGCCATTATCTGATCATTACGCCCCCAACTTTTGCCACTTACATACAGTATTTTGTGGAATGGAAGCGCCGTCAGGGCTACCAGGTGACCGTCGTCAATACTACCGTCAGCGGATCATCGGCCAATACCATTAAAGCCTATCTTCAAAATGCCTGGGATAGCTGGGAAAGTCGGCCGAATTATCTGGTTTTGGTAGGTGACGAAGACCAGGGAGTTCCTGGTCACTATATCCAAAATCCGCAAGGGGATTACCTGGTCACAGACCATCCCTATGCCTTATTGGAGGGGGATGACTCTTTTCCTGAGTTGATGGTGGGACGGCTTTCGGTGGACACCAGCGCTGAATTGATGGCTTTTACCGGCAAGATCATTGCCTATGAACGTAATCCATCCATGACTGATACGGGCTGGTTCCAACGCGCCTTGATGATCTCCACCACCTGGGGAGCAGCGTCAGCCCAGGCTACCAAAGAATGGGTGGCCGCTAAATTGATCGAAAACGGCTTTCAGCAGGTCTCCACAGCTTATCATCCAGCCCAGTCAAATCCTGGAGATATAGCCAACCCCATCAATCAGGGGGTCAGTTATGTGAATTATCGTTGCTTCGGGATGTACAATGGCTGGTATGGTCCGGATTTCACCAGTGATGACGTTCAAAATATGATTAACAACGGTCCTCGAACACCCGTTATCACCTCAGTGGTCTGCGGGGGCGGTAATTTTGCCGCCAATTATGACGACCCCTGTTTTGGGGAGACCTGGACCCGCATTGGCACCATGTCCAACCCCCGGGGAGCTGTGGCCTTCTTTGGCCCCAGCGAGCTCTACACCCACACGCAATTCAACAATGTCATCGATATTGGGATTTATTCCGGGATCTTTGATCTGGGGATCAGGACTCTGGGTGAGGCGCTCTGGAATGGCAAGCTGGAACTGTGGCGTAATTATCACCAGAACACCTATTTTCCCTTCGGTCAGACTCCTGAATTCTATCATCATATCTATAATTTACTGGGTGATCCGGGCCTGCAATTGTGGACCGGAGTTCCGCAATTAATGACCGTGGATCATGTGGGATCGCTCACCACCGGGGATAATTCTTTATTGGTTAGCGTTACCAGCGAAACCGGGGCGGCCATAGCAGATGCCTATGTAGCCCTGTATAATAGTGAGCATGCACTGGGTGGCTTTACTGATGCCAATGGTCAGATCACTTTACCTTTTCAAGCCGATACCGAATCGACAGTTGACCTCACAATAACGGGTACAAATTTATATCCCTACCTGGCGACCCTGCCCATCAATGCCGTTGATCACCGTTTGGAACTGAACACCTGGACCCTGGATGAGGGCGGATACCTGGTTGCTGGAAACAGTTGGCCCATGAGCATCTCCTGCTATAATCCTGGAGCTGAGCTCAGCGATGTGATCCTGTCATTTTCCTCCACTAGCCCGGGGATTGAAGTTGATGAGACCGTGACCATCGCCAGTATTGCGTCCCATGACAGCTACTTTCTGAACACCATTAATATTACCCCATCAGTGGGAATAGCACACGGAACACCGGTCAATATTGCCCTGGAGGTTCAGGCCGGGGAGGAGTCCTGGACCTGGCATAAGAATTTTGTGGTCCAGGCGCCAATTGTCAGAATCAATGCCCTGAACCTGGTTGATGGGAACCTTGCACCAGGTGATTCTGCCCTGGTGGCAGTGGAGGTCATGAACCTGGGCGGGGCTGAGACAGGCCCCCTTGAGATCGTACCCCTGGAACATGCCCTGGTTGATTTTACCACGGACCCAATGCTCTGTCCCAGTGTGGGCGTCGATGGGATCGAAACCACTGAAAGCTTGCTACAGCTAATATTCAATGATCAGGTGTTTCCCGGCGAGATCATTACCCTCCAGTTCGAATGCACCATGGGTAGTATCCTTGACACCCTGCAGTTTGACCTGCAGATCGGTGATGTGAGTCCCTACGGTCCCTCCCAGGCTGATGAGTGGGGCTATCGAGTGTTTGATAGTTTTGATCTCTCCTACACCGTGGCTCCAAGCTTTGACTGGGCAGAAATGGATCCGGAGATGGGGGGCTCAGGAACGGTTCTGCCCCTGAATGATATCTACGAAGAGCTGGATGCCTCAACCACTGTGGACCTGCCCTTTCCCGTGGTTTATTATGGTCAGGTCTACGATCAGATCACGATTTGCACCAATGGCTGGGCCGCTTTTGGGGATCAGGATGTGGTGAATTTCCACAACCGGACCATCCCTTCGATCATTGGACCCGTAGCCATGTTAGCCCCCTACTGGGATGATCTGGTTACCGTACCGGGCCTGGTGGCAGTGGGTACCTCGGCTGATGCTGATCAATTTATTATTGAGTGGAGCCGTGTCAGCAGCCTGGGTGGCAACAATGAGCTCAGCTTTCAGATCGTCCTTTACGATGTAGAGGAGCACCCGACCCTAACCGGTGATTCGGAAATAAAATTTCAGTACAACACCTATGACAATCTGGATATTGAAGCCAATTTTTCGACCATCGGGATCGAAGCACCGGATGAACGATCCGGACTGCTGGTCTCGTACAATAATATCTATAATCCCAGTATCGGGATGTTTTTGGATCGAACGGCTCTCCTGTTTTCCACCAATCGTGGAGAACGGCTTCCGGATGGCCTGGCCAGCCTGAATACACTGGAATTGAGCTTTTCTCAAAACCCCTGGTCAACGGGTACAGACTCCATCGTCATCACCAATCTGGGAGAAACACCAGTAGCTTATAATTTTAATTTCGATTCTGAATTGAACAGTTTTGGGCCACCCATTGTCTATGCGGACCAGAATTTGTCCAAATCGTCCGGGGATGTCATTAGCAATCCAACTGATCTGCGCGAGGGAAGCGACGCCTACGGCTACACCTGGCGCAAAAGTGATGAGGCTGACGGACCGGTTTATAACTGGATCAATATCGCCTATCCTGAGTTTGAACTCGCCTATACCGGAGATCCGGATGATGGGAGCATCGGACCCGTCGATCTGGGTTTCGAGTTTTCATTTTACGATGACATCTATTCCAGCATGTATATCGGCAGCAATGGGACCATCACTTTTGAAAGTGTCTATTCTCCCTGGTTGAATCAACCCCTCCCCAGTTATAACGCTCCTGCAGCGCTCATTGCCCCCTGGTGGGAGGATCTGAATAATGAATCTGGACCGCTGGGAACCATCTATTTTTGGACCAATGATCAGGATCAATGTATCATCACCTGGCAGGATTTCCCCAAATGGGGGACTGATGAGGTCTATACGTTCCAGGTGCTCCTCAATATTTTTGGTAGCATCGATTTCCAGTACGAAACGATGGATGGACCCACCTACAGCTCGACGGTTGGTCAGCAGAGTTCTGAACAGAACGTGGGTCTTTTGATCCATTATAATGAGAATACAGCCTTTGAGGCCGGGACGGCCATCAGTATCAAACGGCCGGTCAATTGGTTCGCGGCATCCGGTTGGTCGGGCCAGATCGGCCCGGGTGAGAGTGGGGCTTTTGTGGTTGAAGTTCAAACCCAAAATTTGGATATCGGTCATTACAACTTGCCCTTAACGCTTACCACCAGCGCCATAAATATGCTGGATACCCCCATTAATGTTTCCTTGGATGTGGTTCTGGGTGAGCATCCCTCCGGTGATGTGAATGGCGATTATTTATTAAATATCAACGATGTAATGTTGATGATGGACTATATCCTGCTGATTGAGGATATGAACGAAGATCAATTCTTACTGGCGGATATGTCAGCAGATGATGCAGTGGATATCATCGATGTGGTGCTCCTGGTAGAAGCGATCCTGGATTTTAACTAACGTGAACTGGAGCGATTGAACCAGATCGACTTAAAAAAAGGGTTTTGTATAATGAAATATTTATTGCTGCTTCTGCTGGCCGGGAGCGTTTTTGCAACTGGGAATTATGCTTGGGTCGATGATGGTGTGCCGGTCCGCCAGGGCGTTCATATTGAATGGCAGCGAACTGGTGACGTGGGTGCTGCCGGTGAGATGATCTTTGCCTGGTCTGATACCAGAACCGGTGATCGTGATATATATATTCAAAAGACCGATACCCTGGGTCAACTATTATGGGGTGAGACCGGGATCAGGGCCACCATCGCTGATGGTCGGCAGGAAGACCCCGTACTGGTCTCTGACGGTGCTGGTGGCGCTTTTCTGGCCTGGATCGACTACCGCGATGATGAATACGGCGATGTCTACGCCCAACATATCGATGAAAATGGAAATTTATCCTGGGACGAGGCTGGTGTACCACTTGCTACCAACGCGGGATCACAACAGACCGCCAATATGGCGCGCGGTGCTGCCGGATATGCCTATGTCATCTGGGACGATGGTTCGCTTTCAGAATCCGGCGATATCTTCGGAACTGTGTTGAGTCTGGCTGGACCTCTGGCAGCCGGTGGGACGGATGGTCTACCCCTAGTAACTGCAGCCGGGACCCAAACCAGCAATAGTATTGAAACCAGTGGAAGCGACGTGGTAGTGGTCTGGCGGGATACCCGGGATGTGAGCGATCCGGATATCTATGGCCAGCGGCTTGATATTAATTTTACCGGTCTCTGGGGTGAAAATGGGATCGTGATCTGTGGCAATTCAGCCGATCAGGAATACCCTAAAGTGGCCCCGGCCAATGGAAACAACGTAGCCGTGTCCTGGCTGGATGATCGTAACAACATAAAAACAGATATATTCTCACAACTCATGGACCAGGACGGCAACGGGCTCTGGGCTGCTGATGGATCCGCTATCACTGATCTTCCGTCCGAGCAAAAGGCCTGCCGGGTAAAATCCAATGGTATTGACCGGATCTACTATGTCTGGGAAGATTTTCGCAACAACTCTCAGGATCCGGACATTTTTATGCACAGTTTTGATCTGGATGGTAACCCTGTATGGGTCGCTGATGGCATCCCCATTGTTGAATTCACCCTTAAACAGAAGCAGCCCCGCTTCACCCTGGCTGATGATGCCGGGATGTATGTAACCTGGTTGGATGAGAGAACCGGCGGGTTCCCCCAATCAGATATCTATCTCCAGTATGTCGATCCTGACGGCAATGTCCGGTTTGTGGAGAATGGCATAGCCCTTACCTCAGGTTATAAATATCAGACCGGTGGCTTGGTTCGTCCAGACGGTGCTGGCGGCGCCCTGGTGCTCTGGTCCAATGCTGCCTCAGGCAGTATCGGAATAACCGGTCAGCACGTAAATATGGCTGGTTCAGAGTCCTGGGATGCAGATGGTCTGGAATTCTTTTTTGGGATCGATGGTGATGCTGGAAAATTTCAGATCCTCAGTTGGGGCGCAGATGCGGCCATGATCTTCTGGGAGGACAACCGCTGGGCCGGTACCGGTGCAGTAGCCATGGCTCAGGTCATGGATGGCAGTGCCGGGATCCAATTTGGTCTCGATGGTACTGCCCTCTCGGAAAACGAGCAGCAGCAGAATCCAGTGATCACACCAGACTATCTGGGAGGCGCTTATCTGGCTTATACCAACATTTCCTCCGGGGCTGAGATCCTGTATGCCCAACATGTTGATGCAGAATTGATACCCACCTGGCCTGGAGCTGGCTTCCCGGTGAATTCCAGCTCTCTCTTTGGTGGAATTCGACCGCAACTCGTAAAAGGCAACGATGGCTATCTTTATTACTTCTGGACCGCCTATTCTGATTTCCTGGAACTGTACCTCTCCGGGCAGAAATTTGATGCTGATGGCAATCCCCAATGGGCTGAAGGTGGCCTGCCCCTGAGTCCGGCAGAGATTGGCGGTGATCAATACCTGACTGATGTTTTTGCCATGGCTGATGGCTCTATTCTATATGTATGGGAAGCCCAACTGGGGGATAACAAGGTCTATGTTTCTGAACTGGATTCAGATGGGACCATCCTCTGGACCGAGCCGGTAACCGCTGCCTCAGGCTCTCAGGTGGGCTCCGTTGCCGCCTATGATGCCACTACCGATATGCTCACAATTGGCTGGCAGGATCAACGCAATATTGCCCTAAGCGGTGTGGATCTATACGTGATTAGTATTGATACTGATGGGAATCTGGGGACCGAACAACTGGTCAGTGACAGCTTTGGTGATCAAAAAAATCTGCAACTTAGTTTTGCTGATGATCATTCAGGTGTTCTCTACGCAGCCTGGCAGGATTTTAATGGATTTCACTATGATATTTTTGCCAAGAACCTAACCACGGATACTGCTGCTGAACAGATTACCACCCTTTTATCAGATGATAAAAATCCAGCTCTGGCAACTGTCAATGCCTCCCGCTATCTGCTGGCCTGGGAAGATTGGAGTGATGAGATCAGCACGGATCTTTACTTCTACGATTCCGAACCCGGCAGCCCCGGAAATGTCTCAGGTGGGATCCCCTTGAGTTTGGCAGTTCTGAGCCAGAAAGAACCCCGGATCGTCGCCTTTGCCGATAATGCACCAGACTCAATGAATTATCTCATTACCTGGCTGGATATGCGCTCATCAGGAAAAACCGAATTAACCAATATTTATGCCCAGGCCTATACCAGTCTCATTGTTTCCATCGATGAACCCGTCCTTGCAGAAGCGTTTGAGTTGGCAGCAGCCTTTCCCAATCCCTTTAATGGCTCAGTAACCCTGCCCATCAAAAATGGGTCTGGGAGTAATCTGGATCTTTGGGTTTACGATCTGCAGGGACGGGAGATCCTCCATGAACAGCTGAGCTCGGATCCGGGGCTCAATTATGTCTGGAATGGGCTTGATCGGAACGGAAATACTCTGAGCAGCGGGATCTACCTGATCTCTGTTGCATCCGGGAATCAACGTTTCTCACAAAAAATTATGCTCCTCAAATAAGTGCCGGTGGTGTGGGGCTAATCACTTATGCGAATATTATTAAAGCTATCTAGTTCAATCCTGTTCCTGTCGGTGCTCCAGGCCGGGTCTCAGACCATCATGCAGGACTCGGTCATCGATCCGCGTTATCACACCTTTGAAGAGATCGTGGCCTATATGGACTCCATCCAGGAGATCGCCGCTTATGAGGCCATCCTGGATGTGCGAGAGATCGGCCGATCCAACAATGAGGACCTGCCCATCTACGCGGTCAAATTGTCAGCCAATCCCACCGTAGATGAAGATCAACCGGCTCTGCTTTTTCTGGGACAATGTCATGCCGAGGAAATTCTCGGTGTTGAGATCACCATGGGTCTTATCGACAGCCTGTTACATGGCTTTGATGCCAATAATCCCCATGTTATCTCAATTCTGCAAAACCTGGAGGTGTGGGTGGTCCCCACTTATAATCCTGAGGGTTTGAGAGTGGTTCACGATGGGCTGGATGTGACCTACCGGAAGAATAAGACCGACAACAATAACAATGGTATTTTTGACTACATTCCGGGAATTGGTTATGATATCGATGGGGTTGATTTTAACCGGAATTACAACTTTAACTGGATCTTCGGTGATGCCTATGAAGTGGGAGATTATGATTACTATCGCGGTCCAGCCCCTTTTTCTGAGTCAGAGGTCAGAGCCGTCACTGATCTGGCGAAACAGGAAAAATTCCTCCTTTCAGTCGCTTACCATTCAGCGCGGTCAGGCACACCTGAGATTATTTATTATTCCTGGGAATGGGAAGACCTTAAAAATCCACCGGATGTGGATATCATGAGCTCCATGGCCAATATTTTAGGCCAGCGGATCATCAATGAATCCGGTGATGGTAATTATTCAGTAACTCCTGGCAAGACCCCCCGGGGCAATGCCCATGACTGGTTCTACACTCAGACTGGTGCCATCCAGTTTCTCATCGAGGTGGGCACCAATAATCTGCAACCCAATGCCGACATTATTGATGATACGGTGGTGCGCAATCTGGAAGGTCTGTTCTACCTCATGGATCGGGCTTATGGACGATCACCGGAAAGTAAAGCGGTGATCACCGGAATTGTAACGGATGCCGCTGATGGATTTGCTCTGGCAGGCGCCCAGGTTCGTCTGGCTAAATTGGCCGCAGACTGGAGTCTCACTGAATTGGAAGGCTTGATGATGCAGCCCCGGACAACTGACGGCTTCGGTCGTTACCGCCGCTTGGTCAATCAGGGCACTTATCAGGTGATCGCTTCTGCGCCAGGCTTTGCCCCGGATACGGTAACAGCCATATTTACCAGTGACAGTTATGCAACCATCCTGGATTTTAGCCTGACCCCCATGGCAGTTCGTCAGATTGATCTGGATCTGGTCCAAAGCGTGGGGATCGACCAGTATGAAGTGATCGTATGGGATCAAACCCAGCAGGATACGCTGCTGTTAACTCCTGGCCCAAATAGCTTCCAGTGGCCAGGCGATGAGATCTTCCTCAAGGTTTCTGCTGAAGGATATTTTCCAGAGATCCATACTTACAATTTGCAAAATTTAAGTACGCTTTCGCTTAGTGTAACTTTGCCACCTGACCCGCTAACCGTTTACAGTACCGGCTTTGATGATTTGGCGGGTTGGAGTGTCAACGCAGGTCCCTGGCTTGTATCCGATGGTCGCCTGCATTCCCAAGCCGAGCTGCTCTATCCCCGGGACATGGATGCTGAGCTAATCCTTGCTGATATTGACCTGAGCGGGTTGCCCGACGCCCGGCGCCTGGGAATCTACCTTAAGCATGCCTATGAGGTAGAATGGCACCTGGACACGCTTTCCCTGGAATTATGGTCAGCAGATGGAACCCAACTCCTGATCCAGCAGGCTTGGTTTGATCAAAATTACCAGGAGCATGTGGAAACCTATTTCATGGATGGTGATCTGCCCGCTCTGGCTCAGTTGAAACTCAAGATGGGGAGTGATTCAACGGTGAGCTTTCGTGGGTGGGCGATCGATTCTCTGGCCATATTCCTGTCAGAATATGAGGTCGTGGGCATTGCTGATAATGAGCAGCAGGGTCAGCGGCATGGTCTGGAAGGTACAGTAGAAGTATCAGCTACGCTGGCACCAAATCCACTGCACAAACATACCGAATTGAATTTTACGGTGCCTGAGTCAGATGTGGGCACCATCCAGGTCTTTGATATCCGGGGTCGTGAGATCTATCAGGAACAGATTCAGATCGCCGCCGGCTCAAACTCGTGGACCTGGCTTGGTCAGGATCTAGCCGGGCATCCCGTAAGTACCGGAGTCTACTTCCTGCGCCTGACGGGAACGCAGCAATCATTAACGCGTAAGCTTATGGTAATAAATAAGTTCTAGGGGTCTGGACCCAAAAACAGCAAATAGCAATAAAGGTTAGATATTCATGATAAAAAGTTTTTACAAGATCTGGTTGATCCTTACCCTGGCAGCGACCTCTCTTTCCGCTGCCGGCCCCCTGGCTTTCAAAGACCTGCTCCAGAACTATCCTGCTGTTGCAGATCAATATGCCTGGGACTCGTACCAGCGCGGTCATTTCCTCATCATTGGTGTTGATGCAGTTTTCACCAACCCCTATCTGGATCTCTTCCGGGTATTCAAGGAACGACAGGGCTTTCGCGTGAGCATGGTCCCCCTGTCAGAGACTGGTAATTCCAGCTCTGATATCAGGTCCTATATCGCTGAATATTACACCAGTCATGACCTGGAGTACGTCCTGCTCATTGGGGATGTGGATGGCGCTTATGCCTTACCGGCTTTTAGTTATGGGCCTCAGAATGATGTATCTGACCTGCCTTATGTATTGATCGAGGGAGGGACAGATGATTATTTTCCTGAAGCCTTTATTGGTCGCTGGCCGGTGGATACTGCCCAGGAACTGGCCAAGGTCATCATCCGCACCATAAATTACGCTCAAAATCCTGATGTGGAGTCCGGCTATTTGAATAAAGCGCTGGTCACTGCTGGAAATTATGCTGATACCGGCACTATTCTCACGCCGGTGTGGACCTCCTACTGGCTCAGAGACGAGTTGGAAGAGTTTGGCTACTCTCAGATCGACACGGTTTTTTTTCCGCCGATAACTGGACCAGACCAGATCCTGGCCGCCTGGAATTCCGGTGTTGGGGTCGTGAATTATCGCGGTTGGGGTGATGCTCACGGCTGGCATTTTCCCCACTTCCACATTAGTGATTTTAATGGAAATCTGAGTAATGGGAACCGGCTGCCCATCGTATTTAGTTTTGTGTGCGGTACGGGTAGATTTGACAGTTCCATTGATCCGGCGTTTTGTGAATCCCTGCTCACCCAGGGAACCCTTTCCCTGCCAGCCGGTGCGGTAGCCGTTGTGGCACCCTCGGATCTGCACACCAGAACCAAGTTCAATAATGCCCTGAACAGCAAACTGTGGGATGCCCTCATGGAAGGGGTTGTCCATGAACTGGCTCCGGCGTTGTTGGCCTCAAAATTTGGGTTTCTAGATGAATTTGTCAATGAACTGGATCCGGGTGAGATGGCTGAATTTTACTTTCACACCTATAATATTTTGGGTGACCCCAGTTTACCGGTTTGGCTGCTTAACCCGGAGACCATCGATGTTGAGGTCGCAGATTTTGGTTCGGTCAGCTGGGATGATGGCCTGATCACCCTGGACCGGCCTGACTTACCTGAAGGGGTTTTTGCTTTACGTCAGAATGATGCCATTATTGGATCAGGTCGCTGGACGGACGGGCATATCCGCATCTATCGTTATGATGGTGCTGCTTTCTATGATGAAGCGCATCCGGAGGCGCCACTTGAGATCACCCTGAACAGTGCCGGGCATGTTCCCCTGACCCTGAATATCACACCTGCTACGGGTAATGACATTGCCTTCGCCGGGATGGTGGAAGGACTTCATGTGGGCCTGGATACCTGGACGCCTCAACTCCATAATTATAGCAACTCAGCGCTCACCGTAGCGGTAAACCTGAGTTCACCCGATGGGTCCTATTCCGCTTCAGCCGGTAGTATTACGATTCCAGCCGGAACCACGGTGGCCCTGAATAGTCTGGCAGCACCGGTTATCCATGTGGTTGATCGGGAGATTCTCATCGACCTGGATCTTGGTGGGCATAACTCCACCGTGGCCATCCCGGTCCAGACCGTTGCTCCGGACCTGGCGATCAATTTTAACAACTCGGTCCGGCCCCTGCCTGATTCAGCGTTTTCCTTGGTCCTTAATGGCAGTTTCAGGGGTCTGGATGCACCAGGTGAGATCATTCATATCGAACTTAGCAGTGCTGCTGAATTTGCGAATTTGGATGATATATCAGGCACCGCCACACTGCTGGCCGATGGCGATCTGGAATTTTCGGATGACAGCTTCTCAGGGGTACTCGGTGAGGTCGCCCACGGCAGTCGCTTACCGCTTCGCTTCAGTTTCAGTCTGGCAGATCAGACCGAACCCTTTTATGAAAAACAGATTCAGGTGATTGTTGGTGCTGTCAGTAGTACAGATCCTACCCCGCCAAGACTCAACAATGGGTACTGGGCTTATGATGACACAGATACGGAGTATCCGGAGGTGCCCACCTATGTCTGGCAGGACCTGTCCACTGAACCAGGGGCTGAGCACCATATTCTCAGTGACGATGATCATGAGCTGGTCGCGTTGCCTTTCGAATTTAAATATTATGGCATTGATTATGATCTCCTCACCATCAATTCCAATGGCTGGGCGGCCTTCGGGCAGGACTACATCAATTATTTCCGCAATTGGTCCATCCCCATGCCGTTGGGGCCAGACGCGATGCTGGCGCCCTTCTGGGATGATCTGGATAACGATACACTGGTGAATGGCCAGGAGGTGGGTCGCCCCATTGACCTGTACACGTATCATGACCAGGTCAATCAGCAATTCATCATTGAATGGCATGCGGTCTGGAATGGCTTTGGCGATCGTAGTTTCCTGGAAACCTTTCAGATTATTCTCCATGATCCGGCCGCTTTTTCAGCAGCCGATGGGAACGGTGTCATTGAATTCCAGTACTTCGAAGTGAATGATGTGGATCAGACCAATAACTATAGTACCGTGGGGATCGAATCACCGGATCAGAACGATGGGCTCATGTATGTTTATGCCCGGAACTATGCGCCTGGTGCTGCCGAACTCATCCCTGGTCGCATCATCCGTTTTACCACCAACCCTCCGGAATTTTATGTGCAGACTCTGGACGAAGCCGCTCAGCAGCCAGCATCTTTCAGTGTTGGACCGGCCTATCCCAATCCCTTTAACGGAGTCACGACCATACCCTACACCTTGCTGGAAAGTGGTAGTGTGACCATCGAAGTTTATGATCTGCTTGGCCGTCGACTGGTCAGCGAACAGCTTGATATCCAGGATGTTGGAGCACATCGCTACACACTATCAACCCGGGACTTATCTTCAGCCGTATACCTGGTGAGGATCAAAGTAAATGGTGAACATCATATCCAAAAAATAACCCTGCTTAAGTAATTCTATTAAGCTGGCTCTCATTTGCGGCCCTGCGAAGATTCCCTTGGGTGGATCTTCGCCGGCTCATCTACTACGGAGCTATTTTTTCAGGAAAGGCGGGGAACCGCTCTTTTTCCCCGTTTCCAAACCGTTTACCGCACATCATCCAGTTTTGACCTCACATTAATTTGAGAAATAGCTGTTACCAAGCATGCCTCAGACAACCTGGATGATCATAAATACTGTATCAAATAACACCAATAAACACAATTAGATAAGTCAGTAATGTTAACCGTCTTTTTCTAATTGGATTTCAGTGATGTACTTCCTGTGAGCTTAGCCCGAAGTGGCTGAATAAAAATTTACCAAATCACATTCAGAATATTCCTAAGAAATGCCTGCCGGACCAAGTCCCATAAGCCACATCTGCCTTTTATCAAATTGTTAGATTGCTTGCATTCCGTGACCAGACCCCTCTGGCTATATTCTCCGAATTGGGGAAAGTATAGAAAGGTAAATTATGTACAAAAACATCCAGGGCATCATCATCATATCCACAATGGTAAGCGGTCTTTTTGCAGCCGTTGATACCGGCGCAGAACAAACCTACCTGCAACTCAGATCATTTGATGTGAACCACTCTGTTTTAGCAGCTGCTACTCCTCAATACTCTGTCGGAACAGTGAGTTATGTCACAGGTGATTATGACCATCTCATCACGGATATGGAAGGTCAGATCCGCCTCATCGGCGCTCCGGACCTACCCTCTACATCAACCCTGCTGGCCGTCCCCGCTACTGGCGCTATTCAGGCAAGCTATACTTATAGCAGTATTCACACCGAAACCAATGTGAATCTGGCTCCCTTTCAACCGGTTCAGGTGGAAACCGACCAGACCGGTACTGCCTTTCAAGTGGATCACGAGATCTATGAGCGGGATGCCTGGTTCCCTGAAAACCCATTTATTGTACATGACCGTATCATTATGCGGGATCTAAATCTGGTGACCCTGGAAGTTACCCCTTTTCAATACAATCCGGTTCGCAAAGAACTGCGGATCTATGAAGGTCTTGAAGTGACCCTGAGCTATGCTGAACCACTTACGACGCCTGACCAACCCAGCTCAAGATTTTTTGAACCGATCTATAAAAGCCTGGTCCCCAATTCGACTCTGGTGCTGGAACCTGTCTATCAGACACCATCCATCCTTTATATTCACACCAATAATTCCACCGTTGAACTGTTTCTCCAGAACCTGGTAAACTGGCGTCATGAAAAAGGGTTTGAAGTGCATACCGTGAGCACTGCTATCACCGGCAGTTCAAATTCAGCGATTAAAAGTTATATCCAGACCGCTTATGATACCTGGGCCAATCCGCCGGAATTCGTGGTGCTGGTCGGCGATGCTGGTGGTTCCTTCAATATTCCGACCTGGACGGAAAGCTGGTCAGGCTACAATGGTGAGGGAGACCATCCCTATGCTCACCTGGCTGGTTCAGATTATGTGTCAGATGTCTTTTTGGGACGTCTGCCCTTTGCTACTACCACTGAATTCGCCAATATTATTTCCAAGATCATGAATTATGAAAAGATGCCCCCCACCACCGATCCAACCTGGTTCACCCGCGCACTGCTTGTGGGTGACCAGTCCTCATCTGGTCTTTCAACCATCATGATCAATCATAATATTAATGAACTCACAGAGGCCCGGGGTTATCACGACAACTTCGAAGTCTACAGCGGATCCTTCGTAAGTGGCATCCAAAACGGGATCAATACCGGTGTCTCATACTTTAACTATCGCGGATATATCGGGATGAGCGGCTGGGGTAATAGCAATACCTCCAGCTTGACCAACGGTGGCCGCTTGCCCTTTGTTACCATTTTAACCTGTGGAACCGGTAGCTTCACTGGAGATTCCCGTTCCGAAATGTTTCTACGGGTGGGTTCAAGTGCCAATCCTAAAGGTGCCATCGCTGCGGTGGGAACCGCTACTTCAGGAACCCATACGCTCTACAATAACTGTGTTGCAGTAGGCATCTACCACGGTCTTTTTGCCGAGGATCTCGACTACGCCGGTATGGCTATGGAACGCGGACGTCTTAATCTGAATGCGACTTATCCCAGCACATCCAATAATTACGTCAAGATCTTCAGCCACTGGAACAATCTCATGGGTGATGCAGCCCTGGAACTATGGACGGGAGTCCCCCAGGATATGACCGTGAATGTTCTGTCTGATATTCCCCAGGAAGCTCAATTTTTAGATGTTACTGTTACCAATACTTTTGATGCAGGTGTGGAAGATGCCTGGGTCACCCTAACCGGAAGCGGCGTTTTTGTATCAGGCTATGCTGATATAGATGGCATGGTGGTCCTGGATCTGCCCGCTGACCTACCACCCAGCATGACCCTGACGGTTACAAAACACAACCATTTGCCCGTCCAATCCACCATCACCGTGGGTAACGATAATTTTGCAGTATTGATCGATACGGCCACTCTGGACGAGTTCGTTGGCAACGGGGATAACATGCTCAATCCCGGTGAAATGACCCAACTGGCCTTTAGCTTTTCAAACCACTCTGCTGTAACTGTCTATAATATCAACATCGATGTTCAGGGCGAAGACGGTATGTCTTATCCTTTATATGTTGAGAGCATGGACGCCGGAGCATCTATCACAGTCGACCCGGATGCGTACTCATTTGAGATCTTTGACAATTATCCAGCCATTGGTCGCTATGATATTGCCTTTTATGTGGATGTAGATGGATCGGGCTACAGCGACCATCGACGCTTTGAGGTTTACGCTCCCTATCTCAAGATCAATCAACTGGGGGAACTCGGTGCTCCACCATACTCGTTTGATCCAGGTGAGATTTCTAACCTGGTGCTCTACTGTGAAAATGTTGGCACCCTGGGCAGTAATAATTTAACTGCCACCCTGCATTGTGCAGATCCAAATATTGATATTATTGATTCTACAGCCGTATTTGGGGATGCCGAACCGGGTGCGTTGAGTGATAACTCAAGCTCAAGTTTCCGCGTAAATATTAATACACAGGTGACGGTGGGCGTACAAATACCATTTCAAGTCGAATTCACTGATGACCTGGGTTTTATTGAAACAAAATCCTTTCTGCTGCCTATCGGCACCCCGGCTCCTGGTGATCCCACCGGACCGGATGCAGGTGGCTATTTTTGCTACAGCGACCAGGATCTGGCTTATGCTCTGGCGCCCGTCTATGACTGGATCGAGATCGTTCCAGGGCTGGGCGGCTATCCGGGTACGCTGGTACCGCTAACTGATAATAATGCCAATCAGGAAGATATTGATCTGATCAATCTGCCATTTGATTTTGGATTTTATGGTATTGATTATAACCAGATCTCCATTTGTTCAAATGGCTACATTGCCCTGGGGGAGAGTGAAATAGCTCTGTTCCGTAATTATCCCATTCCAAGTCCCCTGGGTCCGAATCCCATGATCGCTGCTTTTTGGGATGATCTGATCATGGGTAGTGGAGATGTCTACACCTACTTCAATGCCTCAGAGCACTTTTTCGTCATCGAATACCACAATATGCAGGGTGCGTACAGTGGTTCTACTCAAAAATTTGAGGTCATTCTGTATGATCCGGATTATTACGGCAGTACCGATGGAAATGGCGATATCAAGATCCAATACCATACCTACAATAATGACAATAGTGTTGGCGTAGGCTGGGGAAGCTCAGCCCATGGTCAATATTCTACCACAGGTCTCAAGGATCATACGGGTACGGTCGGTCTGCAATATACTTATAACAATAGCTGGGCCGAAACTGCGCATGTATTGACAGATGGCTCGGCACTATTATTCACTACCCGTACTGATGCAGTCCTACCCTGTCCCGGTTGGGCCCGCGGTGATATCAATCATGATGGGCATCGCAATGTGCAGGATCTGATCATTCTGGTCAATGCTATTCTGGGCCAAACCACTGTGGGTGAATGTGAATTCTGGGCCGCCGATATGTCATTGGACTCAACGGTCTCGGTAAGTGATGTGGTGCTCCTGGTGGATGAAATCCTGGGTAATGATCTGGCTCGTCCCAGTTCCAACGTGCCTGGCCAGGCCGACTTCATTCTGGAAGGTGGCAGCCTGATACTGCGTGCTTCCAGGCCAGCTGAGGCTTTCACTTTTACGGTCCGGTCTGCTGCCCGTCCCACCTTCCTGACCCATGCTGGACTGACCATGATCACCAGCGATATTGGGAATGAATTACGGGTACTGGGCTACTGGACAACAGCGGCACCAGCCGAAGTTGAGTTGCTTAGATTTCAAACCGACACCCCGTTGGAAATAACGGATCCTGAAGCTGCCGCTGCCGCTGGTGTTCTGCTGAAAGCAGGCGTTATTGAGATTCCTGAGACATTCGCCGTTACCGCCGTGTACCCCAACCCGTTTAACCCTACGGTGAACATTAGCTATGACCTGCCCCAGGCCAATGAAGTCTCCATCCGTATTTTTAATGCCTTGGGACAGGAAGTCAGCCACACCAGTTCTCAACTGCAGGCTGGCACCCATGTTTATTCCTGGCAGGGTTTAGATCAAAATGATCGTCAGGTAAGTTCTGGTATATATTTTGCCAGAATATCCACCGCAGCATCGCAACAGATCGTGAAACTGACCCTCTTACGCTAAGGGTCAGAGGCTATTAAGGAACAGAGGATAGACTATGAATAAGAACCTTTTACTCGTTGAAGATGATGCCGAGATCATCAGCCTTCTGAAAGAGGGACTTAGATACGAAGGGTTTGAACTAACTATTTCCCGCGATGGTGATAGTGGTTTGGAAAAAGCCCGCCAGGGTGACTATGGTCTTATTCTCATGGATTGGATGTTGCCTGAGATGGCTGGTATCGATGTCGTGCGCGCCCTCCATGAAGATAATATCCATACACCGGTAATCATGCTGACCGCCCGGCACGATGAACTGGATAAGGTGGCCGCTTTGGAAGCCGGTTGTGATGATTATATCACCAAACCGTTCAGCATCAAGGAGCTGGTGGCTCGTATCAATGCAGTCATGCGCCGGGCTGCTTCACACATCCAGGATGATGAAGGGCAGACTCGCAGCATCAGCAAAGGTGATCTGGAGATCGATCTGGAAAAAAGATCGGTCATTATCCGGGGCACTGAAATTCAACTTACTGCCACAGAGTTCAATCTGCTGACGCTACTGATCCGACAGCCCGGCAGAGTGTACAGCCGGAAACAACTGTTGGACATTGTCTGGGACTATTCCTTTGAGGGTTACGAGAATACAGTGAATACTCACGTAAATCGGCTACGCTCCAAGATCGAGAAGAATCCTAATAAACCCGAGTACGTGTTAACGGTCTGGGGTGTTGGTTACAAATTTTCAGACGAGACCGGTGATTGATCATTTAGCATGGTTGAGATTCGCCATATTCCCCTGTACCGCACACTCACCTTTAAGGTGTCATTGGCACTGATCCTGTTTTTTATGATCAACGGTGTCCTGCTGGTACTCTGGAATCAGGCTGATCTACTCAATGAAATGGAGATCGAGATCCAGACAGTCTACCGCCATACCGCCACAGAGATTTCTGAAGAACTGAATAATATGAATACCGACACTGCAGACCTGTCGGTTTTTTTTGATTCAGTTGCGCTGAACTATCCCGGTATGGAGCTATTTCTGGTTTCACCTGCAGGTGAGATTCAGGAGCATGGTAGTTATGTGCCTTCCACTTTGATCTATCATTCAGTGCCCATTGATATTATTGATTCGTTCATTCAAGCTGACACATCTGACTATCCCATTGAGATCCCCATTCCCACCGCCAGTGACCTGGACTTTGTGTTCTCAGCGGCAGTCCTCGGATCCGCATCAGACCCAGAGGCTTACATCCTGGTCACCATGCTGGAAGGTGGGGAAGATGTACAGTTGAGCTGGTGGGAGGAATATGGCGTCCTGCTCTCCCGGACCATTCTGTTCAGTTTGGTCATCGCTGGATTGGCTGGCATTTTATTTTGGTATTTCTTTACCCGGCGCATTGATCGAGTCGCCCATGCTGTCCAGAGTTATCGGGCCGGGGATAACGGCTTTATTCTGGACGATCAAGGCAGTGATGAGATCGGGCATGTGGCCATGCATGTCAGCGATATGATGGAGCGCATTGACTCCATGTTCGAAGAATTAGGTCGCAAAGAGCAGATGCGCACAGAATTGCTGGCTTCCGTCAGTCATGAACTACAAACACCCCTAACTGTCATGCAGGGAAATATTGAAACCCTGGTGGAACATCGCCAAAAGATGAGTGAGACCGATCTCAGTCAGAAACTGGGGGCTGTCTATTCTCAGGTTCAGCACATGAGCGCCCTCATTGACGATATGTTTGATGTAGCTGTTCTCGAAACGGGACAAATGAAGATTACTCCAGAGCCGTTCCCCATGGTAGAGCTGGTGGAAGATGTCCTCCAATCCTACGGTCTGCTTATTGATCAATCCCAGTTGAGCATCGAACGGGTTTTTCCGGTTGCGATCCAGGCTGTGAATGCCGATCCCCTGCGGATTCGCCAGGTGATCCGTAATCTGCTCAGCAACGCCATCAAATTCTCACAACCCGGTGGGAAGATCAAACTTTCCACTGAGGTGAGCCAGAATGAGATGTTGACCTTCCGCATACAGGATACGGGGCGTGGCATTGCAGAAGAGGATCTCGAAAATATATTTAAGAGTTTTTACCGCTCAAAACAGCACTTGGATCAAACGGTTAAAGGGACCGGATTGGGCTTGCATATATGTCAACACATCCTGAAGCTGCACGATTCCGGTCTTAAGGTGAAAAGTCGTCCCAATGTAGGTAGTACCTTCTCGTTCGACCTAAAGTTGTATAAAGAAGTTGTAACTATCTGATCCATCTCCGCTCTCAGTTCCTGTGTTTAAAAGAAAAGGACAATTCCTATGACTCAAGAAGTTATCACCGATAGTGGTCTTAAAATTATTGATCTGGAAGTCGGCACTGGAAAATCACCCCTCAGTGGGCAGGGTGTGGTGGTTCATTACACAGGGACGCTGGAAGATGGGACCAAGTTTGATAGTTCAGTTGATCGGGATAAACCCTTCAGCTTTGCCATTGGGATCGGTCATGTGATCCAGGGTTGGGATGAAGGGGTCATGTCCATGAAGGTTGGTGGAACACGTCGGTTGATCATCCCCTCTGAGCTGGGTTACGGTGCCCGGGGTGCCGGTGGGGTGATCCCGCCCCATGCGACCTTGACCTTTGATGTTGAACTCCTGGAAATCAGATAGGTCAGGGTCTATTTCCACTTATGACCCCTGAAGAACTAAAGGGTGTTCTGAAAAAGTATTCTCTGACATTGCTCTACTTCTCCACACCCAGCTGCACTGTCTGTAAGGTGCTCCGTCCCAAGGTCGAAGCCCTGGTGGCAGCGGAGCCACCCTGGTATTTTCAATATATAAATACTGAAGCATCCCTGGAGATCGCCGGGCAACTTCTGATCTTTGCTGTACCTACGATCCTACTTATGGTAGAAGGACGTGAAGTAACCCGTTTGAGTCGTCATTTTGGGCTGCAGGAACTTGAAGGACCAATCCGCCGTTATGCCCAAACATTCAACGACAATTAATTTTCACCACATGGCGCAATTTTGAAGTCCAGTTATGGACTGGACTTTGCTGGTCAACCTGTCGTCAGTGGGCTGTACTTGATCAGCTTGAACACGCTGGGATCCCAAAAGACCCAGAAGGTGCTTCTACTTAAGTAGGTTCAGGATATTTCCCTGGTTTGGAAAGAAGTTTATGGGGCGGGTTCCGCATCCCGAAGACTAGCCGGATCGGGGCCAGCCGGGGTCTGACTGGTCTGATCCTTGATGGCCTCGATCGCTTCAAAACTGAACAGTTTACCCTGTCCAATGCCTTCGCACTCTTCCTCAATGATCTTCCAGCGGTATTGGGATTTTAAATTGGTTTTCCAGAAGGGGTAGGTGCGGCATTGGGTGGGACGGGCTTCATAAATTGTACAACCCTTTTCACCGTAAAATATGCAATTATCACCCTTGTTCTTGAAGACGTACTCCCCCTTATGTAACTCCATGTATTGCTCAGTAAAGGATGTAACGCTTAGCTCCAAATGCCTGGCTGCGAACCCCACATCCTCCAGACTGGGATAAACAAAACCATCACCCAGTTTACAGCAAGCCCCACACCCTGTACATTCAAAGTGTTTTCCATCAGCGTAGAAGCGCATTTTTGGTGACTTTTGGCTCACGACTAGAACAATCCCTTAACCAGACCACCATCCGCTACGATTGATTGGCCCGTAATATAACTGGCCCGGGTGGATGCCAGGAAAGTGATCAGCGCTGCCAATTCCTCCGGTTGACCCAATCGGCCCATGGGGATATCCTTGGCAATGACCGCTGGGTCTGCCAGGTCGGAGTGCAGCTCTTTGACCCGCTCTGTATCGTGGATACCAGGCAGGACCATGTTCACCGTAACACCCTTGGAAGCGATCTGAGCCGATAAGGTCTTGGCAAAACCGGTGAGACCAGCCCGGGCTGTATTGGATAGGATCAAGGATTCGATCGGTTGTTTCACGGATACCGAAGTGATAAAAATAATGCGTCCCCAACCATTATGCGCCATGCCCGGCAAGACCTCCAGGGCGGAATCCTTCATGGCGATCAGATTATTTTGGAGTGCCTGATCCCATTGACTTTTATCCAGAGTGTTGTATAATCCGACTGAAGGTCCACCGCTGTTCGCCACGAGAATGTCTATGGAGCCCCAGGTGCCCGTGATTTCTCCCAACATTTGTTGACGATTCGCCTCATCAGCAACATCACAAACAAACCCCAGGATCTCAGCGTTTGAATTGGCTTTGATCTGTTCAATCGCCTGGTCGATGTTCTTTCGGCTCCTGGAACAAATAGCAACCCGACAACCTTCCAGAGCCAATTCTTTGGCCGCAGCGAATCCTAACCCGGCTGAGGCTCCCTGAACCAGAGCGACTTTTTCTTTTATACCTAAATCCATTATATTTTCTCCTCCGCAAACCCATAATCCCACCAGCGTCAGGATCTCTGACATATTACGGTTCTACTTAGCATAGGAAAGGAACATTTGCTCAGCTAATCCTGTTCAATTCTCTAGTCTGCCGTCTATATTAGGCGGTTAAAAAATGAATAAGGAAACCTGAAATAAATGGATCTATATACACTTTTACTGGCTGTCCCGGCTATTCTCATCGCCCTGACATTTCATGAATTCGCCCACGCTTATGTAGCTTATCGCCTGGGTGACCCCACGGCCAAAAATATGGGTCGCCTGACCCTCAATCCACTGGCACACCTGGACCCCATGGGAACCATCATGATCTTTTTGATCCACTTTGGCTGGGCTAAACCGGTTCCGGTGGATCCACGCTATCTGGGGAACCCCAAACGGGATATGATGTGGATCTCAGCCGCTGGTCCGCTCATGAATATGGCCCTGGCCCTCACATCCGGGATCTTGATCAGAATATTTATCGCAGCAGGCTTTGGACATGGCCAGCCCGGCGAGTTCGTCAGTATCCTCTTTAAAATGCTGTATTTCTCGCTTTACATCAACCTGGCCCTGGCGTTTTTTAATTTGTTGCCGATTCCACCCCTGGATGGCTCTAAGATCCTGGCTGGAATTCTACCCCATCGCTATGCCAATACCCTCTATTTAATAGAAACCAAAGGTCCCATGATCCTGTTTGGGATCATCATGTTCGGTTGGATCACCGGGTTTCACGTGC
>JAJRSW010000063.1 GCA_024278595.1 Fidelibacterota bacterium | reverse complement strand
CGAAATAGGCGAACAGTTTTTACGGGAGTTTCAAGACAATGAAAAAACGATTCCGACCGTTTTAACCACTTCGCAAAAACTTTCCACGGGCGTGGATGCCCGAAATATACGCAATATTGTTTTAATGCGCTCCGTGAATCAGATTATTGAATTTAAGCAAATTGTAGGGCGTGGAACACGGCTTTTTGACGGCAAAGAGTTTTTTACAATTTATGATTTTGTCGATGCTTATCAGCGATTTTCTGATCCTGAGTGGGATGGTGAGCCTGTTGAAGAAGATCCTTGCAAAGCTTGTGGTGAAATCCCATGTATTTGTGAAAAAGAACCTCCCAAGCCATGTCCTGAATGTGGAGAATCACCTTGTATTTGCATCAAAGAGCCACCGCCACCTTGTGATAAATGCGGGAAAAGCCCTTGTGTCTGTCCAAAAAAAGTGAAAATAAAGCTAAAAGACGGCAAAGAGAGAGAAATTCAACACATGGTTGCTACTTCTTTTTGGAGTGCAGACGGCAAGCCAATTTCAGCAGAAGAATTTTTAAATAATCTGTTTGGTGAGCTACCTAATTTATTTAAAGATGAAAACGAATTACGAACACTGTGGAGTAATCCGCAAACCCGTAAAACACTATTGGAAAAACTGGATGAGGCAGGTTTTGGCAAGGATGAATTAGATACGCTGAAAAAATTAATTGATGCAGAAAAAAGTGATCTATACGATGTACTGGAATATGTTTTTAATGGCGACATAAAACCAATCACCAGAGAAGAAAGAGTAGCAAGAGCAAAGGCAACGATATTGGCGTTTTTAAATAAAAGGCAGCAGGAGTTTATAGAGTTTGTCTTGAATAAATATATTGAATCGGGTGTAGAAGAGCTTGATCAAGAAAAATTACCTGTATTGCTTACCAACAAATATCACTCACTTGAAGATGCAAAGGAAATATTAGGTGAAGTGGCAGAAATCAGTTCTTTATTCATTGAATTCCAACAGCATTTATACTCTCAAAAGGTAGCGTAAGTGCATAAAAAAAGGGCTAACAAAAAAATCCAGCGGACGCAAAAAGCCGCGCCGCTGATTTAGGCGTTATACGGGGATAAGAATGCTTACACACGTAGGAGAAAGAAATGAAACTTAGAGTATTGACACTTGCAACAATGATATTCATAATTGGCTGTGAAGAGATTCTAGACGTTGATGCAACAAGTATGACAATTGAATCAGTTACGCTCGAAAAAATGCCTTTTAAAAATAGTTACAATCTAGACTGGGACGAATTGTCAGGACCTGACATCTATATCCGATTTGAAGAAACATCAATCACAGGCGGTATTGAGACAGGTATAAACCAAGATATTTCTCCCGCTGATCTTCCACTTACATGGGATGTGTCATTTTCACTAGACGATTTTAGCAATAATCTTGAAGTCTATATTTATGATGCGGATGTTCTTTCGGATGACCTGATTGATGGCGGTGAGTTTGAGTTTGATCCATCAGATACGCCGAGTACCTGGACACTAGATATTAGCGATGATCTCCAACTGACAATTGATGTTACCTATGAGTTTTAAGTGAAGAATACCCGTATAACAATATTAGGATAGACATGACCCATAAAGTGAGACTGAGCATCAAAAAAGCAGGGTTGGGGTCATTTCTATCCTGGTGTTCGATAAGGCGCGGTTGCTATCAGGGGATTGTTTGGGGGGGCTGAGGTTTATAAAGTGTTTTTTATTGGCTCTCAAGCAGTTTTAATCATCAGGTTTAGCTGCTAAACTGACCTTTCATTCCGGGATCATCAATAATAGTCGCTTTCTGTCAGTATTTTCAGAGCCTTTAATACTGTTTTCTTCGTTTGGGGCGTCAAACATCAGCTCTCCTCCAGCAGATTGATCAACTCGATTATTTCAGAGGCTGTCTGCTGAATAAGCAGCTATCCAGACAGCATGCGCTATGGCAGGATCATCTCCTGGTCAGGGCTAATTCCCAATTTTACGTTTGCCCATACCGGACGGTTTTCGGGGGCATTACTCGTGATCTGTTTCCATGTTTGACGAGCTTGGAAAAAGTATTTGGAAATTTATAGCACTTCCCTATGTCCTTTAATGCCACCGTGCGGGGAGTGTCAACTTGTCAAAAGATGGCTTGGGATTAGGAAAAGAGCCACCTCACATTGAGATGGCTCTTCTGTCGGAACGGGGAGATTTGAACTCCCGACCTCTTGACCCCCAGTCAAGCGCGCTAACCGGGCTGCGCCACGTTCCGGTGTTTCCGGGCTGCTTGTCACAGCGAAACTCAGAGAGTTAAGCCGGATGCCACGTTCAGGGATTTTGGGGCTATAAAACCTGAAACTCCAGTGGGTGATAAAAGCGGCCTAATTAAAGAGATGAAAGCCTCCGAATCAAGGAAGCATTCTGTTTGGCGGGAAATATTAGGGGTCAATCAGTTCGATCAATGCTTTAAGTTCGGTTTTGAGATTGAGCAGGAATGTGCGATAACGGGCTGGATCAAGACCATCCACAACCGGAGGAGCTGAGGAGGTAGGGCCGGGTGCCACCGGTTTGGCCTCAACAACTGGTTCCGGAGCGACTACTACCGGTTCTTCCAGACTTGAAATGTTAAGGGCCCGACCATGCTCCTGTAGTTCTTTAAGCTTCTGACGAGCACCCTCAATGGTGTATTTCTTCTCATACAGCAGGGTCTTGATAAAATTTACCAGCTCGATGTCTTTCTCACGGTAGGTTCGGTTCCCAGCCCGATTCTTTGCCGGTGAGAGCTGCGGAAATTCAGATTCCCAGTAGCGCAGGACATATTGTTTTAGATCAGTTGCATCACTGACCTCGCCAATTGAATAATACAGTTTTTTAATGGCTTCTCGCGGCATGCTTGAAACGCCCTATCTTAAATTGCTATTTAACACTTGAACCATTACTTTAATTATAACCCCTTATTTACCGTTCACCAAGGCTTTAATAGTAATGCACAAAGCTTTTTTATCAGGCTATCCATACTCGCTTTAAACAAAATGCTGTGTTGTTATCCAGGGCGTCGGGAATAAATTTTCTCCGTGAATGAAACAAATCATATAAAACTGGTAGTCCGCAATAAGCGCGCCTATTACGAATACGAGATCCTTGAGAAATTTGAGGCCGGGATATCCTTGCGTGGCACCGAGGTAAAATCCATCCGAGCCGGCAAAATCAACATCGGTGACGCCTATGCCAGTGCCCGCGATGGAAGTATCTCCCTGTTGAACTTTCATATTTCCCCCTGGGAAACAGCCAATGATTATGACCAGCACGAGCCCACTCGGCCCAGACTATTGCTGCTGCATAAAAAAGAGATCAGAAAACTCAGTCATCAGATGCAGGCCAAAGGCTACACCCTGCTACCGCTGAAGATCTACTTTAAACATGGTAGACTGAAAGTGGAACTGGGCCTGGCA
Source organism: Fidelibacterota bacterium (assembly GCA_024278595.1). Taxonomy (GTDB): domain Bacteria; phylum Fidelibacterota; class UBA8477; order UBA8477; family JABMPR01; genus JABMPR01. The sequence goes on along the minus strand of JAJRSW010000063.1, from coordinate 3,104 downwards.
AGAGGTAAGAATATCCGCGATAAACGTCAAACTGCCCTGAAACGGGACGCCAGCAGAGAAATGGAACGTGCGCGAAAATATCGCAACTAACCTATTCGGAGTATAATAGTGAATTTTCCACCCATTAATGAGCAGATCGATCTATTGTCGCGTGGTGTAGAAGAATTCGTTTCACCAGAACGACTTGAAGAGAAACTTAAACAGGTAGAAAAAACCAGCCAGCCCTTACGCGTCAAGCTGGGAGCTGATCCTAGCAGACCCGATCTCCACATTGGTCATGCTGTGGTTTTACGTAAACTGAGACAGTTCCAAGACCTTGGGCATCAGGCGATCTTGATCATCGGTGATTTTACCGCCTCTATCGGGGATCCCACTGGTCGTAATAAGACCCGTCCCAGCATTACTCTGGAAGCAGCCAGGGAATACGGCCAATCCTACCTGGAACAAGCTGCCCAGGTGCTGAACCAGGCCAACCTGGAAGTGGTCCATAACTCAGAGTGGCTGAACACCATGAACTTTTCTGAAGTGATCAAGATGGCTGCCCAGGTCACCGTTGCTCAAATGCTGGAGCGCGATGATTTTTCCCAGCGCTATAAAGGCGGTACACCCATCTCAGTGCACGAATTTTTATATCCACTGGCCCAGGCCCAGGATTCAGTGCATCTCAGATCAGATGTTGAGCTGGGGGGGACGGATCAACTCTTTAATCTGCTCATGGGCCGCGAACTGCAGAAAAAGGTCGGTCAGGCGCCCCAGATCATTATGACCCTGCCCCTGCTTGAGGGTACGGATGGCGTGGAGAAGATGTCCAAAAGCTATGACAACTATATTGGACTGTCAGATTCACCGGAGGAGATGTTTGGCAAGATTCTCTCTATTCCAGATAACATGATCACCAAATATTTAACCCTGACCACCAATCTGGCCCTGGAAGAGATCAAGACCATCGAGTCCAGGCTGCTTGAGGGAGCCAATCCGCGGGATTTCAAACGCCAGTTGGGTCGTGAACTGGTGAAGGTTTACTACGATGAAGCTGCTGGAATGGCGGCTCAGGACGCGTTTGACAAACTTTTTATCAAAAAAGATATTCCGGATGAGATGCCCGAACTAACCTTCCCTCAATCCTCAGCAACCACGCTGCTGACGGTCTTGGACCAATCCGGACTATTCGCAAGCAAAGGGGAGATCCGAAGACTGGTCAAGCAGAACGCCGTCAGTATTGATGGTGAAAAGATCGGAGACGAATACCACCCCTTTGATCAAGCTGGTGAATATGTGATCAAGGCTGGCAAACGGAAATTTATGCGAATATTCATATCCTAGCCGATCGCAAGAATCATGTGTCTGAGCCTGTCACACAGACCCAAGGGATTTGATCCGTGAGATTATTCAGCTACACCCTTTTGCCAATGAATATTTGGTTGCTTTCAACATGATCGAACTCATTGGGGTATCCAAACAGTACGACGCCATCCTGGCTGTGGATGCAGTCAGTATCACGGTTCAGGCAGGACGCATCTGCGGATTCCTGGGTCCTAACGGAGCTGGCAAAACGACCACCCTGCGGATGCTGATGAATATCATTCATCCTGACCAGGGGTCCATTAGGTTTGGCGGCTTAGCCCAGCGCCCCCCGGCTAACAACATTGGATATCTACCGGAAGAACGGGGGCTATATCAAAAGATAACCGTCTTCGAGACGCTGCAATATTTCGCTCAATTGCGTCGTGTTCAAGATGCTAATCGCAAAATTAATTCCTTTTTGGAAAGATTTGGCCTGGGGGACCGCTGTAACTCCAAAGTGCACACCCTGTCAAAGGGGAATCAGCAGAAACTGCAGTTCATCAACACCATTCTGCATGACCCTCAGTACATTGTCCTCGATGAACCCTTCTCCGGGTTAGATCCAGTCAATCAATTACTACTTAAAGAGATACTTGAGGAGCTCAAAGCGGCCAAAAGAACTATCATATTTAGCTCGCATCAGCTGGATCAGGTGGAAAAACTCTGTGATGATGTGGCTTTGATTGATGCGGGCAAATTGATTCTAGCCGGAAATATGCATGAAATAAAAATGTCCCATGCCCACCCTCAATTACAAATCAGCCCGCAGCATAAAACGGATCTTGACCATGTTTTTTTTACCGAACAGGCTGCCGAGATTCGGGATGGGTCAGCCTATTTCACACTGGGTCCTAATGATAAACAGAAACTGATCGCTGAAGCAAATGCGCTATTCGATCTCCGCATAGTGCGTCTGGCTGAGCCGGGATTGGAAGAGCTGTTCATCGATCTGGTAAAGGGCGGATCTGCATGAACTATCTTCACATTGCCTGGTTCGAATATCGGCGGCGTATCCGATCCAAATGGTTTATCATCAGTACCTTCGGGATGCCCATTCTGATCCTGGGTGTCAGTCTGGTAACCGGCTATATGGCCGGGTCAGATGTCGGGATAGAAACAAAACACTTCGGCTTAATCGATGAAACAGCCCATTTCGGAAAACAATTAGCAGCCGCCCTTGAGCTGCGTTATACAGACCGGGAAGTCCCCCCGTTGGCAATCGCTGTGTCGGAAGGTCGATTTATTGATCTACAGGATCATTACGATGCCCTGGTAAATGACAAGTACCTGGATGGATATTTCGTGATCCCTGACAGTTTTGACACCAAGTTGGAGATTCGATCCTATGCGGGATCAGCATCTAATATCAGACTGGCAGAGATTATTGGGAGTGAGCTGAAGGATATCCTCATCAGTCAGCGGGCAGCCGGTCTGAAATTATCCCCAGATCAACTGGCAGGTCTGTTGGTTGATATAGAAATCGCCCGCTACGAGTTGGGAGCAAACGATAAACGAGCAAATAATGCGCTTGTTGTGGATTATATCGCGCCCTTCATTTTCATGTTTCTTTTGTTTCTGGGGATCTTCACCGGCGGTCAACTCCTGCTAAGAGCGATCCTGGAAGAAAGATCCTCCCGGATCATTGAAGTGCTGCTCTCAACTGTGAGTTATAACGATCTCATGGGCGGGAAAATACTGGGCCTGGGCTTGTTGGGACTCACCCAATCAGCCATCTATCTGACGGTGGGTATCCTTGCTGG
>JAJRSW010000062.1 GCA_024278595.1 Fidelibacterota bacterium | reverse complement strand
CGCGGAGTGGCAAAGCTTTGATCGCTCAATTTTGTGGGGCGTTGGCTGATAGCTTGCTTGAGAGTGAGTTGTTCGGTCATAAAAAAGGAGCGTTTACCGGAGCCGTCAGTGATAAACCCGGATTACTTGAAGCAGCCGATGGCGGTACTTTTTTTCTGGATGAAATTGCGGATATATCGATGAATATTCAGACCAAGCTGTTAAGATTTCTTCAAGAAGGTGAATTCCGCAGGGTGGGCGATACTCAGCTGCGGAAAGTGGATGCCCGGATCGTGGCGGCTACCAATAAAGACCTGGAGCAAATGGTCAAACAGGGGGAGTTTCGGGAAGATTTATATTACCGGTTGAATGTGGTTACCATCAATATGCCGCCTTTGAGAGATAGACAGGGAGATCTGCCTCTGCTGGCAGAAAGTTTTCGTCAAAAATATGCCGAGAAATATCATAAACCGATCAATCGCTTCAGCAAGGCCGCCATGGAAACACTCCTGCAACATGATTGGCCTGGTAATATTCGAGAGCTACAAAATGTCATTCAACGGGGTGTAACCCTCTGCCGGGGAGAAGTGATTGAACCGGAGCATCTGGCCTTACGTTCCTCAACAGTCACTCTGTTAGATCAACCTTTGACGATGGCTGACATGGAAAAGCAGTTTGTGTTAAAAACTTTAGCCAGTCAAGCTGGAAACAGAACAAAAGCTGCTGAAATATTAGGTGTATCACTGAGATGGCTTCAATATCGATTGAAGGATTGGCAATTTGAAGATTAAGGGCTTTAAAATTGATGAGCTCGTGGCTGAGAGGCAAGAAGTCAGTATTGTGAAGGCGACTCAGATCTCACTGAATCGGACGGTGTTCTTAAAAATACTGAAAGACCTGGAATCTGATGAGGTCATTCTTGGGCGCTTCGAACAGGAAGCCAAGTTGCTTGCTCGACTCAATCATCCGAATATTGTTACAATTTATGAATTCAGTCTAACAGAGAGACATCCCTATCTGGCGCTTGAGTATTTTGAGGGAGTCGATTTGGCCGTCCATTTGAAACAGCATCAGCCCCTATCTGTAAAAAGCTTGCTAGCTATTTTTAATCAGGTGTTGACTGGCTGTTCAAAGGCCCATTTAGCCGGTGTTCTGCATAGTGATATAAAACCGGATAATCTTTTAATCAATCAGGATGGTCTGGTCAAGATAAGCGATTTTGGATTGGCGAGTCTACTGGGAAAAAGTGATGGACAACTGGTTGGAACCCCCGGTTTTATGGCGCCAGAGCTGGCTCTCGGTGAGTCCATTTCAGTCCTGACCGATATCTACGCCATTGGTATGACATTTTACACTCTGGCCGGAGGAGCAAACCCGTTAAAGGGCGATGATCTTTCAGACTCACTAAACCGGGCGATTCAAATGGATCCTCCGGATTTACGGATTACCCGGCCAGATTTGCCAAATGACTTGATCCAATTGATTGAGCGCATGATATCCAAAGCGCCGCATGAACGGATAGTATCCTGTGATCGGGCATTAGAGTTATTGGGCGAAATTAATGCTGGCGAAAGGGGTTCTGATCTATCGAAAGTCGGTGTTGTTACGCAACATCCAAATGCAAATACTGCTCAATCTTCACCCAGCAAACGCGTCTGGTTTCTGGTTCCGGTAATTGTGACCCTGGCGATTATGTTTGGTTACTTTTTACCATGGGAAGACCCGGATCCAAGCGCAGTTTCAGGTGATGATATAAAATCACAACTTCCTGAATCAGGAATTGATACTGCAACATCAGTACAATCTCCAGCCACTATAATAACCTTGGAATCGAAACAGGATGCTGACGAACTTGCTACAGATTTGCATGAAGCTGCTTCAGTGGATAGCATAAGTTTGTCCACTGACGGCGAAGCCCATTATACTTCAGCTAAGCTTAATCCAGGTCGCTTGTATTTAATTGCCAATCCCTGGGCTACGATATGGATCGATAGCCTGAAAGTTGGAGTTACTCCCCTTCCTGAACCTATTTCAATCACAACGGGGCAACACACAGTGCAATTTATGCACCCCAACTATCCTGATATCACAAAACAGATATGGGTTGAAGCAGGCCAGGCAGATACTTTGAGCATGAATTGGAGTGCCGAGCTGGGATTTTTGCAACTAACCGTGCATCCCTGGGCTAAGGTTTACGTGGATTCGAAATCGTATGATACAACACCCATTCATCAGGCAATCCCCTTGCAACCCGGTGAGTTTCAGCTACTTCTGACGAATCCTAACTATCCGCCCTGGAATCAATATCTGCATGTTGGAGCTGGTGATACCTTGAGAGTGAACGTTCGCTTGCGCAAATCAGAGGGTTTATAAAAATACTTGGCACAGGGTTTGATAAATAATGAGTTATGATGCTGAAATATACTAGAAATTTGTTAACAATCATCTTGCTGCCTCTCTGTCTATTGGGCAAAGAGGGCGCCTGGGTAGAGCGTAGTCCTATGCCAGAAGCGCGCTTCGGGCATGCTGCTGCGTCAATAGCCAGTCTGATATATGTGACCGGGGGTAGATCAAGTTATTCTGGGATGCATTCCTTGCAGAGTCAGCTATGGGCCTACAATGTTCAAACCGATAGTTGGAGTACTGAGTTGCCAGAGTTACCTGAACCCAGAACTGATCACGCAATGATTGCTCTGGGAGATACACTGTGGATCTTTGGCGGTCGTAGTGGGAATGCTATCATTGGATCTGTTTTATATTGGGTTGAGGGCAGTGATCAATGGCAATATGCCGCAGAATTTCCTGTTCCCCGGGAAGGTATGCGGTCTTTTGTACATAACGGATTGGTGTATTTGATCGGTGGGAAGACAAGCCATTCAATGTGGGCACAACCAGCAGCCAGGGTAGATCGGTTCGATCCACTCACCCTGAGCTGGTCAGTCATGGACTCGCTAAACCAGGCCAGGGTAGACTTTGCCGCTGCAGCACATGGTGATACGGTGGTTTGCATAGGTGGTCGGTTTATTGACCCCATTGCCAGTATTGAGAACGGTATTCTGGGTGGTAGCTGGCAAACTGTGACACCCTTGCTTGTGCCCCGGAGTAATTCAAGCGCAGTATATTATCAAAACCAAATAGTACTAATTGGTGGTTTTACGTCCAATGGACAGGCTGATAATAACCTGGCATTTGATGGCAATAACTGGATCGATTTTGACGGAAATTTATTGCCCCGTTATGATGCAGCAGTTTTATCAGCCAGCTCGGGGATTTTTATCCTTGGAGGTAGAAACGGGAATCAGGCTCTTACATCGCTTGAGTATTATTCGTCTACTGTGGGGGTGGGAGAACCACCCATTGTACCTGGGAAAATGGCCTTGATCAAAAGCTACCCAAATCCTTTTAATGGGGCCACCGTCATTAAGGTGAACACCCCAGGCCTTGATGTTAGCTCCAATTCACTAATTATTTATGGCTTGAATGGTGAAGCGGTTCATCGACAACAGTTGCCGGCTCAAAGGGAATCTCATACAGTAAGTATATCGGGCAGCCAATTAGGTCCATCAGGTATCTATGTGGCTGTGTTCAATTATGTACTTCTCAACGGGCAGGCCGGTCAGGTCAATCAGAAATTGACTCTGCTAAAATAGCAATGGGTTGCTTTTTAAAAACACTGGTAACCCTGGGACTTTTCACCAGCTTCATCTTTGGGCAAGACAGTTTAATTGTGACATCGATCTCAGTGGCTGAAATTAAATCGACTTATGAAAACAATCGTTATGGGGAAGTCGAAAAGTTAATTAAAGCTGAACTGGAACGTTTTCCTCAGCAATCACCACAACGTCTGACTTCCCTCATGCGTTATCTGGCTCTAGCCCAGGCTTCTCAGGGAAAAGACAATGAGGCCCAAAGAACCTTCGCTTCTCTACTGCTGATCAAGCCGGATCACCGATTTGATACCAGCGAGATATCGCCAAAAATCAAACGACTATTTGATAAGGTTCTGCTTGATTCAATACCATCACAAAGCCCGGATTCATTTTTACCTTCATACGTGATCCAGACAGATCGTCGGTATGAGTATATCCTTAAATCCATCTTATACCCAGGCTGGGGTCAGTTGGAGCGGGGGCAAAAGAGGGGCTACCTGTGGGGAACCCTTTTTAGCGTTGCCCTGCTTGGTGGTGGGGTGTCCAGCTATATGGCCCATCGAGCCCAATCTGAATATTTGGATACAACAGATCCTGAGAAAATTGAATCAGCTTATGACAACTTCAATCAGTGGTATCAAATCCGGAATACGTTTTTCGTGGTCACATTTGCCACCTATACCATAAATCTTGCAGACATCTCCTTGTTTGATGAATAGTATAAACTTCATTTCACCATGCAAACCTTGCGTCACGGCAGTGCATATTTTGCGTGGTTATAAACATGTCATTAAAAATAGCTGTAGCCATCAGAATGTAACCACAATGAATACAGTAATTAAAGGAGCGTATTTGATTTTGGCACGCATATTGAAATAAGCAGTGCAGAATTAATTGAAAGGGACACTAAAATG
>JAJRSW010000061.1 GCA_024278595.1 Fidelibacterota bacterium | reverse complement strand
TAATTAGTGTCTGTCTCTAAAGTCATTAAAATGATTGTAAACCTTTCGCAAACAAGCGATTCTGGCCATTGAATTCTGTCAAAGTGCTCAGAAAAAGTTGTTTCTCTGTAAAACGGCTCAAAGTCCATCCATAATTCATTAAATATCCAGTGTTTGAACAAAAATGGATATACCTATCCCACTGTCAAATAAAAAACTACTTCTGAAAGAATGATCATCGTCAGGCAAAGGCTTTTTCCTTAACAATTCGCTCCAGAATTAATCTTGTCATTGTGCGGAAGTTATACGCAATTACACTCCAGAGGACCTTGGCCTTAAAATGCTCCCAGCCCTTCCACTCACAAACACGCATTCCAAAACCACGCTTCCAGTTTGAAATCACACCTTCAATCCCACTACGCCACTTCTTTAATCTGGTCTCTATGTTCTTGCTGCTGGCAATATTCTGTAACGAACCCACAATTTTATTGAAAATGATGTTAGTGATCCCACTGTTTATACAATGATCAACATTCTCACTCCAGGCATAGCCACCATCGGTAACACTATCACGAGGAGTTATGCCGTATCCGGTAATCACACGGTCGACTGCAGGTTGAAAAAGCTTGGTATCTGAAGGGTTACCCTCCAATATCTCACAATCCAATATCAAGTTACTACGGCCACCAGTCAAGTTGATCTTATGACCGAACAAGATCTCCCTACCACCCTTTACAATGATATTAGTATGGGGTTCATAAATAGAGAAGATCTTCTCTGAGTTAGGCACTTTCTCGCCCAAAATCTGCTTACGGTATGCGATGGAGTAGACCTGCTGCATGACTGGCAGGAACTCCTGTAATTCAGTCATTAAAGCCTTCGCCTTAATACTCTTCACCTGCTTCTTTAAGGTATTGGATACCTGGTTGATGCTCTTGGTAAAGGTGCCTAACTGTTTGCGGAAAGCTTCCTCACGCTTCTTGGACTTCGTCACATTGATCTTGAAATACATCTTCTTCGCAGACTTACGGTAATCCCGGAAACTCACCTTGTCACATTCTTCATGCAATTGCTCCAATAGGCGGTGACTCTCCTTGATACAATCCCAGACAAGGGCATTATTCGTGGGATAGTGAATATTGGTTTTTACCACAGTGCTATCCTGTCGGATACTCTTTACATCTTCCAAGCCTTCTGAGATTGCAATTTTATTTATCTCATACAATAAGCATTGAAGACTTTCTTCGCTTATCCGGGATATATATTTCTGCAACATCTGAAAACTAAATGGCTTACGCTCATCAAGCTTAATGAAGGTCGCACAGATCCGACTATCTTCCTGGGCAAATGCCAGCTCACGGTAGTCCAGGGTCTTCATCTCCTTAAAGATCGCTGCCCGGACTATCTGCTCAACACTGGGCATATCCTGACGACCATATTTACTAGAGCTATTACCCTGTAGGATATCTTTAGACAATAACTCGATCAACTCGGGGTGATCCTCAAGGATCGTGTCAATTAACGCGAACTCTGGATTGTTTCTCCACTGGGGACGTTCGAACTTTAAGGTCAGATTATTATACAACTTCACCGGGTTTTCTCCTACTTTCTAAGCATATTATGGTGAAGTATTCTCATTTATACAAGCCTTATATACAATATTATCATAATGTTATAATTTAAAGACAGACACTAATTATGAAAAGCGGCCCATTATATGGACCTGTAATAGTTAAAAAGTCGCCAACAACATAGTTATGACGTTAATTCTTCAAATAGGTTAAGAACTGATTCTACTCAGTCATGGCTCAAAGAGTTCCCAACCTTATTATACCAAATTCACCTTAAAATGGCACCTAACTTCGTCATCTTTTCCCATTTCTCTGTACTTCGATGAACTCAGCATGGCACACTTCGATAAACTCAGTGTGGATACTTAAAGTTCCTATCCCGACCAGTTTGTCGGGACTATGCTAAAAACTTGAAGTTTGACGCCCCCGCAGAAAGGCCCTCTCGCAGAGCGTTGCATTGAGCTCGCCGAAATGACGCAAGGTGTTGTTATTTATTGCTTTACGTGTATTTGTTGTAAGCGGTTGTATTTAATGGTTATAGGGCATATTATGTGATTTTCTAGCTACTTTTTGCGGGGGCATCAAGTTTGATAAACGGAAAAATATTTTGAATTTATAGTGCGTTTTGAAATGAAATTGGTATCTAAAAGAGCAGGACTTGGCCCCGAAAGTCTAGACTCGCCATGACACTAGCCTGCCATGGCGAAGCTGAAAGCTAAGGTGGTAACCAAGAAAATGAAACTTTTTACTTTAGTATTCGTCAGTGATGTCCTTGCCCTGCTTCTTACTTATGATCCGAAATTCATCCATGTTCTTGGATTCATCTTCCACGATCTCCACCTTGATAAAATGCTGCCATTGAATGGAGCGGACAACATTCTTGCGGCCTGAGCGAAGGAATTTTGCCAACTCGGGATTCACAATTAACTGCAGCCTGAATTCCCGTTTTTTAGCATGAAATCTACGAAACCAACCTTCTATCTGGGTGGCCAGAGCCGCTTTGGACATGATGCGTCCACGACCTTTGCAAACTGGACATTCCTCAGTGGCTGAGAGGAGCAAACTAAGCCGTATTCGTTGGCGGGTCATTTCCAGTAGACCAAAATCAGAGATATAGCTTACCGCCACTTTCGCTCGATCTTTGCGCAGCTCTCTACGTAGTTCGTAGTAAACTTTCTTCTTGTTCTCTTCACGGTGCATATCAATAAAATCGATGACGATCAAACCACCCAGATCACGCAAGCGTAGTTGCTGGGCAATGGCCCGCGCTGATTCAAGGTTGATCTTCAGGGCATTTGCTTCATGATCTTTCCGACCGATGAATTTACCGGAGTTCACATCAATGGAGACCAGGGCTTCAGTTTGTTCGACAACAATGGAGGCACCACTCTTGAGGGTCACCTTCCGGGACATGGATATATCAATGCCCTTTTGAACTTTATAGGCATCAAATAGCGGCAATTTCTTTTTGTAGTGTTCAAGACGATCTGCCAGCTGGGGAGCCGATCCCTTTAGATAACTATTCAACTGTTTATACATGCCCTTGTTATCTGTGACAACTTTCTGGACATCATTGGTAAAAAGATCACGGATCAGACTGGAAACTGTTTCCATGTCTTTATAGACCAGGCTTGGACCGGGTTTAGCCTTGACCGCCTTCTCCATCCGTTTATAGGAATCCATGAGGTTGTTCAGGTCAGCGCCCAGGGTCTCGTTATCTTTGCCCTCGGTCACTGTCCGGGCGATGAGACCAAAGCCATCCGGTTTCATTTCATGGCAGCTACGTCGTAAGCGGCGTCGCTCATAATTATTATAGATCTTACGGGAGATACCCACATAGTCGGCATTGGGAACCAAGACCAGGAAGCGGCCTGGTAGGGAAATATTGGTAGTGACCCGGGCACCCTTGCCCATGTATGGTTCTTTAATGACCTGTACCAGGATTTCCTGACCCGTTCTCAACTTGGGTGTGGCAGGTCTACGAAAATCCCGGCGATTACGATCCCGCCCGCGTGAACGACCACGATTTGATCGCTGGGACTTATCATTATTATCATCGTCATCCTCATGATCCAGTAAAAAGGACTCGCCTTCTACTTCGGAGAACGGTAAAAATGCATTGGCGCCAATGCCAATATCGACAAATGCTGCCTGCATACCCGGTAGTACATTTTCCACAACACCTTTATAGATATTGCCGACGATCCGGATGTTTTCCGGTTTTTCTACATAAAGCTCTACCAGGACGTCATCCTCATGGATAGCGATCCGGGTTTCTTTATGCGTTTGGTTAATAAAGATATCCTTCTTCATTTCCAATCCCTCAATTGTATGGCGAACGGATAAAAGAAGAAAGTTGAGCTGATTGTTCTCAACGTGAGCTCATCCATTTCCAATGAATGAGGCGATCACAAAATTTTTGCTGCGCCGGCCTGTGTGAGTGGACTTCTTTTCAGTCCGATCTGTGGGATCTTGCGCAATCTCAATTCTCAACATTAAACTGGAACTGAGTCAATTCTTTTACCAATTCTGGTTCTGACAGCCTTATGGCTTGCCTTCTCTTCAGGTAGATCTAAAAGTTGCTACCTGCAAATCCAGTTGTGAGAAGCGTAGCCCAGCCTGAGTTATTATTTATGAGGAGGGTACGTGTTGACCTGTTCATTCATCCTTTCAGCACACAATTCTTCAGCATATCCCACCGATCAATTGCCGGGGTTGTTCCTGAGAACAAACATGGATAAACCGCTATTCAGCAGGGTATTGTGGATCTAAACAAGTTCTTTTCACAACTTCACTTTGTCCAGTCGTTATGCACTATCAAACCGATTCATGCATTAATACTGCAAGGCGGTGAACCGTGTAGACAGGTAAGCTATCAACTGGAGCATCAAAAAACACGGGCAGAAATTCATTTAATCGAATCCCCTTGCCATCCTTAACGAGGGTTATCACCTCGAGGCTATTGCCCTTTATTTCAATAGACTGGATATAGTCTTTTATATCCAGAGATATTATTCGACGTTTCCGCTCGCGTTTAATATACACATTATTTCGCTGTTCAAAGTTCTGTTTCAAATGCTTGAGCGACACTTCAGCAGGTGGATCTTCAAACTCTATGATCTGTTTTACGGCTGAAATCTGCCCCGTAATAGCACTGATCCGGCCGGCATGCCAGGTCACCTCCTGTACTTCGATACCTGCCGGGAGCTGGTAATTTAGATCCTCAACCACTGTGGGCACCTCACGAAACAGCAAAATATCTAAAAACTCTGCTTCAGAAGTATAGCCCAGGGGCAAGGCTGGGCCACTGGAGATTCGGGGACGTCGGTTGAATCCCTGAGAATAGATTACAGGCAGATCAGCCAGACTGATGGCCCGCATAAATGAGTTCTGAACATCAAGATGACCCAGATAACTGGCCAGTCCTGATTTGGAAAATTTCAGGCGAGCCGTGACCACTGGAGTAGTATTAATCAATTCCGGCAGGGGTATTCTCTCAGGCGCCTGATACACTTCAGGTTTAACCTTAGAGTCTGCTACCGTATCATCCTTTACGATGCGCATAAAAAGCTCATCAAAGTCACAGACTCCGCAGGCCAGACAGCCGTCACGACAATCAATGACGGTGGCTTCCTGATAGGCCTTGCGTTTTTCCCGTTTCAAGAATTTTTTCAGGATACCATTGTCCACCAGATCCCAGGGCAGGAGTTCATCAACCTGGCGTTCCCGCAAGTAGTGTTCGTGGTCGATCCCCGCCTGTTCAAACGCATTCATCCAGCGGTCATAGCGGAAAAAATCACCCCAGCTATCAAAGCGGGCGCCGTCCTGCCAGGCTAAATAGATGGCCTGAGCCAATCGACGATCACCACGTGACAAGACACCTTCAATTTCGGAATATTTGGGATCCCGATAAGACGCCCTGACATTCTTATGCTTCAGGTTATCCATGAGGAAATCGATCTTTTCCCGGATGACCTCTTTACTGTCCTGGGCTTCCCACTGAAAGGGGGTCTCAGGCTTGGGAATAAAGGTCGAAAGCGTAACATTGATCTTGACCCGGCCAAAGGGCTTAGCCATCTCCCGCACTTCATTGATCAGATCCACAATACCCTGCAGATCTGCCTGGGTTTCGGTTGGCAAGCCCAGCATGAAATAGAACTTCAAGGTCTTCCAGCCACCGTCCAACGCAATCTGGACAGATGAGTAAAGATCCTCATCACTGATCAGCTTATTGATCACCCGGCGCATACGCCAGGTACCGGCTTCCGGGGCAAAGGTCAGCCCTGATTTCCGTTCTTCAGAGGCAATAGCAGCAATCTCTTTGGTAAAGGTATCCAGACGCATGGATGGAAATGAGACTGCCACACGATTCTCTTTTAGGTAGGGTTTCATACCATCCACTACTTCTTCCAGACCGGTATAGTCACTGGTTGAGAGCGAGAGCAATGAGAGATTTTTCTGCCCGGTTGCGGCCAGGGTCGCTTTGGCTGATTCGATCAATTCAGCTGGTTTCCGTTCACGGACCGGTCGATAAACCATGCCGGCATGACAGAAACGACAGCCCTGGGTACAACCGCGCATGACCTCCAGGGCGAAGCGGTCCTGGGCAGTCTCAACGATGGGAACCACCGGTTTCACTGGATAATTGGAGGCTTCCAGGACGGGAATTTTGGCCGACTTGACCCGATCCGGTGCTGGATCAAAGTTCTTGGTGATGCTCTCTAATTTGCCAGAGTCATCGAAGTCATAATCATAGAAAGCTGGTACATAGACACCCTCAGGTAAGGTGGCCAATTCTTCCAATATCTGTCGGCGGGTGCGCCCCTCCCGCCGGCCCTTGCCAATTCGCCGAACAAGATCGACCAACAGTTCCTCAGCATCACCGATCACCACCAGATCAAAAAAGTCTGCTACTGGTTCTGGATTATAGGCGTTGGTACCACCAGCAATAATGAAGGGGTCTTCCTCACGCCGGTCCCTGGTCCAGATGGGTATATCTGAAAGATCCAGCATATTGAGGATGTTGGTGTAGAGCAGGTCATAGGGCAGAGAAAAACCGACAATATCAAAATCGCTTAGTTGGTGTTTTGTTTCCAGGCTGTGCAGGGGCAGACCATGCTCCCGCATGAGGGCTTCCATATCCGGCCAAGGGGCATTGACCCGTTCGGCTGCGATATCATGTTCACGATTGAGGATATGATAGAGGATCTGAAAACCATTATAAGGCATGGCTGTGTCATAGACATCTGGAAATGCCAGGGCCATGGTGGCCTTGAGATCCGTCCAGTCCTTGGTGATAATATTATGTTCATTTCCCAGATAGCGACCGGGCTTGGATACCTTTGAGAGTATCCGTGTATGTAAAATATGTTCTATATCTTTGGGCTGCACCCTAAAAGTCCTTTCAACACCCCCTACTAAGCCTCTGATTATAATTGAGTATTCAGAAAATCCCATCTTTTATGGGTCTCTGCTAACTCACCCCGGAACTGCTGAGCAATGACTAAACTGGTTTCAATGGCTCCTGGACAAAAGAGGGCTTGCCGCGCCCGACGGACTCGCAATGACGGGTCCAAGCGTCTTCGCGAGTGAGGAACGAACGCGGCGATCTGTCTTTACCGGCAAGAGCCTCATCCTCTGCGAAAGAAGGCTGGCAATGACAGGTTGGGATGGCTCAATCCGCTGCCGAAAAAAATAATTATCATTATCCAAGGATTTCAGCAGCTCTTAGGTTAATTTTAGACCTCAACCACTAACGGGAGGTCTTCATGAATCAATCGACAGAAAAACCCTGGGTCATACTGCGTAAAGTAGAGGGTGATATTACCGCTGAAATGTTGTGTGAAGCCTTAAAGAATGCGGATGTCCCCTGTGAGATCAAACGCAGTATGCTGGCTTCCGGTTTGGGTGCCCATTCAGTTTCACTGCCCGGAAATCAAGCAACCTTATTGGTACCAGAAGAGCAGCTGGCTGAAGCCCAGGCTGTTTTGGAAGCCATTGATTATGAGCCGGGGGAAGATTAGCCACAGGGGACACAGAGTGTTTTTTTAACCCAGAGATGTAAAACTCACGTAAATTCTGACCATTCTTGATTCGATCAAAGCGCTTTCAAATGACCCAATATCTGGTCAAGGTAAAATGCTGACCGGTCTGAACTATTTTTGTCTTCGCGTGGGACGCTATGGTATCTTATATGAGATTCACGATGATGTTCTGCTCATAACAATTATTAAAATCAGACCTGGAAAAGATGCGTATCGATAGACCCCGATTTTATATTTGAGAATTATTGAG
Organism: Fidelibacterota bacterium; assembly: GCA_024278595.1. Taxonomy (GTDB): domain Bacteria; phylum Fidelibacterota; class UBA8477; order UBA8477; family JABMPR01; genus JABMPR01. The sequence continues at coordinate 60,926 of JAJRSW010000061.1, read as the reverse complement.
AACTATTAGATGAATAAGGTTAGCTAAACCATGCCCGACAAAGTACAGCGCGTTAAAGGTGTCAACGATATTCTCCCAGTCGAAGCCAGGCAATGGCAAGTGTTGGAAGCTGTCATTCAAAAAGTGATGAACCGCTATGCTTATGGTGAGATCCGGCCCCCTATTTTTGAGAAAACTGAGCTATTTGCCCGGGGAGTCGGTGAGGACACTGATATTGTCTCCAAGGAGATGTATTCTTTCAGCGATTTGGGTGGATCATCCCTCACTTTACGGCCAGAGTTGACTGCCGGTGTAGTACGCAGTTATATCCAGAATAACCTGCAGCAGATCTCACCAGTTCAAAAGCTGTGGTACGAGGGACCCATGTTCCGCCAGGAGCGCCCCCAGAAAGGCCGTTATCGTCAGTTCTGGCAATTTGGCGCTGAAGCCATCGGATCACCCAACCCGGAGCAGGATGTTGAAATGATCGCTTTGTTCTATGCCATCCTCAAAGAGTTGGGAATTACTGATTCTGTTACACTGAAGATCAATAGCGTGGGTGACACTGAAAGCCGTACAGCTTATCGGTCTGCCCTGCAAGATTACCTCAAACCACACCTGTCAGAATTATCTGAGACCAGTCAAGCGCGTTTTGAATCCAACCCCTTGCGGATCCTGGATAGCAAGGCCCCACAGGACAAAGAACTGGTCAAGGACGCGCCCAAGATCCGGGAATGTCTGAATGAAGCTTCAGCAAATCATTATGACCAGGTTTTGAGCATGCTAAAAGATCTGAAAATTCCTTATACTCAGGATGATCTGCTGGTGCGCGGTCTGGACTATTACACCCACACTATTTTTGAATTCACCAGCGATGCCCTGGGCGCTCAGGATGCTATTTGCGGGGGTGGACGCTATAATGATCTGGTCAAAGAGCTGGGGGGCAACGATGTACCAGCCATTGGCTGGGCTTCTGGTATTGAGAGGTTGTTGCTGGTGGTTGAGGCTATCAAGCCTATGAACACCGATCCGGTTCTGGATCTGTACCTGGTGGTGCTTGGTGATGAGCTCAGAATAAAAGCACCCCAATTGGTGCGTGACTGGCGGGATCAGGGATTGTCATGTGACGCTGATGCCCTGCGCCGGAGCATGAAAGCCCAGATGCGGGAAGCCAATCGACAGGGGGCCAGATTTGTGGCCATTTTAGGTGAAGATGAGTTCTCGCAAGGGGTGGTCCAGCTCAAGAATTTTGAGTCCGGCGAACAGGAAACGGTTGCTTTTGATCAGGTGGCCAAAACCGTCCTCAATAGTCTTTCTGAACGAAGTGAAGAATCTTGACCCTGCACTCAGGAAGACTAATTGCAAAGCATTCGTGATTTTTATTTAAATCGTTGTGAAAATGTAAAGACTTTCAACAGATGACTGACCAACCCCAAACACTGACCAAAGCCCAGGTAACCCGTTACCGGGGCTTGAAGCAGACCAAAAACCGCAAGCAGGAAGGTTTATTTCTCCTTGAGGGGGTCCGACTGTGTGAAGCGGCCTTCAGGTCCGCTCTGAAGATCGAAATCTGTATCACTGAGAAGGGCTTTGATAAACTGGCTATTCCTGGACATTTATCCAGCTATCAGGCTACAAAATTGCAGCTGGATCAAATATCTGACAGCAAAAGTCCCCAGGGGATTATCTATATTGCCAAAATTCCAGAGACGACCCCATTGCCGACCCCGGAGGCTGGGAAAGTCCTACTGGTGCTGAACCGTCTGGCTGATCCCGGAAACATGGGAACCATTTTTCGCAGTGCTTTATGGTTTGGTGTCAGCGATATACTGTTGGGACCGGATTGTGTGGATCCCTACAGCCCAAAGGTTGTGAGAAGCAGCATGGGGGCCATTGGTTCTTTGAGGTTGCATTTTAGTGACAACCTGAAAAACGCTGCGAAGGACTGGCAAAATGCCGGTGGTGAGATCGCAGCATTGCACATGACCGGGACACCCTTGAGTTCGTTCCAGCCAGATCAGGGTTTGTTCCTCATCATCGGTTCAGAAGCCCATGGGGTTGATCCCGAACTACTAAAACAATCCACCCTACTATCCATTGCAAAACAAGGCCGTGGTGAATCCCTGAATGCCGCCATGGCCACGGGCATTGCCCTTTACGAATTAAGCCGGTCATAATTCTTACCAGGGGATACTCCCGGATATCTCTGCTGATTGATCATTGGGATCTTGCTTAGCTGGCAGCAATACAGTCTTAACCTCATCAAAGAGCAGGCAGATGAAGGACTTAACCCAGGTTTACCACAGATGTGGTGTAAGTGTAGTAATAACAGTTTAGGCATAAATTTTATGGTCACTACAGCTTTAGTTTTCCGTTTTCTTCATAGCTCTCCTGGGTGGCTCTTTATTACACTATATATTACACCTAACAATCCCACATGGCCTTAGAGTTGAAAAAATAATCCTGATTGATTCATTTCAAAGGTTGAACCAATGATTATTCATCATTATCCGTTACTCTTTTGACATTCGGCACCTTGTTTTCCTCGATAATTATCAATTACACCATCAAATATAGCGGACCGGACACACCTATCCCATAGCACTACTTGCCGACTTATTGAGGAGGGCTAAACGAGCCTGATATTCAGTAACTATGTGTATAATCGCCACCATGTATCCTTGTAGTAGTAATCCCTGGGCATCCTTATTGTATACTTTCTGGAATGGTAATTCAGCTTGCCAGCCACGCGAATAAACCAGGCTCGAAAGGTGGCCGGTTCCTGTCTCCAGATTTTTCTGTCTGTTAAATATGACGCCCCCGCAGAAAGTCCCTCTCGCAGCGCGCAGAGCGTTGCATTGAGCTCGCCAAAATGACGCAGAGTGTTGTTATTTATAGGCTTAGGTGTATTTGCCATAAGTAGCTGTATTTATTATACATAGAACATATTCCGTGTTTTTCCAAACACTTTTTGCGAGGTCATCAAATATCTAATCCATATTGTAAGATTGTAGGCTAATACCGCTAGATTCCATAGCACATCACTGCCCCAGAAATGGTTCATAATAGTTGTCCCGGCATGCAACTGCCCCTTTACAGCAGCAATCCAGTTCTCACATTCACCCCTATCCTTGTACAGGTGATAGATCTCAAGCGGGGCACAAGCCCCCTTTCTTGCTACTTGTGAAAACCTGTATTTCATCGTGGCAAAAAAACTTTTTGCCCTAGACAATTGGGGATTGAAATTGGTACAATTCCACTCCGCTTCTTACATTCTTACCCAATTGAGCGTTTTCCAAAAGAGGAATTTGGAGGCAACAACCTCGATCTCATCCTGTCGGACCTTGGCGATCTTTAAGTTGAAAATCAGACCCTTCCCGGGGCCGTACATGCTCCCGTCTACCCACTGATGCTTAGTATTGTCATATTCAAGGTCTTTGATGATTGTTTTACCCATGAGGAGGTCATTCTGGTTTGACTTATCCGGATTATGGATATCCTGTTCCTGTCCTTCATTAAAACCAGACAATCCAATGATCTTCCCAAAATACTTTCCATCTGATTTGAAAATTTCAATTTCCAAATTGTTCGGTAGCTGGTACTTGCCAATAATCAGATCACCTGTTTGAGCCGGCGACATGGATGCAAACATCAGGAGTGTCAGGAAGACTGAAACCAAATTTTTCATTTAACCTTCATTGCAACAGCTTTATTCAGGGTCACCAGAAATTCATCCAGGGGAACCTTGTGGATTCTGGCCGCTCTCTCAACGGTAAGAAATTTGGTGATGACGCGTCGAATTGAGTAACGACCCACACTTTTGATACCAAAGGCCATCATGATATCCTCTATATCTCCATACTCTTTAAGAATATCTGCGACAATTGTTTCTTTTGTAATTTTCATATTCATTATTCCTGTCTTTTTGGGGTTTTACTAACAATAGTTAAGCTCCCTCCGGCTCGAGGAAGACATCTCTATACTTCTTTACTTTATCGAATTTATGCCATGCGTTCTCAGCGCCCTCTGCTGTTACGATCCTTCAATGAGAGTCAATTGTAACCTTTTGTCTTTGAAGCCCAAACTGTTCGGAAAGCAATGGCAACCCAGATAAAACTCCTGATTGCCATCACTTTTACAGTCTTAATTATAAAACTGCCGCCCAGAGTGATATGGATCCAAAAAGCAGCATAGGTTAGTAACGTAATGCCAGCAATTGCTAGTGATAGATTTTTGGCCCAGCTTTTATCCAGGAATATTCCAGCACCAGCAACGATATAGGCAAAACCCAGAATAAAGTTTGACCATAGGACGAACAAGACAATGTCTCCGGCTGCTGCCCGCGTCTCTTCAATAAAGAGCGTCATCCCACCGGATCTCAGGGTTATTAGACCAAAAACAATCGCCAGGATAGCTGTTAATTTTGACAGGATAGATCTATTCATTTCATTTCTCTACTTATTTAAACAAACTGTCTTCCAGCTTATACGCTAAATAGACCCGATACAAGCTGGTTCTTTGAAGCGTATCTTTTCGCTCAATATCCAAGTAGCTTACTGTTCGGCCAGCCATCAGGTATTCAACGCCAATGCTGTAATGTGAACCCACATTGAACTGTCCGCCGGATGTTAACAAATTGATGTTTTCATAACCCTCAACGTGGACTTCCTCCATGGCATAGATGAAGTACCGTTTTAACCGCACATAGGCCTGTCCATGCTCTGCCCACATAAATCTTGCCATGAATTTCGCACTGAACCCCTGGCCAAAATGATAGTCACGTGTTTCCATATCATCACTTATATCACCCGCACTCCCCATAAAGATAAATGAACCATTGGCATGGGCGCCAAGTGTGAGTGTCGGTGTGATAGCATAGGCGTGGATCAAACCTGGACCAACACTTGAACTTGAGACCTTATAATCATCCTGATTCATAAAATCATAATTCTGAAAAATTCCCACCAATGATTTTGAGCGATCTGTATGTCTTGTATAGAGCCTTGCCAACAGACCACTGGCATAGATTTCACCTACATAATCACGACGACTAAAATTAAGGATGGTCACAAAACTAAAATTATCAAATGGTTTGAAGTTCTTGCGGTCTGCCAGCGGGTTTCCATAGATTAGGTTGAACCGGATAAATCGTCTCTGAGAATTGTTACCAACCCCAGAATCCCCATGATATCCCGGGCCACCGCCGATTGCAATTCCAGACAGAAAGTTGGTCGGGTAGTCCCGATAATTTTGATTTATAGATTCTCCAATGACCAAACGATTGAATCCGTATCCCAGTGGATTGATCAGACCCGTTAACACCTGTCGAGCCAGTGATTTATCCTGGCCAGGCCCCAGGGTAAGTACCGATATCCGGTGAATGATCTCTCCGAAGGCCACACCACTCATGGGTGTTGTGATCATATCATTGATGGATGGACTTTCATTTTCCATCCCAATTTCCCAGATCAAACTGGCTAGAGTTGGATAGGCCAATGATTCCCAATAGCCAAGACCCTGGGCCCGGGCTGCCGTATAGACCAGAGCACCTTGAGTTGGGTGTCCAAGCTGATTTACATCAAATCCATCTTCATCCCACACCCAGCCAGTTTCAATATTTGCCTGGAGCGTCTGAATACTGATATCAGCCCAGATCTGATCCAGAACATACCAATTTACAGCCCAGATAAATGTTGGTTGCCCCAGCGCATGCAGGAGGGCGTTTCGATGGGGGTGGGCGATGGTGCTGTCTGTGGTTTGCGCTTGGGCAAAAACAGAGAAACTCGATAATAAAATGAGTCCAAATGTGTACTGAATGAGGCGCCTTGTCCAGTGGTTGATCTTTGCCCCTCGATTCCGCCCAGGGTGATAATCCTGGTTGATATAGCTATCTTTTTTTACATTAGTTATCATAAAGTGAGACCTATCTGAGTCCATGAATTACCATTAAAATCCTCCAACTGGGAAAAGGACCAGCCAAGGCTCAGCCTCCCTACGATCGTGAGATAATTTATTGAGATATCTACTGCAGAAAGACCAGTGTCCTGGTATTGGTCCAGGCCGCTCCAAACAGGATCTCGAAATCGGGAATGAGTGAATTTAAGTACTGCCCGCAGGTCATCCCTGATAAAAGCATGGGAGGTCTCCAGAGATAGATTCAAAACCTGTTCTGCCCATAGATACATAAAATATTTTTCAGAGAGCGCGTTAGGGCTGGTAATCTTTCCCATGGAGAATAGCGGCAGAGACCGATGACCCTCATGGTAATCGATGGCCGCAGTACCTGACCATCCAAAAGATAAATCAGTACCCAGGGTGCTCCATAGATGTTTTTTATTCACCGTGACCTCATCCTGCCAGATCCAGTCACTTTGGAATCCGAACTTCCAACCATTTACACTGGGGAGATCACGTTTAATATGATCCTCCTTGAAGACTATTCGCAAAAAGGGCCTTGCCTGCCCTAACTGCTCTGGAAATTGAAAATCCGGACCAGCCGCCAGAATTTGACCTGGATCATCGCTGCGAACCCCACCAAAAAGGAGCATTTGTCTGTTCCAACCAACTATGGTTGCCGAGTGGATGCTTAATTCATGGGAGTGGATCCGATCAGCCAGCGGTTTGACACCGGGCAGATCATAATTATGATAATGCGTACTGTATTCAATTGCCGGACGAATAGAAAATGGGAGCCGGGAACCGGTTTTGTGATACGATACCGGGTAAACCGCCAGTTGCATACCACCTGAAACATTCCCAAAGGCAGCATCAAGCTGGACCAGCCCGCCAAAACGCGACATGGGCATATCCGTCCGGGTGAACAGGGTCATGCCACTGGTACTACTGATATTCAGTTTACCCCGGGTACGGATATCAGGCTTCTCCTGGAGACTCAGGGTAATGGCTTCGCCGCTGTGATCAAGGGCAGGAATCACGGCCTGGTAGATATCTGTGGCGTAGACCTCATCAATAAGATCATCAAGCTTTTGGTGATCAAAGCTTAGCGAATCCGGTAGTTTAAGTTTTCTGCGGATCAACTCCGGATCAAAATCAGCATTTTGGGCTTTCAGATTAAGCGCCAACATCTTCCCGTCCAGGGCGTGTTGGTAAACAGCTCGACTTTTAATCTTTCTCTGGTTGATCCCGTTTTGGGCAAGCAGCTTCACCAACTCTTTTGCGGCCTCGGTTCCAGCCCGATAACCCGCTTCCATGAGGGCTTCGCCAGCTGGAAAGTCCAGGACATGATGACCACGCGTGGGAACTCTAAAGAAGTAATCCCATCCACGTACATCGACTGAATCACCACTGGCCAGAACGCGAGAATTTAGCGCTTCGAACATGGCACCCAAACCCTGTACTTCTGCTCCATAATCCGGTGCATCTTCAGCACTGACCGCAATAATAAAATCCGGGTTCTCGCGTTGAGCAATCCCCACCGGTAATTTGACGTAAATTCCTCCATCCACCAGAACCTGACCATTTTGCTGAATGGGGGAATAGATCAGCGGGATTGACATGGATGGTCTTAAAGCATTGGCCAGCGATCCGGAAGCAAACACGAAAGGTGCCTGCTTGCGAAGGTCTGAGGCAACTGAGCGAAAAGGAACGAAGAGTGAGTCAAAATCCCAATTGGCGTGGTAGTCTGCTGAAGCAGTAAGCAAAAACAGACTCTTCCAGATCAACTTATCATCCAGTAAACCTGGCGAACCAATAAATTGCCGATCTGAAATCCCAACTGACAGATTTCCCAGATACAGTTCGTCTCTTTTCCAGATCGGAAGATCAGATCTTTTAGGTCGGCCTATGAATAGATGTTCAATGGTCCCATCCCGCACCATTTCCTCCATCTCCGCAACTGAGACCCCGGCTGCATAAAGTCCACCAACCAGCGCACCAGCGCTACTTCCCACGATCAGATCAATCGGAATACTGTACTCTTCAAAGGCTTTAAAAACTCCGATATGAGCCATGCCCTGAGCCCCGCCACCACTGAGCACCAGCGCTACTTTTTTTTGGCCGTTGACTTGTCCCGAAAAAGACACCATCAAACCAAACAAAAAGAGGGTGGACGGTTTAAATATTTTCCATTTTGGATTGGCTATCTTCACCAGCTATAGACCCCTCGTATGCATATACTAAATAATATCAATTGGCAACTTGCTAGGATGTCAACCATACCTTGTCTTTAAAAATAGAGCTGCTCTTCCGTGAGTTCCCATCCATAACCTCTGAGGCTCTTGCTCAGGTCTGGCTCCGCCAAGAATCCATATTGATTCCAATAGATTGCCTTCAAGGGGGGGCGGTCGCTGCTCTTCCCGGGAAAGACCAGGCAGATCTCTTTACTTAGGAAATCTTAATTCGTTACTCCAAAGGGGTGGTGACCGCATAGCTGTTGCTTGATTTACTCTACGTACTCCGCGCGCGCTATACTTACATTTTAGCTCCATATCAAAAACTGTATTTCACTTTCAGGTAAAGCATATCATTATCATCAAAGTACCCAAACTGACCGGGGTCATCATCCTCCGCAATATCACCATCTTTAACAAAGATATTAGCACCAGCCAAAATTTCAAATCCATCTGCAAAATCATAAGTCAGGCTTGGCCGGATCAGAGCATCATATTTATTCAGACCGACATAAGCAAATAGTTGAGCGGTGATCGTTTCACGTAGAAAAGTACGATTAGCCAGCAAGGTCATGGTATTCACAGCCTCTTCCTGAACAATAGCCGCAGCATAATCCATGATGGCTTGTTGGATGAATTGACTGCTAAAGCGAGTTGAACCAATTGAGAAATCTACACCCAGCAGGTAGTGAATATAATCTTTCTCTAACAGGTCTGCCGCCAGACCCAGGGCATTTGTGGCAGAGAACTGTTTACCCTGATAATAGGCACCCTCTCCCCGGAAGACCATCCCAGCTAACTCGGTACTAAAGCTTCCCCCGCCTACCCCCAGACGGTGGTGCTGAGGAGTGAGTGTGACACTGGTGATAACGCCCAGATCAAATGTTGGTGTGACGTGCATAGTCGGATCATCGTCCCACATGTAGCCAGCCATGAGTTCATAATCCATAAATGAAACAATACCTGACAGTTTTAAAAACACTTCACTATTTTCCAAAGTGGCAGGAACTGTTTTTTGGGAGTAATCATAGCTGACTGCCATTGGAAAAACCGGAGTTCGAGACCAGATCGAAGACGCAGCTGGAAATACGGTTGCTGTAAAAGCGGGAATGTAGACCAGCTCAATCGTCTGGTCGCCCACATACCTGTTTAATTTAAGGGCTGTGATCCCCGTACGAATCTCATCAAAATCAGGAAGTAGGAATTCATTTAAATCTTTTGGCGAGACGATATCGGTAATAAACACACCGTCACCCTTGCCCCAGATTATCTGCTGTTTACCAATTCGTATGTCAGTATTTGTAAAAAATATATCGAGGTAAACCTCTCGAAGATCAAAATTAAGATCACTACCTGGTGATTCATAAATATAGGGATTTGCAAAATAGCTTACATTCCCACTACCTCCAGAGAAGGTCAGGTCGAAAGTGTTTTGGATGATGGCATATTCCTGGTCACCTCCAGTTAATACACCGATATAATTACGAGCATACCCACCCACCTCTACTTGGGCAAATGCACCACTGATCAGTATTGTTACAGCTAATATTATTTTTACCATTGATCTACCTCAATCCCTTGTTTTAGAGTATCACGCTTCGAGTCTACACCTTGTCAGTCAGTCTCAGCAAGACTCAAGCAACTCACAAACTATCTTAATCCCCGCTTCATCATTCTTTCTGTGAACATGTTGTCAGCAATAGTTTTATTGATAACCAGATCGCTGAGACGCATGATAGTACTATGGCCGTTTTGCTCATTCTTCATTTTCACTTCGCTGAGTACTATAACCTTGTCAAACTCTTCGTACTTCACGAGATTGAGTTGTTTTAAGAATTCTTCATCCTCATCATAAAACTCCTTTTTGTAGCCGATCCATTTATCCTTAATAATCCAGGTAACCGTTTTTGAGTACATATTCTCTTCATCCAATGGAATACTCTCAACGATATAGCAATCATTACCGTCAATAGTTTCTTCACCGATTAGCCTGTGAGTATCTTCTGAAGGGTGGCGATCACCCAGGTCATCATAGGTAAAATCAGAGCCCATGAAATAATCACTGTCACTATCACTGGAGATGCGCTTGATCTTCTTCAGAGCTGGCAGATAGATCCACTGATCTTCCCTTCCATCATCAAAACTCCAATTCATGAAGGTGGTATTCTTAACATCTTTAGGCTTTCGAAAGATCATGAGTTTCTTCTCTACCTCACCAAAGTCCTTGGTGAACTGCTTGATCTCACGCACCCGCTGTACACCTCTGGCGTTTTCCAGAACCATGGTAAGATTGGCCTCCAGAGTTTTACTGGTTGGGCGGTTATAGGTCTTTTCAATGATCTCCAAGCCATTTGGTGTTTGACCAAACAGGACTCCACTAAGAATCAATATTATACTTATAAATTTTAAGTTTTTCATTTTACACCTCTATCATTTGGGTTGAATAAGTCGGATTTAACAACCAATAGAACCATAACTGTCAAGGTCCCTACAAAACTGATAAACATATTTAATGAGACCAAGGCTCCCAAGGCCCGGTTTGGTGGGAACACAGATGCTAATAAGACCATAAAACCGGCAATGACTACAACGGCATTGAAGACAATGGCTCGTCCTGAATGGTCCATGGTTTCTGACACAGCTTTCTCCATGGCCAAACCAGCTTGTCTATTCAGACGGTATCTATCCAGAAAGTGAACCGCATAGTCGATTCCAATTCCAATCGTGATACTGGAAAGCAGGGCTGTGGTTGTACTCAGTGGGATATTAAAGACTCCCAGGACTCCAAACCCAATGAGGGCGGTGATCACGATGGGAAAACTACCAACTAATCCAGCCTTAATGGTTTTAAACATGTATCCTAATAAGCTTACAATGATGACCAGGGAGAGCACGAGACTCCTGATTTGACCCTCCAGGATCAAGTCTGTAAATATCAGAGCTTTGTATCCCGAGCCAGCATAATTCAGCTCAACTCCCATCTCAGCCAATGGTGTACGATAAGTCTCAATCCGGTCTAAGACGTCATTTATGACCTTAGAGTTATCACTCTTGACCTGGAATGTCACATTAAGACGACGATAATCGTAGTCGGTCACTCTCCATAAATTCTCAGGATCGCCTGACATCTCATACAGAAGTAGATACTGGGCATTGAGTTCTGCGTTGTCCGGGATGGTATTGAACGCCTCATCATCTGCGTTCATGACCATGTTCATGCGTTTCAGGTAATCGGTAAGCGCGAAAGAGCTGCCAACCATAGCTAAGGCTTCAACATCATCCTGCATTTTATCAACAAGTGTCAAAATATCTGAATGTTTGAATTTTCCAGCCACTTCAGTTTCCAGAATGACATTAATGGTTGAGGTACCACCAAACTTGGCATTGATAAAGGTATCTGTTTGCACAATATCTGAATCTGATTCGAACTTGTCCAGGAAACTGGAGTTAATCCAAACTTTATTAATGCCCCACACAGAAACCATCACCAGGGCTAACGTTACCAGCCAGGTCAGCTTTTTCTGTGAAAGTAGTGCTGCTGAAAACTTATCAGCCACGGCAGAATTGTGAGCTGCACCTTTTACGCTCAACTTAGGAAGATTAAAGGCCATGATCCCGGCTGGAATGAGCACCAGTGTCAGCAACATGGCTGCCAAAACTCCAAAAGCCGTGAACAGGCCAAAGTATTCAATCGGGTAAACCTGTGAGGTGAGTAGGGAGATAAAACCAACTGCCGTTGTGACAGATGTCATGACAATCGGCTTCCACATTCCATGCAGCATATCCTTGACGGCCACCAACTTTTCAGTTCCAGGGTTTTTCTTGAGGAAAATTCCCAGATGGCTGTAAAAATGAATCCCATCGGCAACTCCAATGGCGATCAGCATTACTGGTATCATGGTTGATACTGCATAGGTCGGGACACCAACGAGTGCCATCAGACCAAACGTCCACACTGAACTTATGGCAACCACGAGGAAGGTGAACAGAGTACTCTTAAAGCTTTTTAAAACACCGAGAAGCACTAAAATGATTACCAAAATTACCACCGGAACCATCCGTTTCATATCTGCCGGTCCCAGTAAAGCCATGGTACCTTCAACTATTGGACTACCGGCAACATAAACTTTTTCTGGGCCTTCAAAGCTTACCCCCAGATCAATTATTGCTTTATAAAAATCCTGGGTAAAGACATCATCATCGATTCTGGCAATAATCACTGCAACCGTTTCATCTTCTGAGATGAGCCGACCTGCCACCATATCATTTCCGGCCACTTCCTGACGCAGGGCAGCAAGTTTTTCAGCTTTTGGCACCCGTTTATAGAAGGCTTTAACATCCATTCCTGCTTCAGTGCCAATAATATTGTCAGCGGTATACAGGGATGTTACATCGGCCTTATGGATCTCATCCATTTTTTGCAGTGCCTTGGTGATATCCTTGATTTTCTGCAGGGTTTCCGGGTTATATACCGATTCCGGATGTTCAATGGCGATGATGATTCCATCTTTGATATCGAACATTTCCTCAGCTGCATCACTATAGACAAAGGCCGGATGATTGTGGGGCATGTATTTATCAAGGTCTGTTTCCATGCGACCTTTGTCTTTAATCTGCTTAAAGAAAAAGATGGTTATGATCAGGATCACGGCCATAACCAGGTAGGGGTGATCCAGGATTTTATCTCTTAGTGTTTTCATATTGACTCCGTTTGTTATTAATCACTAACTTAATATTATACAAAAATTTATTAGACGGATAGTAGTTTTCTAAGATCTGCAAAAAGAGCTGTTCCCCGTTTGCTAAGATCAAAATTATTATCAAATAAATGCCATTGGGTAACTAAAAACCGAAACGACCCAATGACCATTAAGGCAATTTGCTCGGCTTGTATGTCCTGACGTACCGTTCCATCTCGCTGAGCTAAGCGTATGACTGTGATGAACCGCTCCAGGGTCTCGCTCATCATGGCGTTTACCTGTTGCGACAGATCATTGTCCCCTGAAAAAATTTCTTCAGAAAAAATAATTGCTGCTAGCCCCGGTGTTTCGCTAAAGCTGGCGATTCGACTTTGCATGGTGCTTTCGATGAGCTCCCAACCTGATTTGCCCGCTGTATTTGGAACTTGACCACTGTGGCGCAGCAGATTGATGACACCCTCGAGGATTTCCTTCTTACTCTTAAAGTGACGATAAAGGGCTGGTTCTGTCACAGCTATTTTAGCAGCAATATGATTCATGGTTAGTGAGGACATCCCCCCTGCTGCAATTAGTTCCACTGCAGTGTGAATGATCTGGAGTTGTCTTTTTGTATATACTGACTGCATGCATCGCCTTTCGTTAGTTATCGCTCACTAACTTATTTTAAAAAACTGAGCATCCAACACTTATTGTTGGGTTTGCTTGATGTAATATATTATGATAGTTTTAATATATTATCAATACTGTCGTTTTTGTTCTTGCATAAGGGGTTTCCCGCTCCTATTATTAACCCAATCAAACCCAACAAAAGGAGGTCTTATGCAACGCAATAGCGTAAACAAAGTGCTATTAGTTGGAAACACCGGCAGCGATGCCGAAATGAAGTACACCACCAAGGGATTGGCCATTGCCAACCTCAGCGTGGCTACCACAGAAGCCCGTAAAAACGGCAAAGGAGATTTTGAAGATACAACGGAATGGCATCGGGTTGTCATTTTTGGCAAGATCGCTGAGTTTGCCGAGAACTATGTTAAAAAAGGCGCTTTGATCTATGTGGAAGGGCGTATTCAGACCCAGTCCTGGGAGGATAAAGAAGAAAAACGCCACTTCAGAACCGAGATCATCGCGGAGAAATTGACCATGCTGGGCGGCTGGAAAAAAGGCAATGGTGAAAAAGATCCGGTTGCCGTTGCCGAAAACGAGGAGGAAGTTCCCTTTTAACCCAATTTAGTTTCCCGGGAAGCCACGCCGGCCGGCGCCTCCAGGAGGAGGTTTCTACTTCCCGCTCCCTGGTCCGTTGTCACCCCAAGTACAACACCTCTAGCTAATTAACCGAAGCTAAATAATTAAAGATCAAATTGGCGGGAAAGCCCCAGCCAATCCCATGGCCTTATACCAACTTCATTTCAAAATGATACCCTAAACTCGAACTATTTTTTCGTTTGTCGAGTCCCGCCAGGTCTTCAATACTTCCTGGCTGGGCACAAGGTTTGTCGGGATAAAGAGAAACGGAAAAAGATGCAGAAGTTAGGTGCCAGTTGGAAGTGTAATTGGTATTAGGCTCTGATAGATCAGATATCACACACAGGCTGGTTCTCATATAGATTAGAGCTATCTATCTCTGTGATCTCAATAAAAAGATCTGCCAATTTGCTGGTGACTTTACTAAAATAGGCTTCGCCCTTTTCTGCAGTGGCTTGACGTGGATCACCAATACCGGTATCTGCCGTAGCCAGATCCCATTTGCGCTCCGTCCAGGCCCAGCCCTCCCGGATGCCTGTGATCTTGATTTTATTTTCCTTGCCGGGACCCGCTTCAACTAATGGTCTTACCAGGTCAGGTCTCAAGTGCAGCAGCAGAGCTGTTTCCATTTCATCAGCATGATCACCATCATGGCTGAAGTACTGGCGTTTATCCAGAATTGAGTACCAATTGGTGAAAGCCAGAAACATAGCCGGATACTGGAGACCCAACTCACGCAGGATCGGTTTGAAATCATTCCCCCCATGGGAGTTGAAGATCAGAAATTTGCGGATTCCCTGACGATCCAATGTATCCAGAACATCCCCAACAATAGCCATCAGAGTGCTTGGGTTTAGATTGATATCCAGTGTGATCTCGGTTTGACCCGTATTCACGCCAAAGGGAATGGTTGGCAAGACCATTACCTTGGCCCCCTGCTCATAAGCCAGACGGGCCGCTTCAGCTGCCAGATGATCAGACTCAATGATATCAGTTGCATAAGGCAGGTGAAAATTATGAGCCTCAGTAGCCCCCCAGGGCAGGATCACCAGCTCAACCTCCTGCTCTCTCACTTGCTTCCAGTTGCTCTCTGCCAATAAATAGGGTCGCATGATCTTACTCCTGGATTCTAATTTTTTTTGATTGCCCGGAATCTCAGCTAATTTATTTAGAACCTACCTTCGTCCGACCTGTTCTACTAACCAGATAAACGATCAGACCGCCCCCAAAATAAGCTAAAATATCCCAAATATCGCTGGTTGAAGATTTATCGATGAGCGGCACCACACCTTCAAATATCACACTAAATATCAGCACAGCCCCAACAATATGACCGATTCCCAATTCCAGATCAGGGGACACAATATCCAATTTTAGGGCCAGATAGAATGAGAGGGGCAGATAGACTGGCAGGGCGAGGATATCACCCAGATATTCCCGGAAAAAGTCCGGGCTATTGGCCTGGGGAATGATAAACCAGCGGTTCACAGCATACACCAAGGCAGCTGTCAGCGCCAGTGCTATCAGATATTTAAGGCTGCAATCAAGGTCACGGCGATAATGTTTAGCAACAACCACAGCAATCGGTTCCGGTATATATTATGCAAAATGCTAATGCTTCTCCAGCCACTCATTATTAATATTTTGTTCACACCTAACTAGGGGTTATTATAAAAAAACTGATGCGCCCCGGAAGGACTAATATTCTTCCGGACCAGCAATATCCTGATTTAATTTATTTCGATAAAAATCACGAATATATGCCTCCATCCAATTGTTGAATCTCTTCAGATCTCTATCCCTGGTCCCTTTTTTGCGCCATTTCTGCTGTAACTTAAACGTTTTAGAGATGATCGATCTCTCGGCAGGCAGGATCAGGTCGAGGATCCCATCGCCTGCGCGGTTGGTGAGTTTCGAATGCGCCAAATAGTCCTGGCCATTGCCCCGCTCAACGGGAAAGCACTGCGCCTTCAAAGCTAATGCTACCGCATTGAGTGGCGCAGGCGCTCCGTCCCTGGAAACCAGATATTCTGGCAACAGACCAGTCGATCGAACCCAGACCGGCGTCACCAGGGTTACGGGCTGCCAACCCAGAATGGTCCAGAGCGTTGTGAGTAGCGGATCTTCTGTGGGGAGGACACCCTGGATCAATAGCGTGGAAGCACTGGCCTGACGCACCACATAATCCTGGAAAAGCACGAATCGCTCATCATGCGAATCAGCTGGTAGCGGTTCAGCCCGCAGGTCATTGCCCATGAGGCCATGTTTTAGATTGCGCGTTGCTGCTTCCAACATGAATTCAACCGAAATAGCTTCCTGTTGCTGAAAGAGCTCAGTCGTGACCCCATACCTGATAAATCCGGACCCCTTATCCTCAACACCGGAGATCGAAAAATTGGTCCGAATAAGATAACCATCAGGGGCAATTTCAGGATCAGTCACATCATATTTAGTATAGTCGAAATACCCTTTCTCGTAATAAGCGGCGCCCCCTTTGGCATCGATGACCCCAAAATTTGCTGCCAGGCCCCAGCGCCCTGAGGAGGTGTCCATAAAGGTCTCAAAATCATTCAAATCGGAACAATGTTCCAGCACGGCCCGCATAAAGAGACCTTCCTGGTCATCAGGCACATCACATACCTGACCCTCATTGAGATTGTACGAGGCCGTATTCATGATGGCTAAGCCCACACTGTTAGCTCCCATCCAGATCTGTCGGGAAAGGGTATCGGAGGTATTAGCCACCCCGACAAAATCGTATCTGGCGCCCTTGGCAAAGACCAGTTTGTTCTCCAGGTGTCCTGTGTCGCGATGTTTCCACAGCAAGGGCCGGCCATCATCCGTCGACCTACCACTAATTACTGCCGAGGTACAGGCCGGCAGGAGTGAACTCAGGCTGGTAAAGATCAAAATAAGGAGCAGCAAGTGACGCATAAATTAGCCTTTCTGGGAATGAGATAATCCGAGTTGTTGGTGCTTAAAATAATAGTACATGGGTAAACCGGTCAGAATCAGGATTATTGCGGCCAGGATTCCTCCCAGCGGAAAAGCGCTGAAAGTACCGAACAACAGTAATATCTGGAAAGTGATGGCCAATATCGCCATAAATTTCCAGGCCGGACTTGTGTAGGTGGGTTGATAGTCCTCACGTTTTCGAAGCCAGAAGATCACCAGATAAACCACCAGGTTCTGCAAAATATATGAAAGGGTGAAATACCCCATGAGGGCTTCGATACCACCGATGAAGATCATGATGATAGCCAGACCGGATTGGATCATGATTGAATTTGCCGGTGTACCAAAGCGGGGATGGAGCTTGCCAAAGATTGGAAAAAAGAGTCCGTCCCGGGCAATGGCATACTCGATCCTGGGTTGGACCATAATACAGGCATTTGTAGCCCCCACCATAGACGTAAAAGCAGATACCGCCAGAAATCCAGCTGCAAAAATGGCAAACCAGGGCAGATATTTAAAGGGGTTGGCAAAACCGCCACTGATCTTCACCAATTCAGCATGGGGTATCAGGGCTCCTGTAGCAGCAGCAACCAGCACATAGACCAGGGTCACAACGATCAGACTGACCACAAGCGCCTTTGGCAAGGTCCTCCCGGGATTTTTTATCTCGCCAGCCATATAGAGAATGTTTGGGAAACCCGCATAACTCCATACGGTAGCTGCAACTCCTGCAGAGAGGAGTACAAACAAAGACTTGTCTGCGGCCTGGGTGCTCACCATGAAAAGATTTGTTGAGTTAAAAAAGAAAAAACCGCTAATACTGAGCAGAAGGAGTGGAAATAGTTTGACAACGGTCAGGACCAATTGCAGACGACCGCCGCCCTTTACACTTCGAATATGGACCCAGGTAAGCCCCATAATAATAAGAGCCGCAATAAACTTTGTGAGATAGGAATCACTGAGGGCCGGGAAAAAAACATCCAGCGCAGCAACAGCTGCAATGGCCAGAATGGTAATAGACGGTGTGTCCGATGTCCAAAAAACGGTCCACACATAGATGAACGCCAGTGCCGGGCTACCTGCTTTTTGTAAATATAGATAACCAAAACCCTGTTGAGGATAGGCGGTCCCCATTTCGGCAAGGATGAAGATCTGGGGGAGCCAGATCAACCCGCCAATGAGCCAGGCAATAATAGCCAAACCTGAACTGCCCGTCGCCTGTTGCACCAGGGGCAGCTGTATAAATACTCCAGAGCCAATGACCGTTCCGATTATTATAGCAAGGCTGGGCGTGAAACCCAGTTGACGTTTGAGTGTGCTCATATCAGTATCTATCCGGCATATAGGAAGTAAGATAGCCCGAAAACTGTGCTAAACTTAAGGTCTCGCTATCTTCAAACTGACGACATGGGATAAAACAATCAGATCGGGAGTCAGCCATAAGCGAAGTTTCCTGCTTTCTTGGTAAATAGAAGCGTAAGCCAATTAACCTAAATAATCCATAGCCACGAAGTCACGAAGGCCCAAAGTTTTAAAAAATTCATGCTTAGCAAAAATTATCCCTCACAGATGCAAATAATTCTGTTTAAAATGACCTTGTTCATAACTTTAATAATCTTAGTGGCTTAGTGTATTCGTGGCAATAATTCATGAATAATACAGGTTAACATCAACAATAAGGGATATTAGTTTAAGCTGGATCGCTACAGATAAAACTTAAATAAAGTGATCTTTCACTGGCATCACCACCCTTGACACTATTAACCACTTTGAAAGTTGTCCACCTCTTCTCATATTCAGCTCATGAAAAAACAAGCCAATTTCCCCCGTTATTTATGGATCCTCCTAACCCTTACACTCAGTTTCAGTACAAGTTATGGGAAGATCCACTCGCTAAAGATTCCATCCATGGCCCTGGCGGACAGCAATCGGATCATTGTCGCCACACCGCAAACCTTTGATCCCTATAAAAAGGGCGGGTATCCTTTTATTGTCATGCTCCACGGCTATAGTGGCGACGAGACTCAGTGGCAGGATAATGCTGATCTGCAAGCTTTGAGTGATCTCTATGATATCCTGTTGGTTCTTCCAGACGGTGGTTACGATGGCTGGTGGATCGATACTGATCTTGACCAGGGACGTAACTATGCCACCCACATTCATCAAGAACTCACGATCTGGATGGTTCTGCAATTCAATGGCTCAACAAAAGCAAGCCAACACGGTATTCTGGGCTTGAGTATGGGTGGTTTTGGTGCTTTTTACCAGGCCCTGGTGCATCCGAAGGACTATGCCGCCGCAGTCAGTTTGAGTGGTGTTCTGGACATTACCCGTCATCAAGACAGCTGGGGTCTCATTAAAGCTTTAGGACCCTATTCTGAGAATCGTGACAACTGGGAAGCCCACAATCCCTTACATCTGGCTCAAAGACCAGTGCCTCGTCAGGGTCCGGACCTCCTACTGATTTGTGGCTACGATGATTTTGCTTTTGCAGAGAATCAAGCTATTGCCCATCAACTGGAACGCCTGGGTTATTCGGCCAGACTACAGGAGGAGGAAGGTGCCCACACCCACACCTTCTGGAAAGCCCATGTTGCCGAATCAATTGATTTTATAGTCTCACACTTTCAGGATTATTAACCGCCTTTAAACAGGCAGAATCACTTAAGCCTTAGACTCATGATCATAACAGCTTAGCGCAGTTTCACAATTTTCTGGACATGTCGATCCTGTCCGGTCTCCAGCAAGACAGAGAAAACTCCCGAGTAGCATCTTTCACCATTAAGCCTGACTTGATGCTGTCCTGCTGATAAAGGTTCATTGGTCATTAATTACTGCACCAACCGGCCTCGTATATCCAACACACTCAAATTCACCTGTTGGTCCATCATCAATGATATATTGATTATTTGAGAGATTGATTGTGGCTGGCTGATGTCAACGATCTCCACCCCTTGCTGGTGATGTGATCTATGCTTTAAATATATGGTTGGCTCTAAGGGTAATTCGAAGCTGAAGTATCATACCGGGTTTGCGCCATCGGTTCGGATTCATCACTCAATAGCTGGTAGAGCAGGCTATCGCTTAATACTTCGGAGATCTGCATCGATCTACCATTCACCTGGCACTTGGCCAGAACCGCCCGGATACCATGACTATAATCGGTGTACCAATTCACATGGCCGCTGTAGAGGGGTTGAATTGGTGTTCCATTGGGATAATGCCAGCCATAGATCACTACCTTGCCTGGATTTGACTGGATTCTATTCGACAGAATAACATCCTTCTTGTGGCCGCTCACCAGCTGACCCAGGGGGAAATCGGCTAGCAGAGCATTGCGGTAGTATTGAACCATGTTATTGTGCTGACTGAAAACGAGCATGCTGGTCATTGCTGAGCTGGGGGCAATGGGCAGTGGTTCTAGTTGGACACTTGAGGATTCCCAGATATAGTCCACCATTTTCCGGGTTGGTAAAATTCCCCCGACAAGATCCATGATTCTTTGGGCCAGTATGGGCGTCATTGGCATGCGGAAATAGGCACTGTCCCGGCCAATGGAAAGATACTCGGGCATCACATAGAAGACCACTTCATAGCTGCTGTCTTCGATGGTTTCAGAAAACTGGATCGCTACGGGGTCAGCCCGCAGAAAATCTGGCCAGTTCCCCCTGGCGATCTCGGCATAAATGGCAGCCTCTCGTGCTTCCAGCTCAAGGGTTTGAATTGAGATTGCGAAGGCGTTACCATCCAAACTTGAATCAGGAGCTTCTCTCAACTCAAAAGCCCAGGATTCAATGACCTCATCCTCACCTGGGATTCTTTCATCAACAGGAATTGCCTCGCAGGCCACAAAAGTGACCATCACGAGAGCCATCAAACGCAGTAGATATTGGGCCTGGGATAACATTGATCCAATTTAACCTGCTTTAAACTGTCAGCAAGCGTATCATCCCCTAAACCCGATACACCAAGCGTGCAGAGTAGCTGATGTGTGTCTCTGAGCCAGCGTGGCGACGGTCGAAGAGTGACCCGGCCTAGACGACAAACTCTTTTCCCTTCCTAAGACTAACATTCACCTTAAGTTGAGCCTTATGAGAACCTGCTTTCCTTCCCAAGTTGCCTGGAATCCCCAGGGTCGAGCACACCAAGGTGTTGTTCTCTTCCTGCACGCAAACAGTTATTCTGCAAAGCTCTACCAGGCTTTTCTGGAACCCCTGAGGGCGGACTATGAAGTTTGGAGCCCGGATCTTCCCGGGCATGGAGATTCACGCTGGTTTGGCCGGATCCAGGACTGGGCCGATCTGGCAGATCACTTTATCAAGCAGCTTGAAAAAGAGCCTCCTCCCACCCCGCTCATCGGGATGGGTCACTCCATTGGCGGAATTGTGATCATGCTCATGGCTATCAAGCGCCCCCAATGGTTCTCCAACATCGTCCTCTTGGATCCTGTACTACTCCCTAAACCCATTCTCTGGATCATGTATGGACTAAAGTTCACCTCCCTGACCCAACTGATACCCCTGGCGAAAGCTGCCAATCGTCGGAGATGGCTGTTTGCTTCCCGCGACGAAGCCCTAAAACACTATTCCAGGAAGAAAGTCTTTTCTCACTGGGAACCCCGCTTCCTGGAGGCCTATGTCAATACCTGTCTGCATGCCACGGCCAGTGGTCAATACCAACTTTCCTGTGCACCTCAGCTAGAGTCCAGCATCTACCAATCCCTACCCTTAAAAGCCTGGCGTTTCCCAAAGAGACTTCCTGTACCAGCGCTTTTTATCATCGGTAAACACTCCGACACGGTTAACCAACGCGGGTTCCAGCGTCTTAAGAAACTGACCGGAAATCATGTTGTCAAAAGTATTGACGGAGGACATCTTTTCCCCTTTGAGAAACCAGCTGCCAGTATGACGCTGATCAAGGACTTTCTGATACAATGAGAATTGAATTACATGGAACGACCCTAAACACTCAGGCGGTTGAGCAAGCGGTTAATATTCTTAAAAATGGCGGATTGATCATCTATCCCACTGATACGGTGTATGGCATTGGCTGTGATATCACTCAAAAAGCGGCCATTGAACGGATCTATCGGGTGAAGGGGATGGAGAAGCAAAAGCCCTTGAGTTTTGTCTGTTCGGATATCAAAGATATCTCAAAGTATGCCAAGATATCTACAGCACATTATCGTGATCTGCACAGATGCCTACCGGGCCCCTATACGTTTATCCTGCCGGGAACCCGAGAAGCACCAAAGGTTCTAATTTCCCGCCAGAAAACTGTTGGGGTTCGTATCCCGGACCACGCCCTAACCCTGGCTATCGTATCTGCATTGGGTAACCCCATCATCTCTACCAGCGTGAACATCAGCGAAACAAGCTTTGCCAGCGATCCGCAGGAATTTTCTGAATTCTATGAAGGAAAGGTGGATCTGATTTTAGATTCAGGACCTACCTGGTCAGATCTTTCTTCTGTGATCGATATGACAGATGATGGCTATCCAGTGGTTATTCGTGAAGGTCAGGGTGATGTCAGCTGGTGTATGACCTAAATCTTTTGAAAGGAATCTGTCATGGCTCAAGTAACTCTTAAAAACCTGGATAAATTTTACGGGACCACTCAGATTCTCCATGGGATCGATCTTGAGATCCAGGATGGCGAGTTTGCTGTATTGGTCGGTCCCTCGGGTTGTGGCAAATCTACGACCTTACGAATTATCGCTGGTCTTGAAGAGGCTAGTGGTGGAGATGTTTACATTGGCGATACCCGGGTGAATGATGTTGAGCCAAAAAATCGTGATATTGCCATGGTTTTCCAAAATTACGCCCTCTACCCGCATATGAATGTTTACGAGAACATGGCTTTTGGATTGCGACTACGGAAATATTCCGACCAGGAGATCAAGGAACGGGTGGAAGAGGCGGCTGAAGTGCTCAGCGTTCAGGAATATCTCCATCGACGCCCCAAAGAGTTGTCTGGTGGCCAGCGTCAGCGGGTGGCTGTGGGTCGGGCAATTGTCCGCAAACCGGCTGTTTTTTTGTTTGATGAACCGCTTTCAAACCTGGATGCCAAGCTCCGCGTTCAAATGAGGACCGAGATCAAGAAACTGCATGCCAAATTGAAGACGACCATGATATACGTAACCCACGACCAGATCGAGGCCATGACCATGGGTGATCGTATCGTGGTAATGAAGGATGGTTATATCATGCAGGCCGAGGAACCCTTAAAGATCTATAAGCGACCCGACAATCATTTCGTCGGCAGTTTTATCGGATCCCCTGCCATGAATTTCTTTGAAGTTGAAGTTCAAAAGGAAAATCTGGTAAACGCTAAATTCACTCTCCCCATCAAAGATATTCATCCGGCAATCTTAAAGACCATGGATGGTATGAAAATTCACCTGGGCATTCGACCGGAACATTTAAAACTCATGGACACCTACGCCAGCATCCCGGCAACTCTGGATGTCAGTGAGCTCATGGGGAATGAGTCCTACCTGTATTGTGATACTGGCCTGGATTCCTTCATCGCCCGCGTGGCAGATAATGTTCCGCGTAAGATCGGAACCCAGCTCAATCTTTACGCAGAACCTGAGGATTACCACTTTTTTGATCTGGAAACTGGTAAACGCATCGATTAAGCGTCGAGCTCTCCACCTCCAGCTAATTCTTCAATTTCAAATTAAAGTTATGGTCGAAGATCGTGGAATGATCTCAAAGACCTGAATACGCCGTTTTGTATAATCTCTCGACCAGTCCTGATAAAACGCAGCCAGGGATGGCTCAAGCCCATGGATATACTTGAATGATTCAGCCAGGACATAGACCGGTTTGTCCAGGTGCTGAGCCCGCATGACAATTTCCAATGTGCCCCACTTATTGATGATCTGCTGTTCGAATACCCAGTCAGCCCCGATTAAAATTGCATCGACCGATCCAATTTTGTCCAGGATCTCCCAGTCTTTCACACAGGTCGTATGAATATCCAGGTGCTGCAGTTTTTCAGTTAAAGCCAGCCCCTCTCTGCCAGGTAGACTTTCAGAACAGATCACTGTGGTAGGGGTCAGTCTGCTGTTGCGCAGGATATATTGTTCCACCAGGGAACTGCGACTAACCGTTAAGATTGTTTGGCAAGAGCTCAGCCGCGTGAGTGCGCGTTGAAGGACCTGCTCTTTTTCAGCCTTGATCAACTTTTTGAAGGTCTGAATTGACCCGGGTTCCAGTGGATGCTGCTGGAAATATTGTTCCGCAAAATGCCAAACGGCCATGAGTGGGAAAGCTTGTTTGAGGGCTGTCACAGATTCAAACAATTCTGCTTCGTCTAGACCAGGTAACAGGTTTGAGAATTCAGCCAGCAGGGCAGAAGCTCCCAGCTCGCGATTTTCAAGCAGTGTTTTAACTGCCTGATCCATGATTCAGCTCAGAATGATTATTCTGGTCCACGGAGCATATTGTACATGGCATCCCAGGGGGGCAGGACGATGGGTTTTTTATCCAATGCTGCCAGTGTCTTTTTATCCAGATATTTTTTTGGCAGGATCACACCATAGAGGTATTGATCAAACCAGGCATTATCCATGAGCCAATAGCCGTCTTTTCCCCGATCCTTGCCCCAGGAATTCTCGACCTTCCATTGTCTGGCTTGCTTATCAACCACATCCACGCCCACAAATACCATGGCGTGGGTTGGAATTGATTCGCCATAGAGGATCTGCTCACTTTTGCTCAACCCGAAATCTACACCCAGCAGAGCCTCATAATCATAAATACCCCGCACCATGAGTCCATCAGAACCCAGATGTTCCTGACCCACATCACAGGCGAACCAAACGGGCTCATCATCCAAAACAGCCTTCAGAGTTTGAGCCTTGATGGCATCGAGGGGCAGGTTTAACACTGACATATCAGGCTTTTCGATCATATCGCGATCCAGACTGATACTGTAGGTCTGATAATATTCCTTGGTGGGATTCTGCAACAGATAGATGTAATCAGACAAGTCCTGTTTGACCACATCATCCCTGAACCGGGCCGGAGTATAAGTTTTAATTTTACTCAATTTTTTGTCTTCATCTTCATACTGCCAGGTAAATGTCTGAGGTGGCTGTCCCAGGGACAAAGCCAGGATCCGGTAAATATCGGTCATGGTCTTTTGATGAATGGCAACGCGTTTGGCTGGAGCATCAGCACTGCGAATGGCAGCGGCAGCTTTGCGCAGGCGTTTACGCAGCAGGCGGTTCATGTCACCAGTGTTTGAACTGGCAAAGGTTTCAGGCATGGCAGTCATGGGCACCAGTCCATATTTTGCCACCAGGTCCACCACCATATTCCATTGGCCCCCATCACCGATGGGTGAATCCAGTAAAAATTCCAACTCCCGATCATGGATGTCTCTTTCGCGCATGAGAATCATTTGGTTGAGAAAAAGATTAGATTTCTCAAGTTTATCATAAAAGAACAGGAAGTTCTGCGAGAATTCAAAATCCTCCAGGTCATAGCGATCGATCATAGTCGGGCGCAGAATATTTAATCCGGCAAACAGCCAACAGCGTCCACTACTTTTTTGATTGCTAATGCCTTTGACCTCAATCTTATGGGAGAATAGATGCTGCTGTTTAATACGGGTGGCCTGGTCAATGGAAAGTGAGCGAATACTGTTATTGGCCAGGGCGTTCTGCCGGGCAATATTTGTGTCATCCAGCTCAAAGGTTTTAGCATAGGTTAAAACATTACTGGAGGATAAGGCTTTGAATTCCTGAGCAAAGCCAAAAGTAAATATCAAGCATAAGCCAATTTGGAGGGTGCGTTTCATGTTGTTCTCCCTTAATTTTTCGATGTGATAAAGTATTTAGCACAGTGATTTATAAAACTGTTTTCATTTTACCGGCAATACTTGAAATCGGTCGGAATGATGTTTTCTGAACCGATCCTCCAGCCTCACTAATGGGGAGTAGGCCAGACAACCTGATGGCACAGGCCTCTCACAGAACCGTACTTGAAAATTTTCCTCATACGGCTCTTCCGCTCAACTCACGCGAATACCTGAAAAATAAATGTACCTATTCTGTAGAGGTGGTTGAAATAAAAAAGGCCGGAAACGATCCGGCCTTTTTTAAAGAATTAATCAAATAGAGTTAGAAACTATGGGAATATCCCAGAGCGAAACCAATTGAAGTTTTGCTGTAGTATTCCTGATTCTTGGGGATCGGAGCATAGTTCTTACCATCTTCATAGAAAGTGTCGAATAAACCAAAACTGACATATTTCTTATCTGAAAGAATGTACTTTCCTCCAATTGCAACTGTATTTGAGCTTAAGCTATAACTTAGATCTGATTGATATTCATCTGTAGCACCAGTCTCAGCATATAGATAGCCACCACTGACAACCAGTGATTCACTCAGCCCGTATTCAACGCCGATACCTGCCTCAAAATTGTTACTGACCTTATCTTCCTGTCCATCCCAGTTCACATCCGTGTTGAACCAGTAGTCAGCACTCAACTCAACACGCATCATATCTTGCTGCCACCCGACTCCCAGCGAAGCCTGAGCTGGAATATCAGCATTTGAGACCGCGCCGTCTGGGAACATATCAATATCATCTGTAGTGGTTGAATTAGTCAACTCCAAGGCACCCATGGTCTCATAACGAAGTGACAGGTTCAGTGCCTCAGATAGATTCAAATTGAGACTACCAACATAGATCATGGTCGTTCCTGTTTTCTCTGCTTCCACAAATTTATCCGCAAGCAAAGCACCGGCAATGGCCGTAGTGATATCGGTTCCCGAACTGGTGTTCAAAGTCAGGTTTTCCAAGCCACCCTCATAGGTGTTCTTGGCGCTAATAAAGCGTACACCTAACCCCGCCTGGATCATATCACTAATGGCATAGGAAAAGTTTCCTTGAAATCCGAGATATAGTGATGAACCATTAAAAGCAGCATCAACAGAATATCCATTGATGGTACCAAATGGTTCAAGAGCCGCATCGAGTAGACTTGCTGGTGTTCCCTGGGCAAAGCCGGCAAGCGTCTTCTCAAATGCGGGTAAGCCATCTGGAAACTCAGCACTGCCACCACCACCAATAGGTTGAAAACTACCGGAAAAAGCCATCGCTCCCATGACATAGGCAAGGTGCAGATTTGGGAAGGCCGGTGCAAAGGTAGTGCCTTCAAAAGTATCGTTATTATAAGTCGGGAAGTCAGCAACTACTGTCCTGGTTTGAAAGATCGTCTGATTACTAAGATACAAATGCAGACCCTCATCCAGGGTTGCAACTGCAGCCGGGTTGAAGTAAACCGCATCAAGCTCAACAGAAGCATTCCGGTTCAACGTACGCATGTACTCAGCTGACTGATTGCTATTGGTCACCATTCCTCCGGCAAACACTTGAATCGTCATCAGCAGTAACAAGCTCATGCCCATCATTTTCTTCATCGTGTCATCCTCCTTTTAATAAACAAGCCGATCCACTATGAATCGGCTTGTTGTAAACAATAAATTGTGAAATTATTTTTCAGTAATCAAATTGTCTGTTATTTGGTAAATCCAAGTTCGGTTGTACTGGAGTCCGTAACTGCAGTGTAAAGATAGGAAGCCAGAGCCTCTACATAAAAGTACGCTGAGTCAGTAGAAACACTACTGTAAGCCAATGCGATTGTGTTCTCATCATCACTTAGGGTCAAAACACCACCGATGTCGTAAAAGGCACCATCGATAAGCAGAGTACCAGCTGTGACATCTTCTGACCAAACACCAGCATCAGTAAGTGGTGTAATCGTGGGGGCAACTCCAAGTGTATCGCTGCTGATCGGAAAACTACCATCAAGTGTAAAAGTTCCGTCTTCAAGCAGAGCAACCGTCGCATTCACACCCATTGCTGAAAATTGAGCCCAGACCAGACCCCCGGATCCTAATGAGTAGCCATCGGTTAAACCGTATGCGGCAAATTCATCACCAGAGATGCTGTAAGAGGACGACTGCTCTAAATTACTCAGTGTCCAGGTTCCTACCAGGGGATCTACAACAACGTCTCCATCATCGGTATCTTCACAACCAATCATAAAGAATAGACCTAGAATAACGAGGATCATTGGGGTGATTCGTAGTAACAATTTCATAAACATGTCTCCTTTGTTTATTGACTTTTTGTGTCTCTATTAAAATATTTTGACCAACTAAGATAGTTGATGAAGCTTAACATACAAACCAAAAGTAGGCGCTGATTTTCAGTGGCTTATGGGTATTTAATAAAGTTAAAAGTCAATGTCCCAATCTATTTCCTGCATTTCATTTTCGCGAATTAAAAACGCATGTACACCTTCAGTCAACTGCACCAGGGGCAACTCAGGACTCTCCAGATAACTGTCAATATTTGCTGCGAATATTCCGGGATCTACCAGAAGCCCAACAATTATGCCCATGTACTGTCCTGGCTTTAATTGCGTATAATATGCTCCTGATCGGTACAGGGGCTCACTATAATTGATTAAATATGCTCCAATATGCTCCTGGTCATTGATGGCCTCCGGCAACAATACAACTAATGCTACCGCTTTGATTGAATCCGGCATTACACCATTTATCTGTATCCTGCCCTGAATCCCTGATACGGCTTCAAGGTCACCGGGGCTATCACATCTGAAAATTAGCCCCAGACTCAATATCAGCCAGACTGAAAGTCCTGTGATTACTGGCAATCTTGACTTCATTGTTCGCTTTCCAATTCCATTCGCTGGTACAACTCAGGTATGTTGTTCATCCTCAGAACGGCTTGCAGTGACAACAACCCAAACAGCGTGATCATTAAAGACTTTTTCACAACTGACGTTCCACAGTAAAAGTGAAAATCCGTTCTTCCTCAATATTTCTTTCCAGCTGGGTATAATAATATTGAAAAATATTTTCAACTCTGAACAGAAAGAGCCAGGGTCCATATTCACTGCCTAATCCAGCGTTCCACACATGAATTGGAACCCGTTTATCTTGTTCTGTAAACACGTTTTCCTGAAAAAGTTCAACGCTCTCTATTCGACTCAAATACCGATATTCAAGCGATGCATCCAAGCCCCAATAATGTATTCCCAGGGAACTCACCCAATGATATCGATGACGATAGGATAGCGTGTCCAACACATCACCCTGTGCATCCAGTTCCACAGGATCCAAGATGGTAAAGGCCGATTTATAATCCAGCAGGTTATTAAAGGCGCTAATCCCCAGACCCATTTCCAGTCCCAAGATTCGGGCATCTGAAATATTTTCAAAATGGATCACAGCACTACTGTCTGGGATGGGTTCAATAAAATTTTCAAACCGGTTGTGAAAAACAGCTACATCAAGTTTAAACAGATCCAGGAATCTTGTTTGACCACTCAGGAGGACAATTCCGATTTCACGATTTACGCTGGTCTCTGAAACGAGATCTGGATTTGGTTCAACGGTGAAAATACTTCTACGAGCTGAGGTGAACATTTCCGCTACTGTGGGCACCCGGAAGCCCTGACCCGTTGAAATTCGAAAAGCCATCCAGGGAGCTGGTTTCCAGTTGAGGGCCAGTTGAGGTGAAAACACCTGATCCTGATCATTACCGTCTACCCTGTAGGTTTCCCAGCGACTTCCAGTAGAAAGGGTGAATTGGTGAATTTTTTTCTCGAACAAGAGAAAGGCAGCCAGCGAGTTGCTGTTGTGTTTTCCAAAGATCTGGGCATCTACGCCATTCTGTTGCAGGGTTAGCCCAAAGATTCCGGTGAGCTTGCCTGGCCAGGTTTTGCTGGACTGGATCTCTTCATAATAACGTGATTCAGTGGAGAAATTAGGATCTGCACCAGATCCAACCCAGGTGTTCCAAAAGCCACTTACTTTGGTTTTAATAACCACATCTTGCGAATACACGTAGTTGTAGTGACCGTTCAGAATTGTTTTTGTGCCTTCGGTTAGATCATTTTTTGATCCCTCAGGTGCCTCGAAGGGGTTGGCAGAACTCTTCCAAATAGAGGTTAATCCAGATTTGTCAGCCAGGGCATTAAGAAAAACTGCCGCGGAGTGGGCATTCCCAAGATTCAGTTTGATCTTACCGGAAACATTTAACGCTTCTTCCCAATTCAGTTCCATAAATCCATCATCACGGCGCTTTTGGATCCGCAGCCAGGCCGCATGCTCCCCAAAACGTCTTGAATGGGATAGCTCCGTATTGTATACGAATCCACGCTTATCACGCCACCGCCATTGTTCGATCCTGGGATGACTGTAAACCCCTATTTGAGTGGAAATTCTGGTTTCTGGTTCAGGAGGTGCATTCCGCGTTATAATATTCACGACACCGCCCATGGCACTGGAGCCATACAGGGCCGAGCCCCCTGATTTAACGATTTCCACCCGATCCACTTCAGAACTTGGGATCATTCCCCAGGTGACGTTTCCAGCGGCACTCCCCAGCATGGGAATTCCATCCACAAGTAGCAGCGAACGGGTACCCGCACCCATGGTATAGCCTGAGGTTCCTCGAATATTCAATTGGCCCTTGATGGTAGATACACCTGACTCATAGGATAAAATGTCAATCATATTAACGACTGCTTTTGCCTTGATCTCTCTTGGACCAATGGCAGAGACTGAAAACGGGGACTCCATAATATCCTGCTCTTTACGACTTGAGGTGACAACGACTTGCGGTGAAGCCAGAATATTCAGTTTTAATCCGATCTGTAGCTCAGTGGGAATGCCAGCGACAACTGCTACATTTTTTTCAATGTATGGAGCGTAGCCCATCATTGAAAAGGAAAGACCGTAATTTCCAGGGGGCAGATCATAAAGTTGAAAATAACCCTCCAAATCCGAGGTGGTCCCTGAAGGACTACGTTGAATCTGAATATTTACACCTGGTAGACCAGAACCCGACCGAGCATCGACAACCCGGCCACTGATGCTGGTTTGATTTTGGGGCAATTGCTGCGAAAGCCCCACACCCATGTAAAAGGCGGCAATTAGAACAGACCGTAATGGTCGAGCTATTGTGGCTTGAAATATTCTCATGAAGTTTGTGAATATAGCTATACTGGAATAGCAATCAATGTGAAAAATGCCCCCGTTCGTCTTTCTGAAGGAGTGAAACGACTGAAGAATCTTAGCCCATAACCAAAGATCATGATCACCCAGGAAGATCCTTCACTATGTTCAGGATGACTAATACGTACTTAAGGGGTGGCAAAAAACTACCGGACGGAATGGCGCTTGTTCAGATAGGCCAATAGCGCCACATCAAGCGATTGATCGGTGGTCAGGGGCACATAGTCCACACGCTGTTCCCGGCAACTAGCACCTAGATTGGACCGGAATTGTTTAACGGCATTCTGATAATCCCGTTGGATATGCCAGGGCTCCGTGGCCATGATCTCACCTGATTCCATATCTTTGAATTTAGCCTGGGCATGAAAGGCAAAATCTACTTCACGGGGATCCAGAATGTGGAATACCAGCACTTCATGGCGGTCGTGACGAAAATGCTTGAGCCCATTCAAAATATTATCCAGATCATCCAGCATATCAGAAATGATGATCACCAGCCCCCGGCGATGAATGCGATCTGCCAGGTGGTGCAGACTATGCCCAATAGCGGTTTCTTCCCCAGGCTCCACACGCTCCAGATGCGACAATATATTGGTTAACATGGATGGTCTGGAAGAGGGCCTGATATGAGTTCGGATCTCAGTATCAAAGAGGGTCAGGCCAACAGCATCCTGTTGCCGTAATAGTAAATAGGTCAAGGCGGCGGAGAGATAACTGCCATACTGCAACTTTGTGATGTCAGCAGACCCATAAGCCATTGATTTTGACATATCCAACATGAGATGCGCCTTTAGATTGGTCTCTTCCTCGAACTGTTTCACATAAAAACGATCCGTTTTGCCATAAAGTCGCCAATCCAGATAGCGCAGATTATCACCAGGGCCGTAGGCGCGGTGTTCAGCAAACTCCACCGAAAATCCGTGATAGGGACTCTTATGCAGGCCCACAATGAAGCCCTCCACCACCATGCGTGCCCTGAGCTGCATATTGGCCAGGGTGGCCAGGGTTTGGGGGTTCAGATATTTTCGTTTATCAGTGTTCAATTTTTGCTTATTTCAGCCTTTCAGGATTTAGATTTTTTAGTTCTGCCACAAATCTATATACTGCTACTCCGCTCAGTCTGACGAGGTGGGAATGGTCAATCTTCAATCAAAATGGATTCACCAGAGCAAGCCGAAAATATGAGTCCTGCTGAATGTCCAGCCTGTCTGGATCTTCCAGAATCATTTCCCAGTAGTCAGCATTACCACCCAGGCCTGTTGAAAGCGTTATGAGAGCTATTTTCCCAATACTTAAGTTAAACTTCAGCTCGGCTCCCATGGTCGTAAATACTTCATCCGTTTCTGGTAAATAACCGAGATCGTGGAATAGCGCTCCGGTAAAGCCTGTGAATTGGAGCATGAAAAATTGAGCCGGAAATGATCGCATAAGGGGTATGCGTAGCTCAGTGACATTATAGATCAATTCAGAGGCAGCGTGATCACCTGTCTGCCCACGCAGATTATAGCTCTCCGGTAGATCGAAAATACCAGCTTGTGCTACATTCAAAATCGTTCCCGGTGAAAAATAAAGGGGTGCTGTGGACATGAAACCGATGGAATCCTGAGCCAGGATATTACCGGTGTGGCGCTCCCATTTACTGCGGTTGTAAAGTACAAAAGGTGTCTTAGGGATCTTCTGGTTAAAAAACCCTTCAGCCCAAATTTTCTGATAATCACCGTTGCCCCAGATCTCCGGGATGGTGGACTCAATGTGTGCCAGTACACCTACGCCATTAGTCGGCAGTTGAATATCAGCACTACCCGGACGCCGTTTCAGCCAGCGCCAGGTCAAGCTTAGATTGGTTTCCTTGCTCTGGGGAAATGAAAGATCGCGAACCCAGTTATCCGAACCGGCATCCAGCACTGTCCTCTTGACCAGTCGTAGATGTGCCATCAGGTCATGATTTGAGCTCAATGAGTTACCAGAATTCATGGGTAGTAATGCCATTACTCCAACACCATCAAGTACTTCAAAATTAGTCGCACCCCAGGTACGACGCAGATTAAAGCTGAAATTCTTGCTGGCATAAAAATTCAGCACCGGTTGAAATTGAAGGTTGGTATAGCCAAGATAGCCGCCAGCCAAAGCTCCAGACCAATCCACAACCCCGCCACCCTGATACAAATGTTTTCCCAGAGCATCATTGTAGGCTGCCACTGCAAACACGCCCTCTGCATCGGGCCAGATCAGGTGCAACAGAGGGCGTACTGATTTAAGAGCTTTATATGAATGCGGTTCTTTCGCCACCAGCTTAGCAGCATAATTTGTAGCTGGAATCTGGACATCGGGAGCCTTGGTGCGCCAGGCAGTGTATGGCTCACGTAAATTCAAAACTAGCTCTGGAGCAACGCGGTCTGCATCAACGATTCGAAGCCTAACGGTGTCAACATCAGCCAGAGTGCTGGCAATGATCTGATTTGTTCCTGGTAGTCTCTGGCGTGAATAAATACCCTCAGCCACATCCGTCATCTGGGTAATTCTCAGGCTGTCAAGCGCCACCCGATACAGGTTGGGGGTGGAGTTCCGAAAGGAGGTATAGATAATAGCCTGACCGTCAGCACGCCAGACTGGCAATAGATCCTCTTCAGGATCGTCGGTCACTTTTTTAAACCCACTACCATCACGGTTTATAATTGCAATATTAACATCACCTGATTCTTCCTGGATCATAAACGTCAATTTCTGGCCATCAGGAGCTAAGTTCAGACTCTGAATTTGCACATCACCAACAAACTTGCTGATCTGGATCTGTTTTGAAGAACTGAGTTCCAGGTAGTGTATCTGGGAGGTTTCTCCAGGGTGAGCCACAAAAAACACACCTTTGCCGGAATGTGAAAAAACGGAGTGCAGACTCCTCAAATCATGGGTTATCCAGCGGATCTTTTCAGTGGCAAGCTCTACCAGACGCAGATCGTTTAGCAGAGATCCATTGCTCCCCCGGTGATATTCAGAGATGATAATCTGTTTCGCATCCGGCGACCAGGCCGGTATACCACTAAAGCGACCATAATGGACCTCTTCAATTTTATGAGTGGAGTCAGTGGACATAACATACAGCCCGTAATCCTGCATCTTAGAATTTGTCCGACCCACCACAGCGATCTTGGAGGAATCCGGTGAGATGGAAGCAGCCAACACTCTGGAAAAACCCTTTAAGACCAACGGCTCACCAATTTCTGAGATCATTTCCTTCTGGGCTTTATAGCCATAGTAATAAGTGTTCATCACCCGGCGCCACTCCTCGTTAAAATCGGCCAGGGTCTGATCTGTTGCGGCTTTGAATGCCTTGTTAAAATCATACCAGTAGGGATATTTCTGGTCTTTCTCCATGATGTATTGACGATGATTTGATATTTTTACCAGCGTCGAGTCACCATATTTCCAGGCCAGATAAAGAACTTTGGCATAGCCATCGTCATGAGCATTTAACTGGTCCATAGTATTTCGGTAGGTGTGGATCTTCATCTTTGAGTCACTCCGGCCTACCCGCCAGACCTCGGTCATATACTCTGCCATACCCTCCATCCACCAGGATGGGATAGATATTGCACCCAGGATGCCGGTCCATGTGTGGTGAGCCTGAAATTGAACCACATGCTGAAATTCATGGGTGACCACCAGTTTCAACCATTTTTCTGATCCGCCAAAATTGCCGGCAACATCATTTTGATTGACCCAGATAAAGATCTGATTTGTGGGCATGGCGAAACCATTCATGATCTCATCTTCAGCGGAGAAAACAATATCCGTTTTACCAAAATCTGCGACTTGCAATTGATCTAAGGTTGGTTGGTAAGCCTGTTCAGCGATCTGACCACCCTTGTAGGCGATAGTTTCAAGCCCCTGGTGATAGTGAATATTAAAATGTTCAGTTTCCAGGGTTTGCCATTTTAATTCTGGATGCGTTCTTTGATTCCACATCCACATATTCTGGGCTTGAGCTCCCTGCACAAACAACAAGAGCATAATAATCCAAACTCTTGGCTTCAAATCAATATCCTTTTCTTTTTAATGCAACCCACCTATTTCGTTACATTCTTTTCGCCACAAAGACACTAAGTCACAAAGAAAAATCTTGGGGATTGTGATCCTTCGAGTCTTGGCGCCTTTGTGGCAACGATAACTATTACAGCAGTTTCTTAATGATCTCATCCACTGTGACCCCATCGGCCTCTGCATTGAAATTGGTCAGGACCCGATGTCGTAGTACTGGTAAAGCGACGGCCTTCACATCATCAATTGAAGGGGTTGGATTGCCAGCCATGGCTGCCCGGGTTTTGGCGCCCAGGATTAAATATTGAGAAGCCCGGGGACCGGCACCCCAGCCAACCCATTTTTTTATGTAATCCGGTGCATCATCTTCGGCAGGGCGAGTCTTACTCACCAGATCAACCGCATAATCGATGACATTGTCCGCCACAGGAACCCGCCTGATCAGTTCCTGATACTCCAAAATTGCTGGTTGGTCCAGGATCTTTTTCAGGCTTACTGTCGCTCCTGAGGTGGTCTCGCTGACGATCCTTCGTTCTTCATCTCGGCTGGGGTATTCTACGCGTAAATTGAACATGAATCGATCCAGCTGAGCCTCAGGCAAGGGGTAGGTCCCCTCTTGTTCAATGGGGTTTTGGGTGGCCAATACAAAAAATGGCTCATCCAGTACATAGCTCTCGACCCCGGCTGTCACCCGATGCTCCTGCATAGCTTCTAAAAGGGCCGCCTGAGTTTTGGGGGGTGTCCGATTGATCTCGTCAGCCAGTACGATATTGGCAAATACGGGGCCTTTGACAAAGCGAAACTCCCGTTTTCCAGTTGTATGATCCTCTTCAATGATATCGGTCCCCGTAATATCAGAGGGCATGAGATCGGGGGTGAACTGAATCCTTGAAAAACTTAGGTCCAGGACTTCGGATAGACTCTTTATCAGCAGGGTCTTTGCCAGGCCGGGGACACCGACCAATAGTGCGTGACCGCGAGCCAACAGGGCAATGATCAATTGCTCTATCACTGAATCTTGTCCGACGATCGCCTTGGCAAGCTCAGCTTTTAATCGATCAAAAGCGGCTACCATTTCAGTTAGTTTTTGTACATCATTGTTTGGTTTGGTCACACATCCTCCGAGCCAGTTTATCGAATAACTTACCTGGGTATTTCAAAGTTATTACATTACAACTTATCGTTTCACACTAGTTCTACCCATAAACCGTTAAAACGGTTACAGGTTTACTAAGCATATTAAAGCCCACGACTTAAGTCGTGGATTTCTGATCATCAAGCATTCAAAAGAAACCCATGACTTCAGTCGTGGGCATATTATCATCGAGCTATCAAGAAACCGTTTTAACGGTTTGTCTATTTTATAAAACAGCTACTAAGTTGACCGGCACTAATTTTCATCACCTAATAATAGCCTCTTACAAAGCCTATTATTTACCCGGCGTCGTTCTACGAACTATGCCGTGGTATCCGCCATGAATTTGGGGGCGACAGAGTGCCATAGCAACATCATCTTTTTAAGTAGTTCTTCTAAAAGTGTAGTCATTGAACGCGGATAAAATAAAAATCCCCCGATCACTCGAGGGATTTTAAGGTCTTTACAGGAACAGGATCAAGCTTCTGGATAGACGCTTACCTGTTTTCTTTTTCGGTCCTTGCGTTCGAAGGTCACGATCCCGTCGATCTTGGCGAACAATGTGTCATCCCCACCGATACCAACATTCTGGCCGGGGTGGATCGCTGTTCCACGTTGACGGATGATAATGCTGCCGGCTGAAACCCATTCTCCGCCATAGGCTTTTGTGCCCAGACGTTTGGAATGACTTTCGCGACCGTTTTTGGAG
Organism: Fidelibacterota bacterium; assembly: GCA_024278595.1. Classification (GTDB taxonomy): domain Bacteria; phylum Fidelibacterota; class UBA8477; order UBA8477; family JABMPR01; genus JABMPR01. Next base: position 23,974 of record JAJRSW010000061.1, on the reverse strand, counting down.
CTACCAACACCTTTTTTATGAGCCATGGTTACTCTCCTTTATCAGCTTTAGGGGCCTTTTTCGCTGCCGGTTTTGCTGCTGCTTTTTTGGCAGCCGGTTTTTTAGGAGCGGCTGCTTGCTTGGCGGCGGGTTTTTTGGCGGCGGTGGCCTTCTTGACAGCTGGCTTTTTCTCAGCTTTTACTGCTGTGTCAGCCTTGGCTGCTGTTTTCTTGGCAGCTGGTTTTGCCGGTGCAATACCTGCTACCTTAATCTGTGTAAAACCCTGGCGGTGTCCTTGTTTTTTCTGGTATCCCTTGCGGCGTTTCTTTTTAAAAACAATGATCTTTTTAGCGCGGCCATGTGAAACTACTGTTCCATCGATCGCTACGTTGGTCAGCTCTGGAGTGCCGACCTCAAGATTTTTACCGTCAGAGTAAGCCAGTACGCGCTCGACGTTGACCTTTTTACCAGGTTCAATATCGAGAGTCGGAACGTTCAGGACCATGCCAGGTTTCACCTTGAACTGTTTCCCTGCAATTTGAATAATCGCGTACATTGATTTCTCTCCTTTATTAAAAAGCCCGCGAATATAGATGGCACCCCCACGTCTGTCAACGGATTATCGCAGGTAAAAATATTTGGGCATAACTGTCCAAGATAAATTCTTTTTAGCCACCCGTCTTCGTTTTCAACTTCACCGCGGCAGGCTAGATGAAACACGGATATACACAGAACGGGGTGTCATCTACTTTTAATTACATTGCTGCAATTCTGATATGTTCATATATACCCTAAATGGTCATGTCTTCAAGCTCGTGTTCGGCATTGGGTTGAATTAGAGTGATTATTTACTTGTAGATCAGCCAGAGTAGCTGTGACACCTGTCTCAACAGTGTAAATCCTTCATTATCATCGTCCCAGGATTGATCCTCCTGATGGTTGGTGATAACGCAGAATACATAATCTCCACCAGGGGCATTCACCAGAACCACCTCTGAACGTGAGTCATTCACAGCACCCTGTTTTGAAGCTACCTGAACGGATCGTGGTATTTGTGACAGCGCCTCGTCATCCCAAAATATACGGGTGAGGTAACGGTACATCTCTTCACTGGCCCAGGGAGACACCGCTCGATTTTCATGGATCAAACTAAGCAGATCGGCCATCTCCCGGGGAGTGGTCTGACCCCAACCATACTGCTCCCAATCAGTCTGACGATCAGGTGTACGCGAATTCATACGGGTCTGGCTAAAATTATTATTGGCTAGCCACTCATTAATAGCCACCCCACCCCCAGCCAGGCTCTGGCACCATAAGCTGGCGTGGTTGTCACTGTAGGTGATCATGAGCGAGATCATTTTCTTAAGTGAGATCGAGGGACTGTCCTTAAAAGAGCTCAGCATACCGCCAGGAGGATAATTCACCACTTCAGGCACCCACATCAAGGTTGAGTCATAATCCAGATCTCCACTCTCGATCCGGTCGAACAAGGCTAACAGGATCGGTACCTTGATCATACTGGCGGTTGGAAAAAGTGAATCTGCATTGATGGCGATCTCTTGACCCGTTTTCAGGTGTTTGACATAGAGCCCCACATCACCGCGAAATGATTCCACCAGAGCATTCAGGTTTTGTTCAAGAATTTGGGTATCAGAAGGGCTGTGTTCAAAGCCAGGTATACAGGAAAGCAGGGTGATTGCAATCAAGCCAATTGCTAGGTAATGCAGCTTGTGGTTTTTGATGGACAGGGGACTCACCTCCTGTTGGTGGGGTTCTATTCAGTCAGATGGATCAGTTCGATCCCGGCTTCTTTGGCGTGGGATTTTATCCGCTCATCACGGTATAATTCACCATAAAAAATGCGTTTGATACCAGCGTTGGCGATCAGTTTAAAACAGTTGTAACAGGGACTAGCGGTTACATAAATATCAGATTCTGCAATGGTCACACCATTGCGGGCAGCTTGAACGATGGCATTTGCTTCAGCATGAACGGTCCGGACACAGTGTCCACCCTCCATTTCATGACCCACCTCATCACAATGGGGTAAACCACGAATGGATCCATTGTAACCGGTGGACAGGATCATCTTCTCCCGGACGATCACAGCACCCACATATTTCCGGTCGCAGGTCGATCGGGTCGAGACATCCTCAGCGATCTGCATGAAATAATTATCCCAGGAAGTTCTATTCTCTACCATATTCCATAAATCCTTTATTCTTCGATGATCTCTGTGCAAGTCGTCCCGACAATATGCCTGGCGTGGTTTTTCAATTCAGGGGTCCACCATCTATTCAACGGGTCAGGAAGGGGCTCCTGAAGAAATCCAACATCTTCCAGCATCTTTAATACCATTTGACCAATTGCCCGATAATTACCATCCAGCACTTTGACTGCCAGGCCATAGACCTGACCATCAGGCATCCTGAAACCGGCTGCAGAAACTGCCTCAGCCCCACCCTTGGACATGATCCTGTCAGGATAACTTTGCATTAAAACAGTATCAAGCCGACCATTTCCACCAACCAGGTATGGATAGGTGGTCATGGCATCAAAGACCTGTTGGCATTCTTGAGTCTTGCGGAGACTGATACGGGCAAAAGCCAGGGCGATCTTGGCCAGCGGTAGATAAAAAACCGGTGCTGAACAACCATCCACACCCCGATGAATAGCTGCTTCCGATGTGTACTCCTTGACCACCTCATAGATGTAGTTTTGAACCGGATGATCAGGATCCAGGTAATTTTGGGGTTCGTAACCGAGTTGAGCACAGGTCGATAACATACCAGCATGCTTACCTGAACAATTATTATGGATCTCCCAGGGTTCAACGCCATCGCTAACCAATTGTTGGGCACTCTTTTTATCGATGGGTGGATGTATTCCGCAAGCCAGGAGATCAGGACCGAGCCCGGCTTTATTAAAGACCTGGGCAACCCTGTCTGTGTGAATTTCCTCACCGCTATGGGAGGAACAGATAACGGCCAGTTCTTCAGGCGTAAACCCGAAATCATGATAGGCACCAGACCGCAAAACGGCCATGGCCTGGATCGGTTTTGCTGAGGATCTTACATAGGTTGGATACTGCGGATCACCATAGGATCTGATGATCTGACCAGCAGCATCAGTGATCACCCCATAGCCCGCATGAACACTTTCCAGCCGACCAGAACGATCGACCCGGGTGATTAGCTGATTCATGCCACCTGGGACTTGAAGTCGCGAATGGCAGCCTCCAGTCCTACAAAAACTGAGCGTCCCAGAATAGTCCGTCCAACGATCACATTCTCAACAGCTTCAATACTGATCAGCGGCAACACATTCTGATAAGTGATCCCGCCATTTACCGCCACGCCAATACCGTTCTTCTCAGCTGTGCGGGACATGAGGGCAACCTGTTCCTGGGCTTCAACCTGGCCGGTGGCACTGCTGTTTCCCGAATAATGCCGAACATTCAATTCCACCAGGTCCGCGCTAATGCGATAGGCTTTTTTCAGGAGTGTAATGTCTGGATCAAGGTAAAACGAGATCATTTTACCGGCATCTTTGAGCTGGGGAATAAAAGTTTCCAGGTCAGCACTATAATCCTCAAAGATGTTATCAGCTACAAAAGTGACCTGTTTAACCGGCAGATTTAAAGCGACTTGCAGCAATTCTGCTCTGGGCGCTATCCTCAAGGCGAAACGAATATCCATGGCTGAAGCAACGGCCAGTTCCAGGTCCTTTTCGGTAAAGGATTGCGAACGGCCATCATAGCTCAGGCTAAAACCATCCACCCCTGATAGTCCGGCAATAGTTACAATACCAGGCAAGCCCAGGCCGGCCAGTTTAAGTTGCTGTCCAGCTTCCAAGAAAGCATCTAGGTTAAGTTCCATTTGAGCCATAATTAATCCTCAATATTAAAAAATAATTGGTGGTTACCGGGCTAATTTCGAAGCTGGCACCAGGTCAAACCCCGCCTCAGCCAAAGCCGGTAAATATTTTTTCAGTGTGGCCAGGGTATTCGGTCGACAGTGTCCGATCCCAATGGCTTCTCCCCGCTTTTTTGCCAGGCGGGCCAGTCGGAATAATTCACCGGCAATTGCCTCGGGATCATCTACCTCGTCTATAAATACGTCCCTGCTGTTGGTGGGGATATCTTGCTCTCTGGCGACGGTTTCTGCGACGGAGGCTGCAATAGTTCGACTATCGATAAAGAACATCTTGCGCTCAGTCAAAAAGTCAGTAACACCTCTCATGACTTTGTGACTTTGAGTTCCTCCGCTCCCTTGATGATTATTCATCCCGGTTGCTTTGGGAACCTCCTTGTGGGCTTTTTTCAACCGGCGTTGGATCTCACCATCACTTAATTCATCTGACAAGACGTAATCCGGTTCACTGGTGGTATTATTTACAGTAATCATGGGCATGTGGATCAGGGTTTGGATCTTACGATTGTTCAGGCGTTCATCCACCTGTGTTGAATAAGGCCGCCCCGGTATGACAGCGGCGGTGAATGTTTCTTTCATGGCAATAAAGCCATTGATCGTTTCATTCATTGAATACCCGAAATCATCGATGATAACTACGATCTGAGGCCGCTTGCTGACCCGGGCAATATCGGCTGGTAAAATTGATGTGGCCGGCGCCTGCTTGGCTGGATATTCAAAACGGTAAACGGACCATACCGTAGAATCACTGCCAACTTGAAACTCCCAGCGATCATTGGTTTCCACAGTTTGCCTAACTTGAAATCCAAAACCTCCCAGCGTGTTTTCCAGGAGCTTTTTAATATCTGAAGCCCGAATCTGCTTAGCATCCCGGATCTTGAATGTCCGCGTTCCGATCCCATCGTCACTCAGCCGCCCCTCAACGAACTCCAAACCGGGGAAACGCCTGGTCAAGGTCTGATCCAACCGCGTATTCAGGGTGAAATACCCTTCATAGAAGGCTTGCTCCGACATGAGTTCCGGTTGATAGGTATTGGCAGAGTTCCACAGCACCACCCAAATCACGATCACAACCAGAATAAGGGTCATGAGCAGAATCTTTAGAAAATTACCACTGATCCTGGTGGGGTTTTGCGGGTCCTTGTAATATGTATATCTCATAATTTGGCTTAGTATAGTTTTCTATCTGCCTGATTCCACCGAAAAACAACTGGGGAGACCTTTTATTTGCATTATTACTGCAGCCTTAAACTCGTGATGATCTCACTTGCTTCCACTACGCCGGCTTCAACAATGTCTGATTTTTGATAAAAGGGCTTGGGGGTTCCTTCACTCGGGACATAGCTCAGTAAAAGTTCTACAGAACCCGACATGGTCTTGACTTGCTCACTGCTTTTTTTCCAGTACCGCATTTATTTTGGCCTTGATCAGATCTATGGCAACCAGATTCATCCCGCCTTCAGGGATGATCACATCTGCCTGAAATTTATTGGGTTCAACAAATTGAGCGTGCATGGGACGCACGGTCTCCCGGTATTGTTCAATCACCGAATCCACGGATCGCCCTCGCTCCATGATATCCCGCTTCAGGCGTCTGATAAAACGAATATCAGAAGGGGTATCTACATATAGTTTTAGATCCATCTTCTGCGTTAATTCAGGGAAGCTAAGGGCCAGGATCCCCTCAATTATGATAACTCTATGGGGCTCAACTTTTTGGGTTTCCCGGGAGCGGTTATGGGTGGCGAAATTATAGATGGGGATTTGAACGGTTCGGCCGCTGCATAGTTCCTCAACATGTTGAACCAACAGGTCGATCTCCAGCGAGGCCGGATGATCAAAATTCACCCCTGATCGCTCTTTCCGGGTCATCTCGGAAAGATCCCGATAGTAGGAATCCAGATCCAGACGCAACACCTCCCCTTTTTTATAAGCTTTGGTGATGTTTTTTGCGATGCTTGTTTTACCTGATCCGGTACCACCGGCAATCCCGATAATAATAGTTTTCATAGCACTCCTTAGTAGAGAAAGGCTCTAAACACATAGGCAAAAGCAATCCCCAGATAATTACCAATCGCGTAACCAATAATGCCTGTGGTAAGCCCGGAGAGGATCACCTCTTTGTTGTTAAGCGCCTTGGCAACCACTGGGACAAAGGGTGGAGAACAGACCGCAGCTACTGAAGTGATCAGGAAGGTATCCGTATCGATCTTAAATATTTTACAAAATACAGCATGGAATGCCATGGTGCCAAAAACTACAAAATTCACGAAGAACATCAGGGACCAGTTGATATTAACCAGTTGCTCCAGGTTGGCCATGGATCCCACAATGAGGCTGAAAACCAGGATGATGTACATACCGAATTGAAAGGTCTTGGGGATCGTCCGAATCTTTTCGCTGAAGGAACCGGCAATCCCCAGGCTGGTGATCATCAGCATGATGACTGCTGTTGAGAATTCTTGAGGTATCAGTTGAGAGAGTCCAAAACTGATCCCCAGGATCAGGAGCGAAAGCCCCAGGGCAGCCAGCAGTCCCAACACGATCTGTTTCCGGAAAATGCCAACATAACTATTAATATCTTCATTTTCACCACTGCCCTTCATCACAATCCCGGTTGCTTGAAATTTTGGCAGGAAACGATTAAAGACACGCTGCCCCACGCTCATGACAAACAAAAGATAGATAATACCATTTACAGCATCATAGGTATGCATCATAATGAATCGGGTGGAATCCACGTTCAGGGCTGTTTTAATGGCGGCCAGATTGGGGGTGCCACCGGTATATAATCCAATCGCCATCCCCCCGAATTGCCAGGCTTCTGCAACACTATAGCGAATCAGCCAGGCACCAAAGCCAGCCACGCCAACCACCAGAACCGTAGCACCCAGCATGGAGAGGATCGCTTTGCCAGCGGAATTCAACCAGGCGCGGACATCCAGTGAAAACAGTAAAATAGGTAAAGCCAGGGCAACTGTTACGCCACTGAGGGTATCTTGTAATTCAACTGTTCCAGGCGCCAAGAGGCCGCTATTCCCCAAGAGAATTCCGAAAAAATAGGCCATGATTACAGCACCGATCTTATCCACCAGGGGATAGCGGTGACAAAGCCAGAGAATGACCACTGGCATGCTGAAATAAAAACTGATCAGTATGGGGGCAGTTATCATAATCGGGCTGCTTTCTATTTTTTTTCAGTTAACCAATTTTCGGCAAGTTCAAGATCAATATGCGCCTTATTGTTTCGTTTTAACACTGCTTCCAAATTGATCATCCGTTTTTTCTATCAGGATTCTAATATAGTCTGAGTACTGGAACTCCAAAAGGTTTAGCCCGCATATTTCATGAGGGTGTGCAAAAGAGGTTATATACTATTGTATCTATACCGGGTTATAGAAATTTCAAGAAAACACTCTTTGTACTCGACTTCATTCTGGCGCAGGAATTTTATTTTCTGACAAGGCGCGAGGATAAATCTCCGCAAGCGGCCTGCATGATCCCGACAAGCTTGTCGGGAAGGACGGATTTAATCCGAACAACGCAGTCAGAGGTTAAAATAACCAGCCAGATTGTGCTTCCTCATGAAATATGCTGGTTAGCACTCTGCCCTTGTTTGGAGCCAGGAACCATAACATTTTGCGACATGCCAGTTGATTCGACAAGTCCGCATCTTCCTGACCCGGCCAATTTTGAACAGGAAACTCTCCATTTCCTGAAAGAATTTCGCTTTGAAGGCGCCAAGCCCTCACTGGAACACATCAGGGCTGTTTCCCAGTACTTTAGCCGCCTTCCGTACGAGAATATTAGCAAGATCATCAAACATGGAGGGCAAGCTGATCAGACCCTGTTTCGTCTGCCCCAGGAATTAACCGAAGATCATTATGCCTGGCATCTGGGGGGCACCTGTTTCTCGCTCACCTATTTCCTCACCAGTATATACACTATTCTGGGTTATGACGCCCAACCCTTGATCTGCAATTTGAATTGGGGCACCAACAATCATTCTGCGGTGAGAATCACCTTTGCCGGTCAACGCTTTTTAGTGGATCCGGGGTATCTGATCTTTACCCCCCTGCCCTTAACTAAGGGGACTGTCCAAACTCAACTTTCAACTGAAACAGGACTTGAGCTGCGTTTTCTGGTTGAGACTGAAAGCTATGCCTTATACACCTTCCGTAAGGGACAGTATACCCGACGATATCTGTTTGAGGATCGGACTATCCTCTATTCAGATTTTGCTCAATACTGGCAGGCATCATTCGAGCTACCCGGTATGGCAGAGATCACGTTGACCCGAGTCAGTGGTTATGAGATGACCTTCATTCAAGGAGCTTTTATCAAGATCACCAGTCCAACTCAAATCGAAAAACAGCGTGAACTGAACCGGGCCGAGATCCTGATTCGAGAGCGCTTTGGGATTCCTCTGGAAAAGGTCGAAGAAGCCCGACATATTCTCCGGCTAAGTGGCAAGAATCGCTGCGACTCGAATTGTGCGAAATAAACGACCTGAGCACTACTCCTTGGTGATAGTAGCGCTATATTTATGCTAATTTGGGCAATTCGTGTCTAAATTTGACTCCCTTAATATTCTGTGAGAGGAATAAATATGAAAGCTGAGGCACCTCAACCGGTAAAATACTTCATTGGGGTTTTATTCTCTAATAGAGATATCCTAAAACAGGCGGAGACATCCTGCAGATCAGAGATCGGCGAGGTCGATGCCCGGAGTGAAGCATTTCCGTTTACGACAACCCGCTACTATGATGGTGAAATGGGTAGGCCCATCTTTCGGCGGTTCATTAGTTTTGAAACCTTGATGAGCCCTGGCGAGTTGGCCCGGTTAAAGGTCCTCTGCAATAGGATTGAAGAGGGGTTGCGGGTAGAGGGTTCCCGCAAGGTGAATTTAGATGTGGGGTATCTGGATTTTCACAAAATGATCCTGGCTTCAGCCAAATACAATGGGCAGAAGATCTACCTGGATCAGGGGATCTATGCTGATCTGACCCTTATCTTTGAAAATGGTAAATTTCAATCAGTTGACAACACCTTCCCGGATTTCAGATCAGGGCAATACGATGAGGTTTTTCTGGGGTTCAGAAACACCTATAAAGCACAGCTTAAAGTAATGCAATAAATTCGAGTTCTCAGTTGCCCACCTGCCGGGCTGTGTTTCACACGATCTATTCTTCAAATGGTATCAGACAATTGGCAACTGGGCCTGATCGTGAAGTTAACCCTGGGATTCAGTCACTTTCTGTAATTCAGTAACCCGGGTAAAGAATTCATCCAGGTCCATTTCCTTCAAGTACACCAGACCTCGCGCAGCCCGGATACGTGGATGATCGTGACCATACCAGAAATCACGTCCCATGACCCGTTTCAGATCCTGGTGTTGTTGAACTTGAATGGCCTGAGCCAGTCCGGAGAAGGGTCCATTGTATTCAAAACTGGGAAAGGGGGCATCGACTTGAGATTGGAAGCATTGCCGAAAAGTATCTTCCATGATGGCCATGGAATTCACAGAGACCGGCACAAATATATTGGCATCAGTGGGCTGAAATTTAAACCAGACATTTCGATAACCCCACACACGCAACGCTGCTTTAGGATATTTCTGTTTGTAAAGGCGGATAGCAGCAGCGATCGCCTGCATGACCTTATAATGAGTATCTGGACCACTGGCTTCCGGGTCCAACGCCAGGGTGACCACAGTAGGCTTGATCCGTTCCATATATTCAAGAATTGGTTGAACATCTCGATCCAGGGTTGGGTCTTCAGTAAAGATATCACCCTTATAAAAACCTAATCTCAGGTGGTGCACATTTTCCAGGGAGGTCCCGTAATTGGCCCAGACCAGATCTGCTTCCCACTCCCGAATCCGTCCCTTTAAGTTTTGCATCAGCGGGTCATCTTTTTGACCAGGATACCGAGAATCTAAATAATCGATGATCCTGAGCATTTTTCGGGGGAGTGAATCAAGATCCAGTTGGGGGTGAAGCATGAGCAGGTTACGGATCAACCGCCTGGAGGATCCTTTGTATTTATGCACGGTACTATGACTGGCGATCCCATCCAGATAGGTATAGATATCCCGCTGAGCGCCCATTTCATAATCTGCATCAAAATAGTTTTCAGCCTTTAAATGTAGAAATTGCTCGGTCTCCATGTAGGCCAGGGCGTGCTGGATCTGATCCTTAACGAATTCATTGGTGACCGCATTGAACCCGCTGGTCATGTAGGCAAAATGGTGCTTATTCCGTGGATTTCGCACGAGATGAACGATATGGGCCAGGTATCCCAACATGATATCATCATGATGCGGGGCAGTATGGAAAAACACCTCATCCTCAACCGGGGCAAGACCACGCTCCAGTTTTGCCACCAGGTCATCAAAGATACGCTGTTTGATATGTGGCAGGGAGTCTCGACTACGCGCCAAAGCTGTGGCTGGAACTTGTTTAGCTGCTATCTGCTCGGTTGAAATCTCCCGGATCGGAGTCCGGGAGCGCATGGAGAGCGTGATCAAGTGCTGATCCACCAAATTTTCAGCTACTTCTGCAACCGCATTCATTGCTTCAACTTCACGCCGATCGAGAAACACAGCTGCACCGGCTGTAATATAGAACCGGGCATTGGGCATCGCGTGCAGGACACCGGCTGGGTGGATATTGGCCGCTTTTTCCTGTACAGCAGCGGCTACTATCCCCGCCTTGGCTTCTCCGGCAGCAAAAATCAAAGCGGTTGCTTCTGGATTGAAAGTAATGGTCTGCAGGCCAATGGTGATCACCAGCCGTTTCTGGGAGACCTCTATCCCCCCTAGATCAGCGGCTGCCGCAGCCTGAGTTTCAAAATTTGTAGGGGTTAGGCGGGTCGTAGAAAAATAGTCAGAACCACGCACATTGAAGGCTATATGGCCATCCGGCCCGATCCCTCCCAGGAAGAAGCCAATGCCTCCCTTGGCGCGAATGCGTCGTTCATATTCTGTACAGTATTCATCGACTCGTTCAATCGCTTCTTTTTGAAGTCGCCCCTGTCCGTTTTTTGGCTGGCTGAAACGTAAACCCAGATCAACCACCAAATTCGGGAATATCTCTTGAAATGTTTTGCCCTTCGGATAATCTATCCTGGCGGCATCAATGAGTTGGGCTCGATCTTCATTTATCCCAAAACCCTTGATATAATATTTCATGACATAGTCATAAAAGCTGTTCTGCTGGGTGCTTGGAATCGGGAAGAATTCATCGATCTGGACAAACTGCAGATCGTGAAGACTTGGTTTTTCATTATTTCTAATTCCAACCTGCTCAAGCATTGCTTGAGTTTTGCGGGTATCCCAGGTCGTCAGATAATGTGCTACATAACGAATGAAGTATTCCGGTGTCTTGCCAGTGGGCAGGGAAGTTACGCCTTCAGGATTATTTTGCACCCACTCAAGAAACCTCAGCGCCGTCAATTGACCCAACAGCGGGAAATTGTTTACCTGAACTACGGGAATCTTCTCATCAGGTGCATAGCGAAAATCCAGCTTGGAGCGTTTGAGAAAGTAACTTTCAACGGGACTGGGCGGATTGAAATTATTTTTTTTGATCATGGCGCCATTATGCTCAGCAAAACATGGATTTACAATTACATTTTACGCTAATGTGCTCCTATAAGCCAAATAATATCAACATGTGATAGCTCTGGTTAATTAATACTTTTAACAAACGTCACAGATCCGGAGCCCCAACTGACGAGACCAATCGTAAAATTGTAATTCAGCCTACTCTCAACTATGTTAAAGGATATGATAAACACCTTGAATACTGCAATTATAGTAGCTGCGGGAAGTGGCAGTAGATTAGCCTCACAGATCCCCAAACAATTTCTCAAACTGAATGGCCGGGAAATCTTAAGCTATTCGGTCCAGACCTTTCTGGAACACCCGGAGATCCATAAGGTCATTATAGTGACATCTGCAGTTTATCTTCGATCTGTCACCTCAAGTTACCCCGAATGCCAGGTGGTTCCAGGAGGGCCGACCCGCCAGGATTCAGTATCCAATGGCTTGAGTGCTTGTTCAAAAAATACGCAGTTCGTTCTGGTACATGACGCAGCCCGGCCACTCATTCCGGCTTACATAATTGACGCATGCCTTCAAAAACTAACCACATACGATGGTGTGGCTCCGGCGATCACACCCACCGATTCCATGGTCCAAATAACCAGTCAGGGCTTTGATAATCTGGATCGTGATACCTTGAGGATTGTTCAGACACCGCAATGTTTCAAACTTAATATCCTGCGCCAGGCCCATGCCACAGGTAAGCTTGATACTGATGAAATGGGGCTGGTGAAACAGACCCATGCTTCCGCAAAATTAGGCTTTGTGCCCGGTGCACCTGAAACCATGAAGATCACCCACTCGGATGATCTAAAGATCGCTGAGATCTTCCTGGGAAAAATGGAAGTTAAACAACATCAGTGATTAGGTAAACCCATGTCCCATACGCTTGATCTGGTCTATTCAACCACCAAGGGTTACGCCAGCCTGTTACCACTATTCCAGTACATGAAACAGGTTGGATGGGCAGTCCGGTTTACCAAAGTTCATCGTAATTGTTTTAGAAATCGTGCCTTCTTAAAAGCTATCTCATCCACAATTGTTATCGCCTATGACCAACCGTTGGTACGGTTGGAAAAATGTGGGTGGCAGGGTCAATTCATTTATATCGAACATGGGCTCAGTCCCATGAAATACTATACCTACAAGTATGATTTCTTTCAGCGAGCTGCTCTACTATTCTATCCCGGGGAAGTTTTTAAACGCAAGATGGAAGCCATTAATCCAGACTTTAGCCGGGGTCTTTTGGGCGGCTACCCCAAAGTTGATGAACTGGTCAACCAGACCATCGACAAGGCCAGCTTAGGTCAACAATTCTCCCTGGATCCAGATAAACCCATCACTCTCTTTGCTCCATCATGGGGTGGGAGGAAAAATCCAGCGGCCGGAATTCACAATGCCAAACACCTTTCAAGACTGGACAATGTTTTAATTGTCCCTCATTCAGCCGATTATTCACTGGCCAGGAAATACGGAGCAGTAAAGCCTGATGGAGGAAATATAAACCGTTTTCTCCATTTAGCTGATGTGGTAGTGAGTGACGTTTCTTCTGTGCTGGCAGAAGCGGCCATACTTGACAAGCCCGTGATCCAATTAATACTACCCCATTATCCCGGCTGTTTTCCCGAGCAAGAGAGACGCCGGTCCGGGATCTGGGTATCGGATACGATCATTGCCCGGGAGCAAAATACTGACCGTGCCACCCGGCCATTTAAAATTCCCTACATTGATGAAGATTGGATCATGGGTCACACAGCTCTGCCAGATGAATTGGAAGAAAGTATTGGGGCTGCCCTGGAACATCCCGACCAATTCAAACAGGAACGGCAATTCTGGGCAGAGCAAAGCTGCTGGAAAGCAGACGGGCACTCCTGCCAGCGCATCACCCACATGATCGATCATTTCTTAAGCAATAATACTGTCCGGCAACTGCCTGATTAACCTCATGGAAACACTTGTGTTTGCACCCTGTATTGCTATATAATCACCCTGTCGATTTTTGTTGGGTCGACCTGAACTATTGAAACTGATCCCGGGTATGGGATTACAAAAAAGAGGTAATCCAGTGAAAGCGATCATTCTGGCAGCCGGTATTGGTTCACGACTTGGCAACCCGCGCCCGAAACCCCTCACCCAACTTTCCAACGGCGAAATGATTATGGAGAGGCAAGTCACCGCCCTTCAGCAAATTATTTCTGTAGACGATATCCTGGTTGTGGTCGGCTTTAAAAAGGATCTGATCATGGAGGAGTTCTCTGAACTCACCTATATTTTTAACAATGTCTATGATCGTACCAACACCTCAAAAAGCCTACTGAAAGCCTTGAAAAAAGTTAGAACCCATGATGTCATCTGGCTTAACGGTGATGTGGTCTTTGACCCTCAGGTTTTAACACGAGTTATCAATTGCGAGACCTCCTGTATGGCGGTGAACATGGCATCAGTCGGGGATGAAGAGGTCAAATACACTGTGGCTGCTGACGGTGCTATCAATGCTGTCTCCAAGACCGTTAACCATGCTCTGGGTGAATCAGTGGGTGTCAATAAGATCATTGCTGGTGATATTTCCTTATTCATTCGAATGTTGGATCGCTGTGAGAATGATGATTATTTTGAGCGGGGGATTGAACACGCCATCGATGAGGGCTTTAAGATCTACCCCGTTGATGTCTCTGATATTTTGTGTATTGAGGTCGATTTCACTGCAGACCTTGAACAAGCAAATCGGGAGCTGGGAAAAGCGTGATTCCCTTTTTCAAACAGGTGCTTGCCACCCTGAATGATCATCAGATCCCCTATATCGTGGGGGCTGATTCCCTGGTTGGGTTAAGCGAGGGAACTCTTTGCAAATATTCCCCTAATCTCAGGCTCTACCTATTCCCGCTAAGTCGTGGGCAACTGTTCCGCCTTGCCCTAAGCCTTATCCGGCACAGGATCGTTCTGAAGCCAAAGACCAACGAAGGCCACCGATATTATAAACTAAGATCTAAGACTGGTCTCTTTCAAAAAGACCCTGAACATGTAAGTTTGACACTTCTTCGGCCAGTGGAAAATGGTCATTTAGCATTTTTGGGGGGTCACGATACTTTTTTTTCAAATTTAGATCTCCATCAAACCTCCCTTCAGAGAATTACTCTGGATGGCATCGACATCCTTTTACCCCCAAATTTGAATGAGTTTATCGAGCATTACAAAAAAGAACTCATGGCCGGCTTTTACAAGAAACACCCGGTAGCCTTTGATTCAAGAGCTGAAAAGCAGGCGGTTCAATTCATGCATGAAAATATAAGCATCATGAATTCAGCTGGAATCAGCTTTTGGGTTGAAGGAGGTACACTGTTGGGAGCCCTGCGTGATCAAAAGCTCATTCCCTGGGATCATGATCTTGATTTTGGAATGAAATTCGAATCTGAAGCCCAGATGAAACGTTTGATCCGTCACTTACGCCGCAGATTTTATGTGAGCGTGAAAGATTTCCCAAAGACAAATAAGATCTGGCAATTGGGTAAATACCGGGTCTTAAAGATCTACCCCCGCAAAAATTTGATCTTCAAAGAGAAGCTCTGTCTTGACCTGTTCGTATACTATGAGGGCAAGCTCCCCGATACTGATGAAACGGTATATAAGTATGTCGTCTGGAATCGCAACGCCTATCATCGTAAAGAATATCTGAATGCTCCAGAGAGCCTGACATTTTACGGTAAAGAGGTCCCGGTCCCGGCTAACCCTGTAGGATTTATCGAGGTAAAATATGGCCAAGATTGGCGCACGCCGGTAAAGGAGTGGAATGTCGCTCTTGATGATGGATCTATCTACAAGACGGGATAAAACATGTCCGGGTTTAATCTACAAGACCTGCCTGAATCATATCATTCACTCGTAAATAATTCCCTGTTGATCATGGGAAACGGACCCAGTGCTGCTACTTATGATTTGGGTCAGCGTATCGATAATTTTGACCAGGTTGTACGTATCAATAACTTTGTAACTACGGGTTTGGAGTCCAGAGTCGGCTCACGCACTGATATCTGGGTGAATGGTGCCAACCAGGGACTGAAGAAACGTTTTGAGCTCCCTGAAAACATCTTAGTGATGATCCCGCCGGTGGTTCTGGAGCACAAAGATGAAACTATTATGGATCGTATTCAACGTCGCCTAGGGACTGACAAGTACTTCATGTTGCCCCTGAATATGATGCAAAACATGGAAAGTGAATGTGGTATTGATCGTCCTACCACCGGCTTCTTCACCATCTATTTTTTCTATCTACTGGGTTTGGATGTAACCTTGCATGGTTTTGATTTCTTTGTCGGCAGCACCAGTCACTATTTCGACTCTCCGGCTATGCGCTGGCTAAAGGATAAGGGGGTTATCCGAAAGGCCGGTAAACATGATGTGAGTGGTGAAAAAGCTTTTATTGAAGAACTGATTCAGGACGGCAAGCTTCAGCTATTGGTCCCCTGACCCTCTTTTTAAGGTAAGAATCACTAAACCGGTTAAGGTAACACCGCCACCGAACACTACGTGTAAACCAATTGATTCGCCAAATAGGAACCAGGCCAGTATGGTTGCCAGGATCGGTTCCCCAAAGGGCATGGATCCAACAATGGTAGGGCGTAAATATCTAACTGCATAATTCATGCTATTATGACCGATAAGGGTCGGCAGAATGATCAGAGCAAGGATCCATTTGAGATCCGGTTGGCCAAATCCTAATTCGACACCCGCTACCACAGCAATCGCACCAAGCGTCACTGCGGCAAAAAAATATAGCCAACGTGTGAACATGATCGTGGTAGTTGTTCTCCGTATTTGCTCGGCAATGATGAGCACGACAGCCATAAATACGGAGCTGGCCAGGGCCAGTAGATTTCCAAGTGATTCTCCTGTTCCAAATTGTATGGCTCCTCCCTGCACCAGCACTGCGCCACCAATCGCCAGCCACAATCCAACCAGGGCTCCCAGGGGTAGTTTTCGCTTTAATATGAATCGCTCATAGATCAGGGTAAACACCGGTGCCAGCGTGGCAAAGAGAGTGGCATTGGCAATCGGTGCCACCTTGACTGCCGAATAAAAACAGGCAAAGTGCAGAGCCAGAAATATACCAGCTATGCTAATGATGGGAATTTTTTTACGGCTCAAGCTTCCCTGAGCTTTGACAGAAGCGGAGGTCCAGAGCAAAGCTGAAGACCCGGCCATGCGCCAAAAGGCAATCGTCAGGGCCGCCAGTTCAGGGACAAAGCGAGCCAGGGGAGCCCCAAAGCTCACACCGAACAGACCCATAATTAAAATGATCAGTACATAGCGCTCCATGGCGGTGAACATAATCCTGGACCAGAATTCAAAAAACAGAATAGAGGCACCCGAGTTTATCCTCTCCATGTCCAGGAAATTCACTAAACTCCAGCATTCATCGACCTTCCAAGCTCCCAAATGTCACAAAGCAATTTCCAGGGAACGTAGACGGAAACTTAAATTGTGGTCTGCGAAACGTAGCAAGCCTCCTATATTGTATGATGGAAATTTTCTGCATAATACCTGCTCGGGGGGGCTCTAAAGGTGTGCCTCAAAAGAACATCAAACCGTTTCTGGGGCAACCGCTGATTACCCACTCCATTGAATATGCCCTAAATTCAAGCTTTGTGACCGGTGTCTTCGTATCTACTGATGATAAGCTGATCACGGATATAGCTCGACAAGCAGGTGCCAGCATCATTCCACGCCCAAAAAATATTTCCGGCGATACAGCAACTACTGAATCGGCCGTCGCCCACGCGCTTTCATGGTGGCAAACGAAAGAATTGTCTCCAGATATCATCGTACTTCTGCAAGCTACCAGTCCTTTACGCCCCATCGGTTCATTAGATCAGGCTTTAAAACATTTTCAGGATCAGGAATTTGATTCCCTGCTCAGCCTCTCAGCGACCCATCGATTTTTCTGGAAGCTTAACGGTCTCAAGGCTGAAGCTCAGTATGATTATCTGAATCGACCCCGACGTCAGGATATGACTGTTGCTGATACCCGCTATGTTGAAAATGGATCCGTTTATATCTTTACCAAACAACATTTTCAAAAAACAGCTAATCGTCTCGGTGGTCGCATCGGGTACACGGTATTTCCTGAGGAATACAGCCCGGAAATTGATAACTCAAGTGATTTCACTTTATTGGAAGAGATCGCTGCAAAACTAAAAAATTAGATCATTTATTGTTCTTTTGATGGAGGTTTACATTGCCAACTCTACAGCTTGGTTCACAGATCGTTGGAGATAAGGAACCAACTTATATAATTGCTGAAATAGGGATCAATCATCAAGGTGATGTTGAGATTGCTAAAAAACTTATTTCTGAGGCAAGGGCAGCGGGTGCCAGTGCGGTTAAATTCCAAAAACGCTGCATTGAACGAATCCTGACTCAGGAGGGGCTTGACATGCCCTATGAAAACCGAAATTCTTTTGGTAAAACCTACGGGGACCACAAGCGGGCCCTAGAGCTATCTGAAATAGATTACCAGGAGTTATTCAAGTTTGCCACAAACCTTGGCATTGACTTCATCGCATCTGGATGGGACGAAGAAAGTATTGACTTTTTAAATGATCTGGGGATCCCTTTTTATAAAATGGCTTCAGCAGATCTGACCAATATCCCCTTGCTAGTCCACACAGCCAAGCAGGGTAAGCCCATGATCCTCTCCACAGGCATGGCTGATATGGACATGGTGGAAACCGCAGTTAAAGTGCTGGAATCATATAATATTCCGCTCGCTATCCTCCAGTGCACATCCACCTACCCATCTGCTTTTGAGGAGATCAATCTGGGTGTGATCAGCACCTTCAAGACCAGGTTCCCTTCAGCGGTCATCGGCTATTCTGGTCATGAATTAGGGATAGCCATTACGGAAGCCGCCGTGGCGCTGGGCGCGCAGATCGTGGAGCGCCATTTTACACTAGATCGGACCATGAAAGGCGGTGATCATGCAGCCTCATTGGAGCCCAGCGGATTTGCTAAACTTGTCCGGGATATTCGTCACATTGAATTAGCCATGGGTGGCATTAAAAAACAAATCCAGAAATCTGAAGCGCCGGTTTTTAAAAAACTGGCCAAGAGTGTTGTCTCGGCCGTTGATATTTCAGCCAACACAATTCTCAGTGCTGACATGTTAACTACGAAGGGTCCTGGAAACGGTA
This sequence comes from Fidelibacterota bacterium, assembly GCA_024278595.1. Classification (GTDB taxonomy): domain Bacteria; phylum Fidelibacterota; class UBA8477; order UBA8477; family JABMPR01; genus JABMPR01. The sequence goes on along the minus strand of JAJRSW010000061.1, from coordinate 5,270 downwards.
TATCCCCGGCACGCCTGGATCAGCTGATCGGGAAAAGCGTGTGTCATGATATTACCGCAGATATAGTTTTGAAGGATGAAGATATAAACTGGTGACAGGCTGATCTGTTAAACAGTTTTGACCAGACGAAGTGATAGGAGACTTGTATGATCTCAGCTGAGCTGAAGGCCAAAGCCGGCAAAATAAAATTGGTTGTTACCGATATTGACGGGGTCTGGACAGATGCCAAAATGTATTATAACGCTGAGGGGGAAGTTATGAAGGCCTTCAGCACCTATGATGGAATGGCTACCTATCTCCTAAATAAGGTTGGAATACCTACGGCAATGATTTCTGGTGAAGACTCACCCTCCGTCGCTGCCAGGGCTAAAAAGTTAAAACTTGATGATGTCTTCCTGGGGATCAAAGACAAACTGATCGTTTTTGAAACACTGTTGGAAAAATATGACCTGACACCTGATCAGGTGGCCTATATCGGAGATGATGTTAATGATTATATTGTGATGCAGGTTGCAGGACTAACCGCCTCACCAGCCAGTACACCTGCCTTTCATATTCTAAAACCTGACATTCTGCTGGATCGGGTCGGTGGCGATGGTGCTTTCCGTGAATTTGCAGATCTGATTATCGCCGCCCAGGATAAATGAATTATTTCTTCTACTTAATCTATAACTTCTTACTGTTACTTGCGCTGCCGGTTGCCTGGCTAGTAGCCTACTTTAATGAAAAACTTGGTGGAAGCCTGTCCGGTCAACGAGACATAAAAGCAGCTTTACTAAGTTTTAACAATAAAGTAAAACTTGACCCAAAACCCATTGTTTGGTTTCATGCGGCTTCGGCTGGCGAATTTGAGCAAATTAAACCACTCCTTGCCCGAGTCCGCAAGCTGGATGTTTATATATTTAAGACCTTCACTTCAGCCACGATCTACTACAAAGCAGCTCACGATGATAGATTTGATGGGGTCAGTTTCCTGCCCTGGGATATTTATACCCGGGTGCATCGTTTTGTTACACTGTTAAATCCAGCTATCATGATCAATACTCGTCATGATGTGTGGCCAAACCTGCAGCTCGCCCTGCGGCGAAACCGGATTCGGAACATATTGATCAATGCCAACCTTTATCAAGACTCCACCCGCCTAAAGCCACTGATAAAACAGGTTAATCAAGCTGTCTTTCAGTATATTGATCACCTTTATACAGGCTCAGATTCGTTAAAAATATTGCTGGAACAGCTGTACAGCGGTCCCATCGACGTGGTGGGTGACTCACGGTTCGACCAAGTTCATGAACGTGCTAAAACCAATGATTCGGAATTAATTCCCCCGAAGATCATATCCGACCATCGGGTCATAATCTATGGTTCCGTAGGAGCTTCTGACTTGGATATAGTTACGACTGCCATCGCTAAATCCCTACCCAATCGCAATTCCCTACATGTGGTAGTCCCTCATGAAACCATGGAAAGAGATCTGGTTCCCTGGGAGGTGGCTCTATATCGCCACAAGATCAAGGCCATCCGCAAGACCGAGCTCGATCAATACTCACATGAGCCTGTCATCATCTGGAATAGTGTGGGCCAACTGGCTGACCTGTATAGTTGTGCACATCTGGCCTATGTTGGCGCAGGATTTAGCACGGGTGTTCATTCAGTGACAGAGGCCTCCATCTATTATGTTCCCTGTGCCCACGGACCCAAGTATGACATTCTCGCAGAAGCGACTGACCTGGTGGATATGGGGCTGTCCCGAATCATATCCAGCACCACAGATCTGGTCCAATTCCTGGGCCTGCCTGACTCTGCTATCTCCCACCTCTCTAAACAGATAGAACGCTTTATGGATGCACGTTTGGGTGCGGCTGATAAGATCATAAATCAAGAATTTCCACTTAAGCGGTAGACAATTTTAATGCGTGTAGGTAAACATCACTTTCGTACTATCTGGCTTGATGAATTGGATCCCAGAATCGTCCAGATCATTGACCAGCGTAATTTACCCCACGAGTTTAATATTGAAGACCTGAGAACTGTTGATGACATGGTTACTGCAATCAAGGATATGCATGTAAGAGGGGCTGGCCTTATTGGCGCAGCCGCTGGTTACGGGATGTATCTAGCCGCTTTACATTCCGGGTCATTCAAAAGCCCTTATAATCACCTGCTGGATGCGGCCGACCTTTTAACGGCTTCACGCCCGACTGCTGTCAATCTTTCCTGGGCTATCAACAGACAACTTAAAACTCTTACCCACCATCATAGTTATGAGCAGATCGTACAGAGCACCAAAACCATGGCGCAAACTATTGCCGATGAAGATGCCAGAGCCTGCTTTCAGATCGGCCAGCATGGTCTGCCACTGATCAGGGATCTTAGCCTTCTTAAAACTGGCGCCGTCGTTAATATCCTTACTCACTGTAATGCCGGCTGGCTGGCATTTGTTGATCATGGTTCCGCCACCGCTCCGATCTATGCCGCTCACGATGCCCATATAAAGATACATGTCTGGGTTGATGAAACCAGACCTCGCAACCAGGGTGCCCGTTTAACAGCCTGGGAGCTGGAACAGCATGGTGTCCCCTATACTGTTATCACTGACAATGCTGGTGGACACCTCATGCAAAATGGTCTTGTTGATCTGGTGATCGTCGGTACAGACCGTACGACCTACACCGGAGATGTGGCAAATAAAACTGGCACTTATCTTAAAGCTCTAGCGGCACATGATAACCAGGTTCCATTTTATGTTGCCCTTCCCGGTTCATCTTTCGACTGGGAGACTGCAGATGGCGTAAACGACATTCCTATCGAACAACGTGCTGGGGAGGAAGTGAAATTTATTCAGGGGCTTTCTCATCAAGGGCTTACCTCTGTTTTACTCACCCCTTCGGAAAGTCCGGCCATCAATTATGCCTTTGATGTGACCCCCGCTCGACTGGTTACCGGCTTGATCACCGAACGAGGTCTTTGTCATGCAGACGAGGAATCTATTCTGGCACTATTCCCGGAAGGTCGTGCTTGACATGGAAGATGGTTATATAAAATTCAAATGTACGCTTCACACCGGAGAGCCTCCTGACGCCATTTTTATCAGGAAACTAAACGCCTGGCGCACAAAACTTCATCAACTTGATCTCCTCGGTGAATATCCGAATGGTGTTGGTTTCGGGAATATCAGTCGGCGGTTTAAAAATGATACATTTATCATCAGTGGCTCAGCTACCGGCGGTATACCCGAGCTAAGTAATATGGAATATGTTAGGGTTGATGAGTTTAATGTTCACACCAGTACAGTTTCCGGGACGGGTTTGATCCAGCCTTCATCAGAATCCATGACCCATGGAATTATTTATAAAACTTTACCGGCAATAAAATGTGTCCTGCATGTTCACGACAGAGACCTATGGCTCAAATATAAAAATATTTTACCCACCAGTGCTGAGCATATTGCCTATGGAACACCTGAAATGGCTCTGGCGGTAAAACAGCTTGTCCTGTCTTTATCTGCCCAAAAAGCACAGGTTGTGATTATGGGGGGCCACGAGGAAGGAGTGATTGTTTATGGGGCAAGTCCCGATGATGCCGGTAACCGATTGCTCAAACTGAAATCTTCCGCAACCTGATCGAACTCAGCTCTTCTCGTGGATCCGCGAGCTTAACCGGTGTATTCAGCGCGCAGAGCGTTGCATTGAGCCCTTCGACTGACTCAGGAACCGCTAGCCGAAATGACGCAGAGTGTTGTTATTTATAGGTTTAGGTGTATCTGTCATAAGTGAGTGTATTTATTATACATAGAACATATTCCGTGTTTTTCCAAATACTTTTTGCGAGGTCATCAAGCTTGTAAAAGAGCAAAATATTTTGGATTTAAGATCCACTTTGGAACTGCAACGGGTATAAAACAAGTGCTGGTGGGTTTTTTATAACTCCGCAAAATATTCAAAACCGTCAATGATATCCAAGTAAACGCCATCAAAACCGGCATTGAGGATCAATTGCAGATAGGCTGAATCATTCCCGAAAATGACCTCCTGCCACTCATCAGTCCAGTAACGGACCTTATAGTTACCCGGCCAATCCGGGTTCTCGGGCTCCAACCAGGCAGGTTTGTTATCTGACCAGTCCGGGTTCCAGTAATACCGGTAATCCTCCGCTTCACCAATACTCATGTAACAAATAACCAGACGGGACCCACCATTGGCTTTAGTTTTAAGTTGGGTCACTTCAGCAGAAGAGTAGGCTGACTCATTATGAAAAAGATCCATGATGATTAGGTCATAATTGCTTGCCGATACTGCAGAAATTAAGTCAGCCTTTTCTGAAAAGTTTTCACTGTTGATCAGGTAAAGAAAGTTCCGGGCATCACTAATTGTCAGAATATTTGCATCGTTTTCATTATGAACAAGCGGTGGATATTCCGGAATATGATTTAGCTCTCGTTCATCTGCCGCAAAAGAGATAAAGCTGTACTGTTCATTCAAAATGTATGATTGATCCATTTTGTTCGGCGTTGAACAATAGTCTGTGGCCAAAATTTCCACTCCCTGGGATTCGCAGAGAACACATAGATCGATCAAATGCTGCCGGTCCGCTTCAGGGGTTTCCTGATCATCGGCATAGTACCCGTAGAACATGTTTTCGCGACCGGCAGCATCGATAGCGATTAGGTAATCCGCCTGGGGAACACCATCACCGTTGCCCGTATCTGTTATGAGCTCCTGACCGTTCTGGGGAATGATTAAAAAGTCAGAATTCTGTGATTTAGACCAAACACTTAGATCAATAACAAAATTTCGCATCGCTTGGCGGAAATCTATATCTGCTGGAATCGGGTTTGTTTCATCACAGGCAACAATGAGAAAAAGGACTCCTAAGAGAGTTATAGTTTTCATCATTCCTCCAATTATTAGCCGTTCAAGAAGTTAATCCAACCACAGTAAATTTATAAGGCGTTCCGATACTATCCGAGTTTTAAATGTTAGCGTTTTTTGGTGCGGCGGCCACTGGAACTGCGTCTCTTACAATCACCACTGCGACCGTCCAGTTTGGGATAGCCCCGCTTTTTCTTCGGTGGCCACACATCGGATGAAGCTGCGCGTTTGGGTTTTTCCTGGGAAGCTTCAATTGATAAGGGGACGCCTTCAAAGGACATTCCCTTGAGCGACTTGATCAATTTCGACTCAGTTCCGCTTTCGATCTCAAAGAAAGCGAATTTCTTCATGATCTCAATATTACCAACTTGCGCATCGCGAGAATTCAGGCCCTCATTG
>JAJRSW010000060.1 GCA_024278595.1 Fidelibacterota bacterium | reverse complement strand
CACGAAGATTATTAAAGTTATGAACAGGTTCATTTTAAACAGAATTACTTGCATCTGTGAGTGATAATTTTTGCTAAGCATATATTTTTTAAAACTTTGTGCCTTCGTGACTTAGTGGCTATGAATTATTCAGGTTAGATCCGTTGCCCGTAAATATAATCTGAAGTACTGGCAGGAGAAACCAGTATCGTGCCTATGTTGGGGAGTAGCGTTTCTGCTTCTGCAAGAGGCGTGCAGGGGTGATCTTCTGCGCTTAAGCGGATGTTTGTGGCATGCGGTCTTCCAGTTTGTTCCGTGGGCGGCAGGATCTTCAGCTCATCCAGATCGGCGCTGTATTTGGCCTGGATCAGACTGATCTTGACCCGAATTATACCATTTGCGCTGAGGAAAATAGTATCGAGTTATGGGAGCCCCTGGCGAGCGTAGGCTGAAAGGCATCGTCTGCGAGAGGAAAAGGAGCATCAATTTTTCGAGGATCGCGGTTAAAAAGAAATTTATCGTCACCTTGCTATCTTAGGGAAATATTCACGCGCTCGCTTTCGTTTCCCAGGCGATCAATAGCCGTCACAGCTATCTGGTTCAGAACCTCTGGGGGTGTCAGGCCATCTTCAGATCGGATCATCAGCGGTAAGACCATGACTTCATTTTCAGGGCTAAGAATGGTATAGGTCCAGTGGTTACCGCGCTGTTCATAGACGACCCAGTGGTTGACATCCTCAAGATTCTCGTGCAGCCAGTTGATATGAATATTTCCAGCTTTATGATCAACTTCAACCAGGGGTGCCGCTGGTGCCTGATCATCCAGCCAGGGTGAGGGTGGAATCAGTGCCGGTTTGGCGTATGGCCCGGCAATCAGAATGTCTGAGATTCCGCCATAATTGCGTTGCAATGCCTTCATGGAAAAATGGACATTTCCAGGCCCGTCCGGTACCATTCCCCGGGTGATCATGATCTGGCTGAAATTTTCCAAAGCGCCTGCTTCATCTTTGATCTTGCTGGTAAAAAGACCGGGCCAGAGATTGCGGTCATGCGTGTTTTCTCGCGTCCACCACCCCAGGAGAACCGGGTAGCTTTGGGGAAGCTGGCGGGTGGGCCAGTAAAGCTGGGGGGTCCAGTAGTCTACCCAGCCCTCGTTCAACCATAATTTGGCATCAGCATAAAGTTTATCATATTGGTCATAACCCTGGATCGAGGGCGGATTTCCAGGACGCCAGATCCCAAAGGGGCTCAAGCCAAATTTAACCCAACTTTTTTCGGCCTTTATACCATCATAAACCCGCTTGATAAATACATTCACCGCATTCCGGCGCCAATCATCCCGTCCGAGTTTTCCCCTGTGAACCAGATAGGTCTGCCAGGTATCATCATCGGGGAAGGGGTCGTTACCGTAGGGGTAGAAGTAGTCATCGAAGTGGACCCCGTCAATATCGTAGCGCCGGACCACATCCATGACCACTTCATAGGAGTAATCCTGGGTTTCCTGCTTGGCTGGATCCAGCCAGTAATAGCCCTTATCGATCTTACGGACAATATCCGGGTGGGTGCTGATTACCGAAGTTTCGTTCTTTTTTCCGCTGGGGTGATGAGCCCGGTAGGGGTTGAACCAGGTATGTAGTTCCAACCCCCGCTTGTGGGCTTCTGCAACCCAGAAGGTCAGGGGGTCGTAGTATGGATCAGGAGGGCTGCCCTGTTCGCCTGTCAAGAAGTAAGACCAGGGTTCCAGATCGCTTTCATACAGAGCATCACATTGGGGTCGTACTTGAAAGATGATGGCATTCAGATTCAGAATGACGGCGCTATCCAGTAAACTGATCGCTTCCGCCTGCTGTTGCTCGGTACTCAGACCTGGTTTACTGGGCCAGTCAATGTTGGCTACGGTGGCCACCCAGGCCGCCCGGAATTCACGGGGAATTTCAAAATCGTGTTTTACTGGGGCTGGTTTTACTGGGACTGATTGAACCGGTATAATTATTGGTTGGGGAGTCGTGCAGGAAGCCAGGATCAAGCCCGTGATCAGCAGGGATATCAGGTGAATGATTCTAGCTGTATTAATGCGGTTCATGGAAGATTCTCCAGGTGGAATGATCGCGATCAGCTTATCACCTTTAACTTTGCCCTCAAGCTTTTTTTCCAGTCCGGATATGAGTCCGCCTCCACCATGCATGTAGGCCAGTGGATCTTTGCCTGAGCTGCTATCGAGAACCTCCCCGTGGTCATTGGTCAAGGTGTATTCAATACTTACAACTTTGTCTTTTGCGATGTTCATTTTTTTCTTTACTGTTATTAAGCCTGATTTAACGAAGCTGTTTTAATATCTATTCTCTTCCCCGATCCTTCGTCATATTCAGTGTGCTTTTTTTAAACCAACGCTCCCAAGGTGGAATGGTGCTCTCGATTGGGTTATTCATCCAGAACCAGACTAAAGGCCGTGGTCAGTTTTAATACGTTCTTACTTTCCCGCTCCAGATTATTGGCCAGTTTGCGGGCAATATTTTCCATCACTTGCCGACCAATGGTGGGATGCTCAGAACTTACCTTTTGAAAGGCTTCTTTTTCCATGACCACGATCTCACAATCCGTTAGGGCTGTCACTGTGGCGGTGCGCAGAGAATCATCCATGAGCAGGGCCATTTCACCAAAGAAGGGTCGGTATTCATCGGTGAGGGTGATAAAGGTTTTATTCTTTGTGTCAGATTCATCTTCACCCAGCAAGGTTAATTTTTTACTGATCGTTACTGTTCCTTTGATCAGGATGACCAGGGTGGTTCCGGGCTCATCCTCCACCATGATGGACTTGCCTTTCAGATAAGAAATCTGGTGGGTGGCCGGTCGATAAACGGCGATCTCCTGTTCATCAAGCCCCTTAAAAAGAGGGCAATTCTTGAGATGTGATATATAAGGCATAGGCGACTCAGTGTTTGGTTAGCATCTTAACATCATATTAAAAAATATTATCGCTCGACTCGCTCGAGATGACGATTAAAAAATCTTTGAGGATCATTTAAGCAGAATCATTTGTTCGCCGGTTTTAAGGATATAGTCCTTCTCCGGATTGATCCGAATCTTCAGCTTCTGTTCTTCGTTCTGTCCACGACCAGCAGCCTTTAACTTAGCAGCAATGAACTGATCCAGGTAATCTCCGGAATCTGAACTCAAAAAATCACTGATCCCCGTTGTGGTTTCCTCCAGGTAGACACCCAGTATGGCCATGTCGAATACCTCATAGGCTTCCGAAAACAGTTTTTTATAAGGCTTGCCGATAAGATGCTCTGGAACCGGCTTTGTTAACAGGCGTGAATGGTCCGTATTGAGCATCTCTGTTAAAAAAGCCGGAATTCCCGGGCTGTGCAGTTGCGTGGCACCCAGGAAAGGGCCGAATTCATCAGCGATGATAATGCCATCGGCTTTAGCCCTACGTAATTTGGCTTTATTTTCGTAATGCGTAATGTAAGCATAAACCTTGGCTTTGGGCGCCAGAGCCTTGATCGAATAGGTGGCCAGAGCTGTTTTTTCATCGGCTTCGGTTTTACTCGCTTTTATTAAATTTGGCAGGATCAAAACTGCCTTGGCTTTGGCCACATTGGCCTTGGCCAGAATCTGGTCCTGAGTGAAATCACCTCGAACAAATCCCAGATGGCTGGCATTTAGTTTTCCCCGCCAGGCATCGATCTCCTCCTCTGAAAGTTCATTTACCAGCACAATGGGAGTCTGGTCCACATTGTCCTGCTTCAGGAGTGATTCCAGCAATTCATCTGCCAGGTCATTCCAGCCGCAGATGATATAATGGTCAGTGTAATTAATTTTTTCCAAACCTTTACCCTCTCTGATTTTGCGGGCTACGAAGATAGACGAAATGGTAGCCGTAAAGAATGAGATCAACGCCATGGAAAAGAACATCATGATGGAAGCTGCTATGCGGGCGGCCGGTGTGGCCGGTGTAAGATCACCAAAACCCACGGTGGTCATGGTCACCCAGGCCCAGTAAAAAGCGTCAAATAGACTGGTAATACTGCGGCTGTCGGAGGTGTAATCCAGGCTAAAGACCGCAACTGCGCCGATAAAGAGGATGATCCAAAGTATTATGATCAGATCAAGGACACCCTCATCACGAAGTCGTTTTACCCAGCCTAGCATTTCACGGAAGATCTTCATTCGCGCTAAACTAAGGCAAAAGGGGGAATGTTGAAGAGAATTGTTGGGGGGTTGGGGTTAGACGCTAGGGGTTCACAGTAACCGAGGAATCATTTGGGGGGCAAACTGCAAGAGCGTGGCGAAAAATTCCGGGGGCACCCACACCTGTGGCGGCCTGTGTGGAAATTCCCTATTGTTGTGACGGGTGTGTAACCAGCGTTGGGAAAACTATTGCTTCGAGAATAATTATTACTGAGCTACTACAGCAGTAAATCAGTAATAACAAAAGGATCATAATCCCTGAAAATCCCTAACGACTTAAAATATATACCGGTGATCATTTCTGAGGAATACGATCTGATCGATGGACGCAAAGCCAATCATTCAGACGCCAAAGGTCTTTCCCTGGGTCTGGCCCAGTGGAACGAACGGGGTCAGGTAGATATTTCTGCGAAAAGATGAAGAATGTACCGCGCGTTCTGAACTGAATTTGGTATTAAATGTACTAGCGGGACTGCCAGAAGAGCTTAAAAACGGTTGATCTGCCAGTGTGATTTAATGACGACCTCTTCAAATGACCACCTATATTGTCACGTATTCTATAATAGCTCAATAAAGGAATTTTTTATTATGAAATCAGCCCGTAATATTTATCTGCTGCTCATCCTCATGGGGATGTTCTTGCCCCAAACTGTCCAGGCCCATTGCCAGATTCCCTGCGGGATCTATGATGATCATGCTCGTCTGCAATCCATGCTTGAGAATGCCACAACGGTTGAAAAATCAGCCCGACTGATCGGTGAGTTGGCTGGAAAAACAGATGCCCAGGCTCAAAACCAATTGATCCGCTGGGTCATGAACAAGGAAGACCACGCCCAGCAGGTCATCTCAACCATCAGTGACTACTTCCTGACCCAGCGCGTTAAACCCAGTCAAAAAGATTATACCGAACGTTTAGAAAAACATCACGCTGTCATCCTGGCTGCCATGCAGGCCAAACAAAACGCCACTGTAAAATATGCAAAACAACTGAAGCAAGCCATTGAGGCTCTCTCGGAGTATTATCCAGAGCATAAGCATTAGAATTGTTGATCAGTGGCTGAACAATTCGTCGCATCAAACGGTATCCATTTAAACGTTGTTCAGCAGGGTTCAAAAGATGGACAACTCCTTATCCCGTTGCACGGATTTCCTGAGTTTTCCTACAGCTGGCGCAAACATATCCGCTTATTGACCACTTCCGGTTATCGTGTTTGGGCACCTGATCAAAGAGGATCCAATCCCAGGTCACCAGCAGTTTTGCACCCGGGCATATCTATGACTACTTCGGACCTCCAACAGAATCCTATGATATTAAATATCCGGCACCTGGTGATCCTGTTCTGGCCGCAACCATCGGTGACCTTTCTGAACGGATGTTGAATGGTAAGATCATTGGGAAAAAGAGTAGCGCCGACCTCTGGAATCCGGCTTAACTTGATCAATGGAGATACACCTGACATATTTTCAACCTCAAACAAACCTGATGTTTATCAATAAACTGAAATTTAAAGCGGTCCTGGCTCTTATTTTGGGGGGCGTTCTCTCTTTCACCCCGGCGCTTTTAGCCTCGGATACGATCTTTTTGACTAGAGCGGAGCAACAGCGAATTCAGCAAAATGAGATTATCCTCAGGCAAGCAATTCCGGCTGAAAGTGGTGGGGCTACCGTGGAGGCAATCGGTCTTTTCAGTGCTCCGCGAGCTGCTGTCATTCAAGTGGTTACTGCCTTTGAACAATATCCGGAATTTATGCCCAATGTGAGCCGGGTTGAAATTGTAAAACAGGATAGCTCGGGATCTGTTTTAAACCTTACCCTGGCGCTACCTCTGGGAGTCGTAAAAAAATATCGTATTCGGCTCTTTGCCTCTGAACTCTCCACCCGTTCAACCAGGATCGCCTGGCATTCAGTTGAATGGCCCGGGCTTGATCCATCCGAGACCATTCGTGAAACAAGCGGGCATTGGGTCATTCAAGATATTGGGATTGATAGCTCACTGGTATTATACCAGACCTTTACTGATCCAGGCTCAATCCCCTTTGGATTGGGTTGGATCGTAAATATGATGAGCAAGAGCAGTGTTCCTGAGCTACTTATAAAAACCAGGCTCCGGGCCGAATCAATTGTCCTGCAAGATCGCGCTTCCCCGGATCGCACCTCAGACAGCAGCGTGCTATTTGTAGTAACCAGCCATTCTCAACTAGGGTCCACGGGCCGGGAAACCGGCTATTATTTTTCAGAGGTGACCCACCCCTATTTTCAGATCGTTGATGCTGGCTTCTCAGTAGATATTGCCAGTCCCATGGGGGGCGAAGCTCCCATGGATAAAACCAGTTTGAAGCTCCACGATCAACAGAATAAACGTTTTTTCGAAAATCCGGACCACATGCAAAAGCTGATTCATACACTGCCCCTTATTGCTATTGAAGCTGATGATTATGCGGTCATTTTTTTTGTCGGTGGTCATGGCAGTATGTGGGATTTTCCAGAGAACCAGGCAATTGGTGACCTAACAGCTCAGATCTATGAAAATGGCGGGGTCGCAGCCGCTGTTTGTCATGGACCATCTGCCCTGGTTGATATCAAACTTTCAGATGGCACGTATTTGGTAGCGGGCAAAACATTGACTGCTTTTACCAACGAAGAAGAGGCTGTCAAGCAACTGACGGATGAGATGCCCTTTCTGTTGGAATCAAAGCTGGTGGAGCGGGGAGCCGTCTTCACCAATGCGGCGGTCTGGCAGGAAAATATAGTCATCAGCGACCGCTTGATCACCGGTCAAAATCCGGCCTCAGCCGCAGCAGTGGGCAAAGCTATCGTTCAGTTCCTCAAATCCTCAAAACACCTCGAGTAATATGTTAAGCAGCAGACTATCACTTTCAATTCTTTTTCTCGCCCTTTTCGCAGCCTGTACGGACTTTGATGATCAAGCGCTCCCCACAGATGCACAGGGTCAGATCTATTTCCAGGAATTTGAACTCAATGCGGATCGTGGTTATGTTTTGACCAAATTGATCAATGACAGTCCCTATACATTGACATCCTGTCGCTTCAGGATAAAGATATACCCTCAGAATTCCACTTCTGAATTACCACTTAAACTGAGTGAAGTGTCATCGGATGATTTTCGTACTTCGGGTAGCGCTCCCGGTTTAACCGAAGATTTTTTTATTCGTGAAACTTTGGAGCCCGGTTATTCCACTGAAGTTTACTATGAGCTGCAGTTGAAGGGCCTGGGCGGTCTGGCGGTTTTTACCAAAGAGCTCGTATCCTTAAAAGGACGTGCAGCTACCCCCCTTCATTAGATGTCAGTTTTCAAGTAGACCACCAGGGTTGTTTGTCCGGTCAACATCCTGGGGGCTGGTTTTCTCTATGACTATCAATAAGGGATTAATACTATCGGGGATGACGGTATTGTGATCGGCGCCCGGGTAATACTTTTAATTTACCTAATAATACCATCTTCACCTCCAGATGCGCGGTATGTTCTTCATGTTTTCCACTGTTACTGCACCTAAAATATTTACCCTAGCCATGATGAACTCAGCACGAGTGGCTATGCATAACATTTGATGCTTGTAAAAAGAAAAATATCTTGAAGCTCCTCAGCGCATTTGCAACTGAAAATAGTACTAATCGTGCTCAAATTATTAATCATTAGAATTATAGAAACCCTGGTTTAGAAGCTATCTTCCGCCAAAATGAGGGAGTTTAGCATGCATCTTCGATCAATATGTTTATTCATTTTATTACTGGCCTTCAGCCTCTCTGCCCAGACAGAGGTAGGCGGTTCTGCCAGCGGTCTTTGGACCTTGTTCGGAAGCCCCTATCAGCTAACAGCAGATGTTCTGGTCGCTAGTGGTGATACCCTGGTCATTGAATCAAATGTTGAAGTAGATCTGGGATCCCAATATACCCTTCGCATTGAGGGATTGTTGGTCGCCTTTGAAGCGAGTATGAGCAACGGCGGCGAGCTCTTTGGGGCTGGCGGCTATCTTGTTCTAACGGGTTGTGACTTTCAAGGCCTGACCAGTGGCTTAAAGATCTATGGCGGCCAAGCTGAGATCGAGGGGTGTTTGATCAACAACACGGCCGGAACCGGCGTGACCTTTAACGCCGTGGATTCTTCCTTTCTGTTCAATAGTCGAATCACGAACAGTGGCGACTACGGGGTTAAGATTCGCGCTACAGACGATGTGGAGATCGTTGGCAACATCTTTTCCGGCAACTCTACCAATGACACGAGTCATCCAGCCCTTTTTCTGGATTCTGCCTCACCCCTGACCATTGAACATAACCTCATCCAGGACAACCATGCCCAGGGACTGGGTGTCTGGTCAACCAGCTCCACCGCAATGCCAAGCATCCGTTTTAATATTATTCGGAGAAATTTTACCGGAATTACATTGGTAAACTCACCTGCATTTATTGAGAACAATACCATTGTCGCAAATTTTGTTGAGGGTAACAGCAACTCTGGAGCCGGTATTTATGCCGGGTACTCCAGCTCTATTCCCATTGTGATGAGTAATTATATCGCCGGAAATTACTATGGTGTTTCCAACATTAACAGCGCTGCCTGTAATCTAGGTGATATGGTCAACGATTACCCGGGGGATGACGGACTGAATATTTTCCTTGACAATACGGTTAATGGAGCGACCTGGAATATCTGGAATAGTACACCCTCCCAGCTTATGGCCCAGAATAATTACTGGCCCGGTCTGGAGTTAAGTCAGGTTGATGCCACCTTGTGGGACAATGAGGAAGGCGGAGGAGAGATTCTTTATGAACCGATCTATGCCCCGGACCTGCCTGGACTTGCCGACATCAATGGTGATACCATGATAAATATTCTTGATGTGGTTCTCGTTGTTGAAGGTATCGTGTCCGATGAAGTCCCGGAAGCAATCCACTTTTATCTGGCCGACCTGAATAATGATTATAATGTTGATGTTACCGATGTGGTCGCTATTGTTGAACTCGTTGTAGGGGTGTAACAAAGACCAGGGAATCCGCATCCTTTACAGGCTAATTACGATGGCTCCCATCAGTGGAAAGTTGAGACGATAATTCCAGTAGTCGTTCTTTTTCAGCATTGCTGAGTTGTTCATAGCCCACTCGGGTGATCTTATCTAAAAGCAGATCCATTTCTTTGCGTAATTCAGATTCGTTTTTTACCCGATGCCAACCGGCCTGTTTGGATGAGGAGGTGGTTGACCGCTTACGTTGAGCGCTATCATCTCCAACAATCCTGATCTTGTTGATCTTGCGCAGCCACTGGCGCCAGGGGATATTCAGACCACGATACCGGCCATTTCTACGTAAATAGATCCATCCAACGACCAGACCGCCTAAATGAGTGATATGGCTGATCCCGTCACCATTACCAATAGAGGCAAAGGTCATAAATCCCATAAACAACATGAGATATTTGACCTTCACCGGCATGATCATATAGACCAGGACCTTGCGGTCTGGATAGGTCACAGTATAGGCTAGTAAAATAGCATATACTGCCCCGCTGGCTCCAATGATAGAATGGATATTTCCTGGATAGCCGGCCAGTACTCCTAAAAAATAGGGTACCAGGGAAAAGACACCTGCGCCAGCACCGGTCACCAGATAAAACCTGAGAAAGTCTTTGCGACCCCATAGCTGCTCCAGTTCGGAACCGAACATCCAGAGCATAAGCATATTGATACCAATATGCCAAATGCCCGCATGTAGAAACATATAGGTAAAGGGCTGCCAGATCCGCAGACCAAAGATCACATTGTAGGGGTTAAGACCAAACCATTCCGCCCAAACTGCCATTCCGCTGATCTGAGTAAGAACAAACACGGCCGCATTGGCAATGAGCAACTGTTTGACCCCATCTCCCATCCGGCGGGGACCGAAACGCATTTTGGGAGCACCCTGATTGAAATTCCACTGATTCATGGCTGAGTATAAGAATATTCTATGTATTTGAAAGGAGAGGCTTACGGCTTGACAGAATAAGCGCGGTGCACTAAAGCGAATCAAAAATCATCAAAAATCAAAAAACCAAGCCTAAAATCGTGAGCTGCCCGATCCCTTTTTGGCTGGTAAGATGCCCATGAATTCGTTTATGGGTTTGTCCCTACAACCGAATGTCATCAATATGTCTTACATCTTCAATATCTAATACTGCGGCATTTTCGACAAACTCAATGCAACGCTCTGCGCGAGAGGGACTTTCTGCGGGGCGTCAATATTGATGACCTCGCAAAAAGTATTTGGAAAAACACGGAACATGTTCTATGTATAATAAATACAGTTACTTATGACAAATACACTTAAACCTATAAATAACAACACTCTGCGCGAGAGGGACTTTCTGCGGGGGCGTCAATATTAAGTCTCTTAAATATTAAATCCGACTCACCCACTCCATGAGCTGGGCGGTGAGAAAGCCAAAGTAAAGCCCCAGAATATTACCCATAACTCCCATGAGGAGCCCTACCGGTGCCATGCCTGGTTGATATACCGATGCTACGATGGGTGCGCTGACCACACCACCAATATTGGCCTGTGAACTGGTGGCGATGAGAAACATGGGTGCCCTCAAATAGCGACCGACAGTGAATAATACGGTTGCATGCACCGCGATCCAGACCACGCCCACTGCCAGAAAGACCGGTGCTTCGGTAATGGCTCTTAGATCAGCTTTGGCCCCAATGGTTGCCAGCAGAATATACAGAAATAGATTTCCCAGATGTGAAGCGCCCTGTTTTTCAAGTTTGGCCACCGGCGTAAAGGACAGACCCAGTCCAAAAATAGAGACCAGGATCACGGTCCAGCCAAAACTGGTGACCACCTTACCCAGATCCGGTAATAGTTCTCCGGCCTTCAAAGAGATGAATCCAACGCCAAAGCCCACCACCACCATAAATATCAAGGAAGCATAAGTTAAAGGCTCACGTTTGGTATTGCCTGAGTTTGCCAGATGCTCGCTCAGAGCATCTACGGGAGAATCAGTCACCCGATTCCATTTATCGATCCTGGACTGAAAGGCAGAAATAAATATGACAATCCCCATCCATCCATAGCCCACAATGGTATCCACAATGATCATCACCCCGAAGAGCTCATTCCGGACACCAATTGAAGTCCCAATGGCCACCATATTTGAGCTGCCCCCGATCCAGCTCCCCGATAAAGCACCCATCCCCTGCCAGGCATCTGCCGGCAGCCAGGCGCCAAAGATTGCCAGACTGATCACACCTCCCAAAACGATACCCAGCGTACCGGCCAACATGGTTCCCAGGGCCTTGGGTCCTAATTTTGCGATGGCTCGTACATCTGCAGACAGTAACAGAAGCACCAGGGCGGCTGGCAGAAGATTAATTTTGACCCAACTATAGAGCTCAGATTGTTCCGGCGTGATCCCCAGGGTTGTTGAGATCATGGGCAGGAAGTAGACCCATATCACGGGTGGAACGATGTCAAATATCTTTTTGGCCCAGGCTTGTTCCCTCACAAAATAGATCATTCCAATGAGGGATATGAGGTAAACCAGAATGGCGGTTGGGTCTTGGATCATTGGCATGGTTATACTGTTTATTTATAAGCTATATACAAGGTGGGCGGGTGAGACCGTGCCGGCAACGACTCTACTGGTCATCTAAAACTGACTGTATTTCTGCATCGGATACGGTGAATTCCCGGGCTTCTTTTCCCAGATGGATCCATAATACAGGTATTCCAATGACCAGGAGACCCAAAATGATAAAGAAAGGTAGTTGTTTCATAAAGAACAAACCGGTAATACCGATGATCCCGGCCACGACGGTGGTCAATTTTCCATCACGGTCCATAACCCGTCGTCGTTCAGCCAGCGCTTCCTGAATTTTGCTAACATCCTGCAAACGGCGGTCATTTTCGTTTAATTGTCCCAAGATGGGATGTTTTTCCATGGCGCTCATCATACTATCCTATTCTTCAAAATAAACGTGCATATAGCGATTTGCATTGGGCATGAGGTGGGGAACGTAACCCTTAAGGGTGGGCTGCACCACAGTATAAGATGTGGGATACCACATAAATGCATAGGGCGCTTCCTCGATCAAAATACTATCAATTTGTTTGGCCAAGTTGATGCGATCCTCAGAAACAAGACTGCTTTGAAGTTGTTCGATCATGGTATCCACTTCAGGGTTATTATAGCGATTCCGCCTGGCTGCATTACTTGAATGAAACAGGGGTGCCAGAAAATTTTCCGCCTCGGCATAGTCAGCCCACCAATTCCCCCAATAGGCATCTGTCTCCCCCTGCCGCATGGCATCCCGCATCATATTCCAATCGTTCCGCACGAGATGTACAATAAACCCTACTTCGGTCAGGTAATGCTGAATGGCTTCCAGTGTTTGGGAAACAGCAGCGCCTGGATCGACCCACAGATCAAACTCACAGCCATCAGAATAACCAGCATCAATGAGTAGTTTTCGGGCTGCTTCAGGATTGAATGGTAGCGGTACACGATTGCTATCAAAACCCGCCAGCCCTGGTGGTATGGGGCCCAGGGCGACTGATGCACTATTGTGCATGATGCGCTTAACGATCTTTTTTCGGTCAATTGCCAGGGTCACTGCCTGCCTGACCCGTTTATCATCAAACGGAGCTCTTTCGACGTTCATGGCCAGATAATACAGCCCCAATTCTTCCAATTTATGGATATAGGGCTGCCAGGTTGAACTATGGGTCCAATATTTAAATTCTGAATTGGGAATAGTCATGACATCCAGGTTACCGGCTTCAAACTCCAGAGCGGCAGTTAAAACTTCTGGAACATTGTTCAAGATCAGACCGTCAAGTATTGCCGGACCAGCATAATAGTTATTATTTCTCTTAAAACGCAACTTTCGATCAGCTTGCCATCCCTGAAATATCCAGGGGCCGGTTCCCATTGGAGAGGTTTTTAAATCGTCACTGTTCTCTGAAACAATGGCAGTGGCTGGGGCACCCAGGAACCCCAGGAATGGGGCAAAGGGGATTTCCAGATATAGTTGGACTTGGTGCCTCGATATCAATCTTATACCGGATATACTATCTGCTTTACCCTGCATATATGCTTCAGATCCCTGGATTGGTGCCAGCAGCCAGGTTTGAGGTGACCTGGTTTTGGGGTTCATAACACGTTCAAATGAACGCTTCACATCTGCACTGGTGAACGGTAAGCCGTCCCAAAACTCAACACTATCTCTTAATTGAAACGTGTAAACTAAACCATCCTCAGAGATGAGCCAGGATTCTGCCAGACCAGGGAGTATTTCACTGCCAACGCCAAACTGGACCAGGTTGTCGTACATCAGGGCAGTTATAATTCCAGTTGTAATATCAGTTGATAGCGCCGGATCTAGAGATTTAGGTTCAGTATTGATAATTAAGTTAAGATAGTTTTGGTACGGATCCTCTGGACAGCAGGACAGCAGCCCGATCAGAACCAATAGGATCAACGCAACCGCCTCTAGAGATCTATACCATTTTTTGTCTTGAACCTTGCTCATGTGCTCCTGTGTGACCAATTGAGGGATCGCGACCCTAACTTCCAGCTTCAGTTTAGGGCTCAAGTTATCCGAAATTCAAGCAATGCGAAAAAAAATGTCGGGGTTCCAAAAATAATCTTGCCTGACCGACCGTTCGGTCATATCTTGCCTCCCCACTAACATAAAGGTGATAATTTGTTATGACGCCCCTACAAAAAGACCCGGAAAAAGCCGCTGCCATCATTCGCGCTGCCATTCAGATATTTGCCCGCGACGGATTAGAAAAAGGCAAGATCGCAGATATTGCAGTTGAGGCTGGCATCGGCAAAGGTACTGTTTACGAATACTTTAGCAGCAAAGAAGAAATATTCCACTCCATTGTGGATACGCTTATGGGTGATCTGGTGGATGCCTCAGATAAGCTATACTCCATGCAGCTTAGCCCCTATGACAAACTACGAACTTTCATGCGCCTGAATACCGAGCTTGTTTTCGAGATGGGTGACTCTGTTTTGATCATGACCGAGATCTGGGCTCAGGGGGCCCGGGCGATCCGCCGGGGCGAGCATCAAGCTACCCAGCTTTCAGAGGGCTACGAACAAATGCGCACCCTGGTAATCAATATTTTAAAGGCCGGTGTTATGGCTAATGAATTTCGTGAGATGAACTATGACGGAGTAGCTACGCTAATCCTGGCATTTATTGACGGTTTTGTGTGGCAGTTCATGCTCAATGATGATCGTCATGCCTTTGATCGTGCTTTAACGGAAGGTATCCAGAGTTTTATGAAAGGCCTTGAACCATGAAAGTAAAACTTTTCTTGATTTTATTATTTGGACTCAGCTTTGCTCAAGCCCAAGACCAACTTGCAGTTAAAATAATTAAAGCCGTCACTGAACTCATGTCACCCGAAAACATGAAGAGTACCGGAACGCAAACCATTACCACCAGCTCTGGCAGGAGCCGTACTTTTGAATTCGAGTCCTATATGGGCGGTAAGGGAAAAAGTACTTTGACACGCTATACCAAGCCGGCTGCAATTCGCGGACAAGCCTTCCTTACCCTGAATAACGCTGATGATATCTGGACCTACTTTCCCAGAACCAAACGAGTGCGTAAACTGGCTTCTCATGCCAAAAAACAAAAGGTCCAGGGCTCCGATTTCACCTATGAGGACATGGGTGGCGGCGACGTCTTTATGACCAAATTCACCCCAAAATACCAGGGTGATGAAACCATAAATGGTGATCTCTGCTGGAAAATAGACCTCATTGGTATTCTGGATCAGGATCCACCTTATCCAAAAATTATCCTGTGGGCTCGAAAATCAGACTACTCGCCAGTTAAACTCGATTACTATGATGATAATAACTTCAATGCAAAGACATTGTCATTAAGTGATATTCAGAACATCGAGGGCACTCCCACAGCCATGAAAATGCTTATGGTCGACCACCAAGAGCGCTCCAGCACATCCATGGAAACCCTTGAAGCCACCTACAAATGGGTACCGCCGAAAAACTTCTTTAGTGAACGGAGTCTCAAAAAATGAGACCTGTAGTTCTTCTGCTTGTTCTCCCCATTATGCTATGGTCACAACCGGAATTTTACGGGTATTTCGAGTCTGAAGCAGACGTGATGCAAGTCGGGGGCCGTAGTTATTATTTTGGCTATAACAAAATGCGCCTTGATGTTGAAGCCCGGCCCAGTGACAACGTCCTGATCGGGGCCAATATAAATATCCAACAATACTGGGGTCAAACCACCTGGAACCTGCTGGATTTTTTGCCTGTGGACATTTGGCAGCCAATTTTTCAACCTGAGTTTGTGCCAGATAGTTTATGGGTCCGTGAAATGTCCTATACTATTAGTGACACATTACTCCTGGACAACATTTACATGCGCGTCAGCTTTCCCTTTATTGATCTGACTCTTGGACGACAACAGGTATCACCTGGGGTGGGTTATGCCTGGAACCCCACTGATATTTTCAACACCAAGACATTATTAGATCCCAGTTATGAACAAACCGGTATAAGTGCCCTTCGGGCTGAACTACCAATTACATCACGAACTACCGCAAGCGCCGTCTTGCAGCCAGAAGACTCCTGGGAGATGAGTACAAAACAGGTCTTTCTAAAAACCGGCCTCGGCAGTTTTGATTTTGAGCTAACTGCCGCACAATTCCGCTGGGAACGTTCCTTTTTAACCCCTCTGGCTTTGCAGGTGAGAGAAACCCAAAGAACACTTGTTGGAGGTAGTTTTGTTGGAGAACTGTTTGAATGGGGCCTTTGGGCAGAGGGTGCTTATAACGAGCTAGAGGGTGCTGAAGATTTTCTTGAGGTCATATTTGGAACAGATCACACCTTTGACAATTCAGTTTATTTGCTCCTGGAATTACTGCACAATGAAAATGGGATTGCCCAACAAGGGGATCTGACCTTTGACGCTTTTCTTCAAAGTCTGGGAGGGGAGACTCATAGCCTGATGCAGGATTATGCCTTTGTTTATCTGATGCACCAGACCTTTGATTATGTTTCACTCAGCGCCATTGCCATTGCCAACCTGAATGACCAAAGTGGCACCTTCGGTCCCCAGCTCGACTGGAATGTTTTTGAGGATACCAATCTCTCCTTTCAGAGTAGTTTTTCCTGGGGCGATGATGATACAGAATTTGGACTTCAGGATTGGGGTTTCCGAATACGTATATTGAGCAATTTCTAAATGCTTTTCCAAACGGCCCAAAGAATCGAAGACACTAAGAAGCACTAATTATATTTTGTGCTCCTGGCTATCTTGGTGCCTTCATGGCCAAAAAAAGATTCAGAAATTATGTGACGTGCTAACTGTTTATTGCGGAAGGATCTGATATGAGAGACCGTTTGATCAAAAAACTGGCTGACCTGGCCGTCAACAGAAGCAAACAAATGCTCTGGGGTATCGCCGCGATAACAGTGATCACCCTGGTGCTTTCTGCAGGCATGTCAATGACCCCCAAATGGTCTGACATGCTTCCAAAGGGGGATCCGCGGACCATAGAATTTGATCGTATCCTGGAGGAGTTTCAATCTGCTTCCAGCATCATTGTGGTCGCCCAGGGGAATGAGGCCGATATCAAGGACTTTGCTGATGCCCTGGCTCCCCGGGTCCTGGAACCCTTGACCATCCCGGGCAACGACACTGAGCCCAAGGTTTACGTTCGCCGGGCAGACTATAAAGCTGACCTGGACTTCATGAAAGAACATGGATTTATGCTCATGAAGGCTGATGATCTAAAAAGCATGAAAGCTATTTTTCAGGATCCCGGTTTGGCCGGTCTTCTCACAAACATGAACAACTCCTTTGAAAAGGAATTCATCCTGCCCGAGGAATCGATCTCATCCCGTGAAGAGGAAGATGGTGCGCTGGTTTTCCTGAATGGGATCAACAGTTGGCTTGGTGAGCTGGAACAAACCCTTGAAACAGGTGCCATCGAGCCTGCTGCAGCCGAAGCTGCCGTAGACAAACTGCTCCTGGGTGAGCCCTACTTCCTGTCCTATGACCGACAAGCACTCATAATGAACCTGGTCCCCACTTTCAGTTTGATGGATGCCTTCATGATCGTGGACGGGACAGATGCGGTTCAGGCTGTCCTGAATGATGTCCTGAAAGAACATCCCAACGTACAGGCCGGCCTGTCTGGCGCCATTGTGGTAGGTCGTGATGAAATGTACTACAGCACCCAGGGTCTGGAGATCTCAATGCTGCTCTCCATGTTCGCTATCGGAACCTTGTTGTATCTGGCTTTTAGAATGGCCGTGGCGCCCGTTCTCGCGCTGACCAACCTGATCATCGGTTTAATCTGGGCGGCCGGTATTGTTGCGGTCGTTGTTCCGGTTCTCAATGTCATGACGGCTATGTTCATGATCATTTTAATTGGCCTGGGAATCGATTTCTCCATCCATGTGATCTCCACCTTTACCGAAATGCGCGCCCTGGGGCTTTCTCTGGAAGAAGCTACCCGGGTTGGACTGGAAAAGAGTGGCAAAGGCATCTCCACCGGTGCCCTAACCACAGCTGTAGCCTTTCTGGCCCTTATGATCGGAGATTCCCGCGCGTTAAGTGAGCTCGGACTGGTTACCGCCATTGGACTATTGGTGGTAATGATTTCAACCTTCGCCCTGCTGCCAACTTTTCTGGTAGTAAGAGAACGTCGTCTGGAACGGCGCCTGGCAAAAAAGGGAATTATTGAACAAGCTCAGCCAAAAGATATTTCTCTTAAATCCCTGGGAAGAATAGGGGTGCTCTTCCAGGACCACCCCCGGGTTACCCTGGTTAGCGTGCTGGTAATAACCATTTTTCTGGCTCTTTCCGGTAAAGAGATCACTTTTAACCATAACATGATGGATCTTGAGGCAGAAGGCCTACCCAGCATCATGCTTCAGGATACGATTCAAGATAAATTTGACCTGAGTATGGATTTTGCTTATCTGGTGGCTGAAAGTGTGGAAGAGTCCCGCAGCCTGAAGAAGCTGGCGAAAAATTTGCCTTCAGTCGCTTCAGTAGAAGACATCTCCACCTTTTTACCTTCAGCAGAGCAGCAAGCAATGCGCATTCCCCATATTCTTGAAATTCGCGACCTGTTATCGCAAGCTATAATTACACCTATTAAGATCACTGATCTGGCCACGGTACGGCAGGAGGTCGAACGCCTGGAAATGAATATCATGGAGTTTCAATCCCTGTCCTTTCTTGGTGGACAGGATAAGGTTTTTACGCGCTGTACGGAAATTGTTGGCAGTATCGAAGAACCCCCGGCCAATACCATATTCACCCGGATCTATGGTCTGCTGGCACAGGAAGAAGCTCAACTAACAGAGCGCCTGAATGTTTTTCAGGATGCCTACGCAGAGTACTTTACTGTAAGCGTTCTAAAAATGACCAACACAACGCCCTTAACCCTGGAATCGCTCCCCGTGTCTATCGTCGATCGTTATGCCAGCAAGGACAGATCGCTATTTCTAACAACGGTACTACCCTCGGGTAATATCTGGCAAGATCGACTCTTCCTGGATCAGTTTGCCACTGAACTGGAATCAGTCAGCCATCGCGTTACCGGGATGCCGCCTATTATGCGAGCTTTATTTGAGATCATTGCTCGAGATGGCCGCAATGCGGCCATGCTTACCATCATCCTCGTATACCTTATTCTCCTGATCGATTTCAGGAGTTTCAAGTTTTCCCTAATCGCCATGCTGCCCCTGGCTATCGGAGCCGTCTGGATGATCGGGCTGATGCAGGTCTTTGGTTTCCAGTTGGATATGATGAATGTGATGGCCCTGCCCCTGATCCTGGGAATTGGGATAGATGATGGTGTTCACGCCGTCCATCGTTGGCGCATGGAAGGACCCCGATCTGCTTTTATCGTACTCTCAAGTACAGGGAAAGCAATTCTATTGACATCGCTCACAACCATGCTGGCTTTCGGGTCCATGGTGTTCTCTCCCTTCCGTGGATATGCCAGTCTATCCTATGCCCTTATTTTTGGGGTGGGCGCTTGTTTCTTAACAACGATCATTATTTTGCCCGCTTTCATGGGTCTGATTGATGGTGATAAAACAGAATGAACCCCATCCTGTCTAGTGTCCTCTTTCCCTGATATCAGACTGCCAAATTAGGCCTTCTCATTCTCTGGCATATTTTGATTGGGTTCAACTATTCCTGTAATAGTTTCTCCCCTGAAATCTGATCGAATTAACTAAAAGGGATATCATAACATGTCACAACAATGGAACAAGCCACCCGAATTAAAGATCGATACTGATAATAATTACACTGCAGAGGTCGTTACCAACAGGGGCAGTATGACCCTGGAGCTTTCTGCCAACCATGCTCCAAAAACTGTCAATAATTTTGTCTTTTTGGCCCGAGAGGGCTATTACAACAACGTTAAATTTCATCGTGTGATTGACAACTTTATGGTTCAGGGAGGCGATCCGACCGGTACCGGTATGGGTGGACCGGGCTATCAATTTGAGGATGAATTCGCCCACAATCCCCTGCGGCATGTAGACAATGTGATCTCCATGGCCAACGCCGGTCCTGGGACCAATGGCAGCCAGTTCTTTATCACCCACGGCTCAACCCCTCACCTTGATGGTCGCCATACCGTTTTTGGCAAACTGACTGCCGGTCTGGATGTTTTAAACAGTATTCGTCAGGATGATGTTATGGAACAAGTGATTATTACCGAGAATTAAACTTCGGTACAACAAAAGACGCCTCCAATTAATATCGTGGGCGTCTTTTGTTTTAATTTATCTATGGTTCATACCTGTCCACGGCCCGAAAACCCCATTTCAAGGGTAACCAGGTATACAGGAATGTCAAACCGATCACCAAACCTACAATTGCACTGATAACCAGGTTTGAGCCATTTGAATTATAGAGATTGATCACCAGGATCAGGGCCGTTACTGATAGACCCACATAGACCAGGCTGAGCACCACCGTTATAATCCCACCGTAGCCACTGCTGATCTTCATGGGGTTCGTTTCATGAAATTGGGCATAGACAGCACCCAAACCCAGGGACAAACTGATCAAGGCCAGGGTGGTCAGCAGTAAAAAACCACTGGCCAGTAAAGAAACTTCCACCCGCTGCCCTAAAAAGAAGTTTGAAACCAGGGCCACTATTTCCGTCAGGGTGAAAAGGACAAAGAAAGCAAACCAGAATTTTTCGATAAAGAGTCGCTTCATGGAAAAGGGGGCCATTTGAAGCATCCACAAGCTGCGGCCCTCCATACTGATCATGGGGTAGACGAAGCGTGCCGTTAAGGCCGCCAGTATAAATCCAGTGAATCCAAAATTGAATATATAGATGGTGGTCTGCCAAAAGGGGGGCAACTCATTGAACCTTATCTTTCCCTGGGAGAGGTTGATCAAATAGACCGCAATAAAAAAGCCCATGAGCAGGAACTGGATCCACTGCTGTGGCGTCCGTAAGAACTGCACCAGATCTTTAGCTATCATGGCCTTGGTGGCGCCGCGCATTCCCGGCCAGGTAAAAGTAAATACCCGGCTTAGCGGCCTCTGTTTATTTTTCTGGCCCTGTCCCTCCATGATTTGATAACTGTCAAAATAGACCTTTCCGGCCACCCAGCTGATAATTTCCCAGCCCAGAATAGCAGTACTGACAAATAGGCCTGAGAAAAACAGACGTTCAGACCAGATCAAACTTTCACTTCCCAGAAAAAGCTCGCTGAGCCAGTAACTGGGAATAAAGGGGAAGGGCATGTGGGACAAATTTGATACATACCGACCAAGGGCGCGGAAATTACCCATACCACCGACCAACACTGTGTCTTGTTGACCAACATTAAAATACAGATAAAACAAACCGGTGAATAGTGTGCCGAGCAGCAAGAAAAGGGTGCGCATCTTTAAAAACCGAGAGAGCCAGACCAGCAAGATCAGTAAAAGGGCCGCGGATACTGTGGCAATAAACAAAAAAGGTATTATCCCTGCAAAAAAAACGATCCCATACTGGACGAACGACAGGCCTTGCAACTTACCGTAGGCCAGGGTGAGGGGGATTCCCAGAATGAGCAGAGCCCAGGAACTATAGACCAGGTTCTCGATGAATTTTACCCTGAATATTTGAACATTTTTAAGGGGGAGAGTCATCAAAAAGGCCACCTCGGGCGAACGATAAAAAGTCGAAAAGCCGGTGATCAAATTTGACAGGATCAGCAGGTAAAAAATAATGGACCAACCCAGATAGAACAAGCGGTCCAAGAACAACTCTCCCAATTCTCCCTGACGCAGGAGAAATTGTCCCCCGTTCATAAACATCCGATAACCCCCAAAAATTAGCCCCAGCACGATCAGACTGGAAACCAATATCTCCAGGCGTTTTTGCTTGAACACCCCGGTGAGAAATCCGCGCATGCTTTGTTGTTTAACCCGAAACAGGAGTTGGGCTTGCTGGGTAACTATTTAATGACCTCTATTCTGTGTCTGTTGTTTGTGCTATTTATAAATCCCAGCGATTAAAGAGACCTGTCACGGCCACTTGCTTCCTCTTCTTCCACAATGCGGAGGAATCGTTCTTCCAGGTTCTCCGGCTCACCTGAAACTGATTTAAAAGAATCCACTGTTCCCACTCCCAGGAGTTTCCCCCGGTTAATGATAGCAATTCGATCTGACAATTCTTCAGCGACTGTGAGGTTGTGGGTAGAGATAAAGACCGTGACACCATTATGACTGCGTTCTTGTAACATATCTTTAATGATCCGGGCTGTTTTGGGGTCCAGACCCACCATAGGTTCATCGATGATCAAGATCTCTGGGTGATGTAGAAAGGCCGAGGCAAAGGCCAGGCGCTGTTTCATGCCCTGTGAATAACCGGAAATTCGATCACCCAGCCATTCCCCCATAAATAAGCGCTCAGTCAGGGCACCCTGTTCTTTCTGGATGACGGGATTATCCATTGAGTATAACTGGCCGACCATCATTAATAGCTCCAATCCAGTGAGATGCTGGTACAGAAATGCCGAATCTGGTACATAGCCGATCATGGCTTTGGCTTTCTGGGGTTCCTTTTCAATGTCAATTTCACCCATTTGGATTGAGCCGGAGGTCGGTGTCATTAAGCCAACCATCATTTTGATAGTGGTGGTTTTTCCCGCGCCATTGGGCCCCAGGAAGCTGAAAAGTTCACCCTTTTCAACCTGCATGGTAAGGTCATTTACCGCCAGGGTCGATTCAAATTGTTTATACAGCTGGGTCAGTTTTATCATAGCAAGCCGGTCTTTTTCTATCCTTTATTATTCAGTCTGTCTGTGCACCATCCAGCCATTTGGTTCAACATAGCTGCAATTGGTATAATATACTGGTCTGGACACCAGGCTTATACCCAATTCACCTCAAAATGGCCCCTAACTTCATCCTGTGGCATCCACAATATTGTCATGCTGTACCGCAGGATTGCGCTTCTCCATTTCCGTCTTAAGGATCGGTGACAGCTTCAGCATGTGATTGGGGCTCCGTATTAATAATTATGTCAAGTGGATTTATTTTGACGCAGAGGGCTTGGATTCCATGAAACGACGTATCTTTTCATCCTCTTCCATGATATGGTTGATCACCCATTTATCCACCAGACCGCGGAAATTGCTGAGAATATCATTCATATGATGGGAGCTGGTCAAATAGTGGTTCATATCAGCTACAATGGCCTGGTGTTTTTTATGATGATCCGCGATTTCCGGATAGTTCAACTCACGCATGAGGTTTTCTTCCCTGGAAAAATGATACTTTACATAATCATATAGCTCGCGGATCACCAGCTTAATTTCTTCGACATCCCGGTTTGGCCGATTTAGTTCCAGCACCCGGTTGGCAATGGATATTAACTTTCGATGGTCTTCGTCTAGCTGACCATTGTCGATCTGCATCTGCAGGGTCCACTTAAACACAATACCTTCCTCCAGCAATTAAGTCTAGAAGATAGTATCCTGGTCCAGTATTATCCATAGTTCTCATGAGACGTGTGACCGGGACCACATCTGTCATCCAATTCCGGCCAGCTCAGAATATTCGGCATACCGATCTAAAATGATGTGCCGGATCTGAGCATGAATCCCCTGACGTAAATGGGGATCCTTTTGAACCAGGGCGAAAGCTGCTTTCCGAGCCATCTTCAGGATTTCACCATCATATAGAATATTGGCAATCTTCAGGGCGGGCAATCCGGATTGGCGGGTGCCAAAAATATCCCCGGCACCTCTCAGGCGTAGATCTTCTTCAGCGATCTTAAACCCATCCAGCGTTTTCACCATAATGTTCAACCGATCCAGAGATTCGGGACTCATACTGCGATGAACCAGCACGCAGACCCCGCGATGTTGACCACGACCAATCCGTCCGCGTAATTGATGCAGCTGAGCCAGACCAAACCGTTCCGCATTTTCAATGAGCATAACGGTGGCATTGGGAATATCGATACCAACTTCAATCACGGTAGTACTAACCAGCAATTGGATCTCATTCCGGGAAAAAGCCTGCATGATGGTATCTTTTTCACCGGCTGACATACGGCCGTGGAGCAGGGCTACCTGAAAATCTTTGAACTGAGTCTTAAATTTTTCATACCCCAGGGTTGCCGCTTCCAGATCGATCTTTTCCGATTCTTCGATCAGAGGATAAACCACAAAAGCCTGTCTACCTGCTTTGATCTCATCCCCGATAAACTGATGCACTTTAGGCAGGGTGTGCACATCCACTTTACGGGTGATGATCTTTTGTCGACCGGCTGGAAGTTCATCAATAACAGAAACTGCCAGATCACCAAACAGGGTCATGGATAGGGTCCGGGGAATGGGGGTGGCTGTCATAACCAGCACATCTGCTTCGGCCGCTTTCTCCAGCAACTCACCCCGCTGCAGTACGCCAAAGCGGTGCTGTTCATCAATAACCACAAACTGTAGATTCTTAAAATGCACTTTCCCCTGGATCAATGCATGGGTTCCAATAGCTACTTGATAGTAACCCTCTTTTAATGCTTTACGCAGGTCACGTTTTTGAGCGGCTGTCTGAGAGCCTGTGAGTAGAACAACCCGGATGGGGGTGCCTTCAAAAAATTTAAGGGCATTTTTATAATGCTGTTCAGCCAGAATCTCAGTGGGGGCCATAATGGCTGTCTGGTAGCCATTTCCCGCTGCGATGGCCGCCCCTAAAAGACTGATCACCGTTTTTCCGGAACCCACATCTCCCTGAAGCAATCGATTCATGGGATGGGCGGATCTTAGATCTTCCCAGATCTCATTCATGACCCGCTTCTGGGCCCTGGTTAATTCAAAGGGCAGCTTTTCGTACTGGGATGATAGATATTCACCATAACCGTCAAAGCGGTTTTGCTTAACTGTTTCAGCCTGGCTTTGGCGCCGGATGGCTAAGAGCAATTGCATAAAAAAGAGCTCGTTGAACTTTAACCGATAACGGGCCTGCTTTAGTGAATCCATATCCTGAGGGAAGTGAATATCGCGGATCGCCTCACCAATACCCATTAGTTTGAACTCTACCAACACAGGCCGGGGCAAGAATTCTTCCAAACCACTTTCGATACCTGCCATGAGCGGCCGCAGGAGCCTTCGAAAGCCGCGACTGTCCAAGCCGGCGGACTGCAGTTTTTGTCCCGAAGGGTAGAGGGGAACGATAATACCCGTATTTATGGGGTTGGCCCCTGCTTCAGACAGGATATCAAAGTCAGGGTGAACCATTTGAAAACCGCCGTAGAAGTCAACTTTTCCACTGACAGCCACTATATCGCCTTTTTTAAAGCGTTTCTGGATCCAATGAGCCCCGTTGAACCAGCGGCATTTCAAAAAGCCCCGTTCGTCAGCCACCACCATCTCGAAATACGAGCGTTTGCGTCCGCGGCGCATCTGGGTCCCGGAGACCTTGCCCACCACCGTAACATTGACGTCTTTACGCAGATCCGTGGTGAAGGTAACCGTTGAACGATCCAGATAGCGTCGGGGGAAATGCTCCAGAAGATCAGCTCTGGTAAAAATCCCGATCTCAGCCAGAGCCTCCGTTTTACGAGAGCCAACGCCTTTCAGGGAACTGATTTGGGTTTCAAGCTTCATTTTGGATCAATTTAATGGTGGGTTAATAAATCGGAACCGCGAATTACCCGAATTGTGCGAATTGGGGGTTCTAAAACCGGGTCCCTTTTATGACAAAAAAGATTTGCCAAATACACGCCTTGGCCCTGGTGAGGGAGTGTAGCTATTTAAGCAGTAATAGTTTTTGTGATTCCTGAGTCGAGCCACTTTGCAGTTTTGCAAAATAGATACCACTGGGCAGGTCATCACCCTGTTCATTCAGCGTGTCCCAGCTGATGGTATATTCACCGATCTCCAGATCTTGCTCCAGTAAGGTCCTGACCTTCTGGCCCCGGCCATCATAGATGGTGAGTATCGTAACTCCGGCCAGACGGAGTTGAAAGGTTATCCGGGTACCAGCATTGAATGGGTTGGGATAATTGGATAGCAGTTTGTGAGATCTCGGTTGATTGTCCCCATCAATATCTACGACAACATCTAGAAGTTCATCCAGTACCGCAGTTATGGCTGTCTCATTATATCCGATGGCACTGTAGCGCACAACACCATCGATGTCGATGATCACATTACGTGGCACTACACCATTCCCAAAATCACTCCAAATGGCCGTTGAGCGATCATCGGCGATGGGATAACTGGCTCCCAGATCGGCCCAAGCCTGGCAGGAGTAACTGTTAAAATCATTACCGGGTGATACAATTCTCAACCCAGCACTTGAACGGGCCTGGTGAAAGGCTTCCAGGTGCGGAATCTCCGCACGACAGGCACCTCACCAGGAGGCAAAAAAGCTTAACCAGAGTACTCGCGTTGGTTCATCTTCACCAGGTATCAGCAGGTTACCAAGCGTTTCACTCCCTGTACCATTTGAGCAATACTCTAGCACCCGATCTCTGGTTTGTTGACTAATACTTTCACCCACCGCATACTGGCCCAGGGCCTGGGTAGATAAAAGATTCAAGCTCAAGGTCAACATGACAACTCTGGATATGATGCTGGTTCTACTTATAAAATTCATCCGGGCTCCATCATTTGTGTTTTCAGGGCTTATCTTGACCCCCTGCTTAATAATTCTTTTTAATATAAAGATGAGCCCAGGCTCAAGTGTCTTCGGGATGACAATTATTGAGTCAGGTGGTGGGGGCAGCCCTGGTACGCTGCTGCTCATTTTAGCTATTCACAACAAATTCTTTTAAAATAAAAAATTCTCGTATTTTAGCTTATCCCCGTAAAGATTAAAGATATATTGACCGGTGCTTAATATATTTCAGGAGTAGACCCATGATAGATGACCGTGATATCCAGATACTGGAATTACTACAAAAGAATGGCCGGGTGACCGTCAGTGAGATCTCAAAAGTAGTCGAACTATCCATTCCAGCCATCGGTGAACGCATAAAAAAACTTACTGAGAGCGGTCTCATCAAGGGCTATGCTGCGGTGCTTGACCATAAAAAGGCGGGCTTGGATCTGACTGCTTTTGTCTTTATCGTTAGCGAACATTCCGACAACTATGATGGCTTTGTCAAAAAGGCCAGCGACTCCAGTTCAGTGTTGGAGTGCCACTCCATCATCGGGACCGGATCGCATATCCTCAAGGTTCGCGCCCAAAACTCACAAGCCCTGGAAGACCTGCTCTACGAAATTCAAAATTGGCCCGGCGTCAATCGGACCCAGTCAAACCTGGTGCTGTCCTCCTACAAGGAAACCACAGCTATTGACCTGAATATCCTGGCACCCAAGCAAGTGTAAACCGATTGTCCAGAGCTGGGAGATAACATTTCGCCCCTCGGGAGCCTCAGGATAACGTACTCAATATCCTGATCACACCCCTGGTTAAGTGCTTAATATATTTAGGTATTTTTGATTATTATATTTAATATATCTTGACATATGTTGATTATACTTATTAATTAGTCGCCATGATAAGCTTGAACCTAAAATACATTAATTTTTCATAGGGAGATGCTACGAATGGCAAAGATCAAGGCAGAATACATTTGGATTGATGGACACCGACCCACCTCCAAACTACGCTCCAAGACCAAGATCATTAACGGCCCAATTAGGGAGCTAACGCAAATCCCCGAGTGGGGTTTTGATGGTTCCAGCACCATGCAGGCGGAGGGTCATGACAGTGATCGCTCCCTGCACCCCGTCGCTTTTGTACCTGATCCGATTCGTCGTGGCGATCATATCCTGGTTATGAATGAAGTGCGCTATCCTGATGGAAAGCCCCATGAATCAAACAAACGGGACCATCTCGTAGCAGTTTCTGATCAGCACCAGGCCCAGGAAGCCTGGTTTGGTATTGAGCAGGAATACACATTTTTTCAGGGAAGATCACCCTTGGGCTGGCCGGATGGTGGTTACCCAGCGCCCCAGGGACCCTTTTACTGTGGTGTGGGTGCCGATGAGGTCTTTGGTCGTGATATTGTTGAAGAACACCTGGAGGCTTGTCTATACGCTGGCATCGGTATATCCGGTGTCAATGCTGAAGTGATGCCCGGTCAGTGGGAGTTTCAGATTGGACCTTTAGGTCCCCTGGAAATAGCTGATCAACTCTGGCTGGCTCGCTGGTTGCTGTATCGAATTGCTGAAGAGTATGGTGTTAACGCCAGCATTCACCCAAAACCGGTGAAGGGCGACTGGAACGGGGCCGGCGCCCATACTAATTTTAGCACGAAGGCCATGCGTGAAACTGGTGGATTTGCAGTTGTTGAAGCAGCCTGCAAAAAACTGGGGCAGAGGCATGCTGAGCATATTGCCGTCTATGGGGCGCACAACGAAGAACGCTTGACCGGTTTACATGAAACCTGTTCCATTCATGAATATCGATATGGTGTAAGCGATCGGGGCGCTTCCGTTCGGATCCCCCTGATCACAGCCAAAGCAGGCAAGGGCTATCTGGAGGATCGCCGGCCGTCAGCCAATATGGATCCCTATGAGGTGTGTGCTGTTTTAATGGAGACGGTCTGTTCTTAAAGCATCAACCGCAGAGCGTAAAGTGGTAAGGGAGCTTTCTTCTTTTAGGACGATTACCCCGGCTTTCAAGCCGGGGATTCAAACACCCCCAGAACAGCATGGACTGTAGCCCAACATTATGGCTGATATATTTTGGATTAAAGCGCTGTTTTTCTTGGGGACTCCAAAATCCGCGCACTGAAGTACGGAGCAATTGGCATAAATCCTTTCGGGTTTCAGGAAGACTCCAGCCTGTTCTGCAGCACCAAATCTGTCATCGGCCTGCTGAAGAAAAGTCCCGCACACCATGCATGCTCTAAATTTCACTTATCGCCAGGATGTCTTGATCTCAAAACACCAATGACATCCTTGAAAGACAAATCCATTTCATCCACTAAAACCAAGAGGTGAAATATAAGGTCCGCACTTTCTTCCAGAAACTCTTGTTTATCATTAACTACAGCTGCAATTACTGTCTCAACCGCCTCCTCTCCCACTTTTTGGGCGATATGTTTACGGCCACGATCAAAAAGTCTTGAGGTATAAGAATCTTTAGTAGAAACTGCTCGACGGGCATGAATAACGGATTCAAGCCTGGCTAAAAATGCCAACGCAGGTTCACCACTACCAGCCCAACAGGTAGCTGTTCCCAGGTGGCAAACTGGACCAGCAGGGATGGCTAGCACTTTGAGGGTGTCCCGATCACAATCAGCAGTGACTTCAACACACTGTAGGGTGTTTCCGGATGTCTCGCCTTTGCACCAGATGATTTGCCGACTACGGCTATAAAAGGTAACCTGACCGGTTTCCAAAGTTTGCTGCAGTGATTCAGGGGTCATATACGCCAACATCAACAGACTGCCCGAATAGGCATCCTGAATAATTGCAGGCAACAAACGCTCCTGTTTTTCCCAGGCCAACTGATTCAGGTTCTGCGTATTCACTTTCATTGTCGTATCTCCAGCCCTGTCTCAGACAGATATTGCTTCAATTCTTTTATCTCAATGATTCCCTGGTGAAAAACGCTGGCGGCTAAGGCACCATCTACATCGCATTCCAGGAAAACCTGTTTGAAGTGTTCTTTTGTCCCTGCGCCTCCTGAGGCAATGAGTGGGATGCGACAAATTTTACGTACTTCTTTTAGTTGCTTGAGATCATATCCCTGTCGCACGCCATCCTGGTTCATACAGTTCAGGACAATCTCGCCAGCGCCCTGATCCTGAACCTCTTTGACCCAGTCCAGAGTTTGCCATCTGGTTCGTTTGGTTCGTGCTTCATCACCGGTAAATTGGTAAACCTGATATTGCCCCGTTTTACTGTCCTCAAAACTGTCTACACCCACCACTACACATTGCTGACCAAAGCGTTGGTTAAGTTCATAAATAAATTTCGGGTTGTTTAGTGCCGGCGAATTAACACTGATCTTGTCCGCACCCATTTTTAGAACTTCCCCAGCAAGATCCAAGGTTGATATTCCGCCTGCGACACAAAAAGGGATATCGATTACACGAGCAATTCGTTCCACCCAACTGCGGTCCACGGTTCGACCATCGCTGCTGGCGGTAATATCATAAAAAACCAATTCATCAGCACCCATGCGTGCATACTTTGCGGCCAAGGGGACGATATCACCAACAATCTCGTGGTTCCGAAACTGAACGCCCTTGACCACTTTCCCATCTCGAACGTCGAGGCAGGGGATTATTCTCCTTGCCAGCATTGGATTGCCTCCTCCAACTTAAAGCTTCCATCTAACAGGGCGCGGCCTACAATGACACCCGCAACGCCTGTTCCAACCACTTTATAAATATCCTGGAGACTACCTATTCCACCTGAAGCCTGCCATTTAATGTTTGGATAAACCTTGACTAATTCCTGGTAGAGTGATGTGTTTGAACCCTCAAGTGTTCCATCGCGACTAATATCGGTACATAGCACATGCCTGGCCTCCTGATAACTATCCAATGTACTTTCCAAACTTTTACCACTACTCTCCGCCCAACCCCGGGTAGGTAACCATTTGTTCCCCCTGCCATCAATCGATACATCCAAAGCCAACACGATGTGATCCTGACCAAAGTTCTTAATCCAGGTCCTTACAGTTGCCGGTTCCTGAACAGCAAGACTACCGATGATGACCCGCTCAATACCAGCCTCCAACAGTTCCTCCACATCCTGCTCTGAACGAATCCCACCCCCGACTTGTAATTTTACATCGGTCTCACTGGTTACTTGCTTTATCAAATCAAGCTGGCGTTTTTCAGGATTACGGGCTCCTTCAAGATCAATGATATGGATGATAGTCGCCCCAGCTGCAGCATAGCTTTGGACCAACTGAATCAACGCTATGTCATAGAACCTTGTTTTTGCATAATCTCCCTGAAAAAGGCGAACAATCCGCTGTTCAAACACATCAATTGCCGGTATAATCATATCTTTAACTCCAAAAAATTCTTTAAAAGCTGCCAGCCCTTGGCTCCTGATCGCTCTGGGTGAAACTGGACTCCAAAAAAATTGTTTTTGCCCAGAGCCGCTGAAAAAGCGGTGGGATAGTCAGCAGTCGCCAACGTATAGGAAGAGAGACTTACTGCGTAACTATGCACAAAGTAGAAAGAGTCATCAACTGAAATTCCATGAAAAAGAGGAGTGTTCTTAACTTGCGACAAAGTGTTCCAGCCCATATGAGGGAGACGACTCCCTTTAGCTTCCAAGGCCTTCACGCTTCCCGGGATGACATCAAGACAGATCGTCCCTCCTTCTGTGGATGATTCCATGAGCAGTTGCATTCCCAGGCAGATTCCCAGGACCGGTTGGGTCAATTTTGGAATTACCGTTACCAGGTTACGTTCCTCCAAACTGTGCATGGCATACCGAGCGCTACCAACTCCTGGCAGGAATACGCGATCGGCAGCCTTGATCAGTTTAGAATCCGATGTGATCACAGCCCTGACGTTCAAGCGCTCCAACGCGAATTTGAGCGATGTGAGGTTTGCGCAACCTGTATCAACAATCACACTCACAGGGTTCCCTTGGAACTGGGGATGGCTCTACCGTTCCGCTTGATGGCTTGCCTAAGGGCTCGACCAAAGACCTTGAAGAGTGACTCAACCTGATGATGGGCATTCCCTGCTGTAGTACTTAGGTGAAGGGTAACTCCCATACTCATGGCAAGCGAATTAAAAAAGTGCTGAATCATTTGTGTGCTTATCTCTCCCACCCTTTCTGCAGTGAAATCTGCCTGAAATTCCAGGTGCGGTCTTCCTGAAAGATCCAGCACACATTCCGCGCGACATTCGTCCATGGGCAAAATAAAGCCAAATCGCTCTAAACCCCGTTTGCGGCCCAGGGATTTTGATAGCGCCGCTCCTAATGCCAGAGCAGTATCCTCAATACTATGGTGTTCATCTATCCCTAAATCACCCACAACAAGGCATTTTATATAAATACCTGCATGGACAGCTATTTGGTCCAGCATGTGATCGAAAAAGCCTATGCCCGTCTCTATCTGAGACTCTGCATTGCTATCTAAATCAACCTGCACCAGGATGTGAGTTTCAGCGGTCTTACGCTCTATGGTCGCGGCTCTTTTGGCTTTGGCTAAGGTGCGAACTATCGTTTTCCAGCCATTGGCTCCCGGTTCATACAAAAAGCTGCCAATACCCATATTTTCTGCCAATTGAACATCACCGGGACGATCTCCAATGACCCAGGAATCCTTAAAATCAACAGCCCCTGAGCGGAGTAACTTCTTCACTAGTCCCAGTTTTGGTTTACGACAACTACAATTGTCAGTCTCAAAATGTGGGCAAACCAGGATATCATCAAAACTAATGCCTTGAGAACCAAAAATTTCCAGCAGTTTCTCCTGGGGGACCGTAAAGGTCTCCTCGGGAAAGCTGGCTGTTCCCAATCCGTCTTGGTTTGATATCATAACCAAGCGATACCCAGCAGCTTGAAGTTCTAACAGGCCGGTAATAACATCTGGCTCCAAGATCAGTTTCTTAAGTGAATCCACCTGGAAATTAATCGGGGGCTCCGTGATCAATGTTCCATCGCGATCTATGAAAAGTGTTGGTTGTGCACTCATTTACCCACCTCAAATTCTTGTAAAGCCTGAATAAGCTTTTCTGTTTCACGGGGTGACCCAACGGAAATTCGAACACAAGCTTCCAGCCCAGTTTGAAAACTTTGATCTCTGATAATAACACCCAGCTGTACTAGAAATTTGATCAAAGCCACCACATCCTTAACCTTGATAAGTATAAAATTAGCCTGGCCCGGATAGGTTTCCAGAATAAACGAGAACCCTGCAAGTTGCTGCTCCATTGATTTTCTCATAGCTCCGATTGTGCCAACGGCTTCTTCCATCAGGCGTATACCCGGTCTTGAAAGAGCCTGATTCGCTAGATCCACAACAGGCATGGGGATGGGGTAGGGTGCAATCACCTTTCTTAGAAGCTGAATTATATCAGAATTGGCCATCACAAAGCCACAACGCAAACCAGCCAGGCCAAAAGCTTTTGAAAGTGTTCGCAGGACGACCAGATTTGGGTATTCGCTCAGCAAACCCACATAACTGGCCTCTGGAATAAATTCGATATAGGCTTCATCAATAATAACCAAAGCTTTTTCACCTGCCGCATCCAATACAGAAATAACCGCCGATCGATCTAGAACCCCGCCCGTGGGATTGTTGGGAGAGCAGAGAAAAATCAGTTTTAATACTATTCCGGAAGCCGAACTCGCCAAAGCCCGACTTGCCGAGCTACTCCCAAGAATTACTTCGAGTTGCTCCACATCCAGTTGAAAATCACTCCCCAGAGGAATCGCACAGGCCGCTACCCCTTTTGTCTCTGCCGCAATTTTATACATGCCGTATGTCGGAGGTGTGTAAACAATTCGATCTAAACCGGCTTCACAAAACGTTCCGATGAGCAGATCAATACCTTCATCTATCCCGCGAGTTACCAACAATTGATCTGTCGCCACACCAGCATATTCAGCATATCCTGTTAGGAGGACCTCTGGTTGAAAGTCTGGATAGCGATTCAACTCCCCAGACTGATTGTGAACACCGGGAACTGATGGGCTTTCATTTGCATTCAACCAAACATCTCCAGCACTAACGGATCTACGTGCTGATGCATAGGGTGTTAAATGCTTGATATAATCCGGCGTCAAAGCTTCCAGCCAATCCATCATCCGGACTCCTTCAAACGTAGCGATACAGATCGGCTGTGAGCTGTTAGTCCTTCACTTTGAGCCAAACTCATAATGGTCTCTCCCAAAGCAAAAAGACCTTCACGACTGAGCTGTTGAATTGTACTCTTTTTTTGAAAATCCTGGACGGAAAGACTATTTGTAAACCGAGCCGCTCCATAGGTTGGCAAGACATGGTTGGTTCCCGACGCATAATCTCCGGCACTCTCAGGAGACCAGGGTCCCAAAAAGATGGATCCAGCGTGTGTGATTTGATCTACAAACTGCTCTGCCGATTCTACATTCAGGATCAGGTGTTCCGGTGCATAGCTATTACTGAGACTGATTGCCTCTTCCAGACTTACAACCAGGATAAAGCGGGCTGACTCCAGTGCTTTTACGGCAATGTCCCGCCGTTCCAGAGTTTCTAACTGACACCTAACTTCTTCTTCCACTTCCTGGACAATTGTACTACTATCAGAAACGAGGATCACCTGGGAATCCGGACCGTGTTCCGCTTGAGAGAGTAAATCTGCAGCAATAAAACTGGCTTGAGCCTGCCCGTCAGCAACCACCAGTAATTCCGATGGTCCGGCTGGCATATCGATACCTACCAAACCCGTAATTTGACTGACCTGTTGTTTAGC
This sequence comes from Fidelibacterota bacterium, assembly GCA_024278595.1. Taxonomy (GTDB): domain Bacteria; phylum Fidelibacterota; class UBA8477; order UBA8477; family JABMPR01; genus JABMPR01. The sequence continues at coordinate 5,999 of JAJRSW010000060.1, read as the reverse complement.
TTCAGTGACAAAATGATTACCGGGACCAAATATTTTAGCTACTTTCCAAATGGTTTTAGTTCCATAAGCCAGGGCTGCAATGGCCTGGGCGCCGCCGACCTTGAATAGGATGTTTATGCCACACTTTGATGCAGCATAAATAATTTCCGGCGCCATATCACCATTTTCGTTGGGAGGGCTAACAAGAACCACCTTAGTGCAACCCGCTATTTGGGCTGGCACACCCAGCATCAACACAGTTGAGGCCAGGGGCGTTCTCCCTCCTGGCACATATAATCCAATCACTTCAAGCGGTCTGATCCGCAAAGTACATTTTACACCAGGTAAGGTTTCCACCACATAACCCTGCTGTACTTGCCGGGCATGAAAATCTGATATTAGTTGATAGGCCTGGTCAATTGCTTGTTTAACAGTTGGAGAAATCAGCTTATGGACATTTTGAATCTCCCTTCCAGAAACCTGCATCTGGCCAAGAGAAACACCATCAAAGCGTTCTGTATATTCTTGTAAAGCGCTATCACCCCGAACTCTGACATCCTCAATAATCGCAGCAGTAATTCTCTGCAGGTCAGCGTTTTCAAGCAGAACCGGGCGCTGTAGAACAGCCTGTTTTTCAGTCGAACTGACGGTTTTCCAATCAATCATGTCAGCCCAGCATTTTTTCAATGGGTAACACTAAAATCGAGCTCGCACCAAGAGCCTTAAGCGACTCCATGGTTTCCCAAAATACAGTTTCAGTACTTACTGAATGGATGGCTACTTGATCTGTCGATCCGGCCAATGGCAAGATAGTGGGTTTATCCGCACCTGGTAAAAGATCAATAATCTGCTCCAGTTTGCTGGTGGGAGCGTGGAGCATAATGTACTTACTCTCCCTGGCCTGCAAGACACCATCAATACGCTGGATTAAGCGGCTGATCAGATCTTTGACAAATCCACTGGGAATACCTACTCGCTGAATCAATGTAGCTGAACTTTCCAGGATTATCTCAACCTCCCTCAACCCATTGGCTTCAAGGGTAACTCCGGAAGAAACCAGGTCACAGATGGCATCTGCCAAACCGGCCCGCGGGGCCACTTCTACAGAACCCGTCAAATGAACTGCTTTTGCATCAACACCTTTGTTCTCAAGATAGGTCGCGAGTAAATATGGATAACTGGTAGCAATTCTTATTCCCTCTAAATCCTGAACCTTCGAATATGTTCTCTCCTCTGGAAAAGCAATCGAAAGCTGGCAGTAACCATAGTCCAGTTTTTTAAGCATCTTAAAGCTTGATGTTTCTTGATGACTCGTACGCTGTAGCTGAACTTCCTGAATTACGTTTTCTCCAGCAAATCCCAAGTCAACAACCCCATCCATAACCAAGCCTGGAATGTCGTCATCACGTACCAGCAGGATATCAATGGGCATATTTTTTACGTGGGCAATCAGTCTGTCCCTGGGTTTAATAATCTTTAAACCACAACACTTTAACAGATCCAACGTAGATTCACTCAGGCGGCCTGACCGCTGGATTGCAATTTTCAATCTTTTCTCACTCAACATCTTCAACTCCAGGTAAAAAAAACCCCCGTGGCACTGGCCTCCGGGGGATAAATTTTAAACCTCCTGGTGACCGTCTTTTGATTAGCCACTCAGGTATATGTTGTGAATAGCTAGATCATCAGGTATGATTGCGATGATTAATCATCATCGTACTCAGGATTGTATGGCTATTCAAAAGTATCATTCTGTTAGTAGAGTACTCGTAATCACCTTGAGATGCAAGCTTTAATAATACCATTTTCAGTTCTAAAGTAGACCTTTAATCCAAAATGCTTTTCTGGTTCACAAGTCCCGACAAGATCCATCACGCCTCAGAAACATGGAATACCGATCCTTGTCGGGATGAGGGAAAAATGGAAAAGCTAAAGTAGTTTAGTGCCGGTTTTAGGTGCAAATGGCATCGAAACATTAGCCACAAAGAGCAAAAAAAAGGTTTTTAGGGTTTTCTATTAAAATCCAAGGGGATTAAAAACCAACTAATCGGGTTTATTCGTGAGCAAACAGGGAGCGGTAATCATCGTGGTCCCTCAACAGATCTTCATGACGACCTTCACAGAAGATCTGGCCCTGTTTGATCCAGACCACCCGGTCCATTTCAGCAGCGGTTGCTTCGCGGTGAGTGGCCACCAGAAACAAGGCGTTTGAATAATCCCGATTGATGTTCTTCCAGAGGATCTTCTCGGTATTCAGATCCAAGGCCGATGTGACATCATCAAAAATATAGATGGGAGTATCGCCATAAAATGCTCTTGCTAAAGCAACTCGGGCGCGCTGTCCACCGCTTAAACCACCCCCTCCCTGTTCCAACATTTTTTCCGGGTCTAATTCAACCCCAAGGACGGCCGTATCTATCACATCAGACAGGCTGCGCTTTGGTCCGCGACCCAGGGTGATATTGTCTGCGACTGTGCCACTAAACAATTCAATATCCTGGGGAACATAGGCAATACTGGCCGCCCGAGAGGCATCACTAAGATCGGTCAAGCTCACATCATTCAATTGTGCCAATCCGCTGGAAGGTACAAACCAGCCTGAGATGAGCTTTAACAGCACGGTTTTCCCCGAGCCAACCTCACCCACAATACCGACCTTCTCTCCGGGTTCAGCAGTAAAGTTCACAGTTGAGATAACCTCAGCAGCATCCTCTGGAAAACGAAAAATAAGATCCTTGACCTGCACCCTCTGAATGGGTTTTTCGACCTGGGCGGTACGGGCCAGCCGATTTTCAGTGGTCTCTATCTCTTCCAGCCGTTCCACTGAGGTTTCCGCCACTTTCAACGAAACAAAGAACCAGGAGATGGTCCAGATCGGCTCTGTAATACCCGTCATGTAGGCAATAAAAGCATAGAATTCACCCAGACTGATCTGGGCCTGGATCACATAGTAGCCGCCCATAAACAGGATAATGACCAGACCAACTTGATTGATCAAACTGCCAATACTTTCCAAAAGCGCTCGGATAAACACGACTCGCTCTTCAGCAGCTTTCCGGGTTTCCATGTTGCGCTTTAATAAACGCTCCTGGGCTTGTTCCATGACAAAGCCGATGACGATCCGGATTCCTGAAAAGGCGCTTTCCAAAATATTGTTGGTCTGAGATATGGTCTCCTGGCGATGGGTGTAGGCCTTATGCTGTAAATGCTCTGTTTTGCTCATGGCCCATACGATCAGCGGTAAGGGTGAAACTGCCAGCAGGGTCAATTTCCAATGCAGGGTCATCATCACCCCAATGGAAAAAAGCAGGGTGAAGCTGGCTTCAATGGGCCGCATGATACCGGAGTTTGCAAACCAGTTCAATTTCATATCGCCATCAATATCATCAGAGAAACGTGTGATGAGATCACCTGAGCGATATTGGTTGAAAAACGCAGGATCCTTCTTGAGTAAATTATCAAAATGAAATAATTTGATGTCCATGGCCAACAACAGATTCATGATATATCGGGATGATGGCAAGACCCAGCGGGCGATGGTTCGGGCCAAACCCACCATGAGGATCAACCAGACATAGAAACGTACATCGGTGGTGGCTTGTCCTTCGATGAGGGAGTCGATGACAAATTTGAAGATAATGGGGTAGGCCGTACTGAGAGCAATGCTAAAGACCGTAACAAAAATGACCCAGGCGATCCCTACTCGACGCTTGCTCCAATAGGCCATGAACCAGCCCAGAACGTGGTTTGTGGATGTCATCAGGGCCACTATAACAATTCCTTTTCCGGGTCGACATGGGCCAGTAGGTCCGCATAGGGACCTTGATTGGCAATCAACTGCTCATGACTACCGCTCTCCAGGATCTCACCATCCTGGATGTACATGATGCTGGTAGCCCGCCGAATAGTACTGAGTCGATGAGCTACAATAAATGAGGTACGCCCTTCGGTGAGTTTCTGCATGGTAGCCTGGATCCGCAATTCAGTTCCAGGGTCAACTGATGAAGTGGCCTCATCTAAAACCAGAACTTGTGGTTTTACAGCCAGGGCTCTGGCAAAAGCGATCAATTGACGTTGACCATAGGAAAACCCCTCACCGCTTTCCTTGAGGATCGTGTCATAACCAGCTGCTTTAGCTAAAATGCTTTCATGGATGTCGGTCAGGCGAGCAGCATCTTCCAGTTCTTGTCGGGTAACACCTGATCTGAAAGCGCGCAGATTGGCTTCGATGGGCGCTGGAAACAGGAACAGATCCTGGAGCACCAACCCGAAATGACTCCGGTACTCCGCGACATCATAATCACGAATATCGATCCCATTCAAAAGAATCCGGCCTTTTTGAGGATCACGGAAACGGCAGATCAGGTTGATCACCGTCGATTTGCCCCCGCCAGTGGGACCGACAAGAGCGATCTGTTCGCCACCCTTGATCTCAAAGGTCATATTTTTAATGATCATCTTATCGTTGGAATAACCAAAGCTGACATTCTCAAAGCGGATGCTTTTGATGGTGCCCGGCAACGGTTTGGGGTTTTCCCTGGTGGCAATGTAGGGCTCGGTGTCCAATGTGGAAAAGATGCGGTCAGCCGCACCACCGGCTGATTGAAGCTGGGAAATCTGTTCGGTGAACATAAAGATGGGCCAGTAGATCTGGGCGATATACTGGGCAAACAGGACCAGTGCTCCAACGGTAAGGGTTCCCTCGCTCACCCATTTCACACCCAGCATGAGCACGATGACTGTGGCAGCCACTTCCATGGAGCCCAGGCCCTGAAAAATACCATAGTTGATCCAGTTCATCTTGATGCTGAAGCTATTGAACTCTTCAGTGGATCTACGCACGCGCCCCAGGGCCCAATCCGTACGGTCAAACATCTGTAGGATGCTGGCAGACCTGATAAACTCACTAATAACTCCCAGCATTTTTGAAAAATTTGCGCGATCCTTACGGAAATAAGGCCGGAAATACTTAAAGGAGAACCAGGCAGCAAAGATCACCAGGGGGAAAATAGCCAGGGTGATAATGAGGAAACGCAGATCAACGGAGGCCAGAATAATAAAAGCCCCGATGATCATCCCAAATGACATGAGCAGGCGTTGGGCCATGGTGGAGGTCACCGCTATAATGCGCTGGGGATCCGATTCGATCCGACTGACCAGCTGTCCGGTCGATGTTGATTCAGCGAAGGGCAAGCCCAGTTTCAGGGTGTGTGAGAATAGGGCGATCTTGAGATCATTCACGGCAAAAATACCGGCTTTCTGGGCCATCCAGTTACTGTAAAAACCAAAAATGGCCGAGAGTACCATGGTTACCAGATAGAGACTGGCAGACCAGGCCAGAGAGACAAAATCCCCTCCCGGAATATCTACATCTATGATGCGTTTCAGAATGAGGGGTTGCACCAAGACCAGGATCACACCCACAAACGCCCAGACCAGGGCGTAGAAAAAGGTTCGTTTATAGGGTTTTACATAGGGGAAAACACCTCGGACCATCTCCTTGAAGGAGTAGGTTTTGGTCTGGTCATCATCCAGGCTAAAATCTTCATCCCACCACATGCTTTCAGGTAAGTTGAATTGGCGTGGAATGGAAGTGAAGAATTTTTGGTTTTAAAGGGCAAAGCCAGCCCGGACCAGAAGAAGCCGCATCACTGAATTATTTTTGGCACTCCGACCAGACTTGTATTGCTATAAACCAAAGTTTTTCTACTAAGAAGAATTTCCTATCTCAAATAAACCATTTTAACCTGCATTATTCATGAATTATTGCCACGAACACACTAAGCCACGAAGATTATTAAAGTTATGAACAAGGTCATTTTAAACAGAATTATTTGCATCTGTGAGGGATAATTTTTGCTAAGCATATATTTTTTAAAACTTTGTACCTTCGTGACTTCGTGGCTATGAATTATTCAGGTTAATAACATCATTAAATTTTGATCCCCCAATAAAATGTACTAGATAAACGCCCGCACTTACGTGGTTTCCCAGCGCATTAAGACCGTTCCATGTTACTT
>JAJRSW010000059.1 GCA_024278595.1 Fidelibacterota bacterium | reverse complement strand
TTAACCTGCCTTTAGTGAATGGAATGAGCCAAACAGGTTCCGAGTGTCGGGGCACATTGCAACCAGTTTAGTCACAGCCCCGCTGTTCCGGAACCTGGCTGAGGTGGCTAAACTTCGAAATCAACAACCACCGTTTTTTGAGCTACTTTGCGCAACTCCTGCACGACCCGTTGGTGTTCAGGATGCACAGCATAGCGATCCAGGGCGGCTTGATCTGCAAATCCTGAGAGCAGGATCATATCCTTGGCATGCTCAGAATCCTTAATATTGACACCCACCTCATACAGTTTGATCTCAGGAATCAAACCGGGCAGCTCTTCAAGGAGGGTCTTTAAACGGGTGATGTTTTCAGATTTGCCTGCTTCTGGAACATCCCAGGCAACAATGTGCTTGATCATTTGAATTCTTCTTTTTTCTGGATAATAAACATAGTGACGGGCTTCGATATTCCTGGATCGTTAATCGATGGTTAATATTCTTTGGGCCTCAGCTTCCAATATCCGCTCGCAGGGTTTTACCTTCAAATTCGATCTTCCGTGCATTATCATAAGAAACCTTCAAAGCCTGAGCAACCGCTGGAGCTATTGAAGTGATTGCCAAAACCCGACCGCCACTGGTGAAAACAGAATTGCCATCATTTTTAGTGCCGGCATGAAAGACGGTAGATCCTGTCACCTGTTCCAAACCTGAAATGAGGCATCCCTTTGGATAGGATTCTGGATAACCACCAGAGGCTAACACAATGGTTGCGGCAGCATCCTGAGCCCATTTTACATCCAGCTGATCAAGCCGATCATCAATGATCGCTTCAAAAATATCGATCAGATCTGTATCAAGACGGGGTAGGATGACCTGAGTTTCCGGATCACCAAAGCGCACATTATACTCCAGCACCTTCGGACCATCATCGGTGAGCATGATCCCACAGTACAAAATACCCTTAAACGGTCTGTGCTCTTGGCGCATACCTTCGAGACTTGGTTCAATGATGTGGGTCAGACAATAGTTTTCCAATGCCTGATCATAGAGCGGATTGGGAGAGATGGCCCCCATACCACCCGTATTTAGCCCCGTATCTCCGGCACCAATGCGTTTGTAATCCTTGGCTGAGACCATGGGTACAACGGTCTGAGAATCAACAAAACACAACATGGAAAGTTCGGGGCCCCTCAGGAATTCCTCGATAATGATCTCACCACCGGCATTCCCAAAGATGCGGTCTTCCATAATTTTACGGATCCCGATCTCGGCTTCTGCAGGTGTAGTGATGATCAGGACGCCCTTGCCAGCAGCCAGCCCATCAGCCTTGATGACAATCGGGTAAACCTGGTTTAATTTGAGATATTCCCGAGCGGCTTCTGCATCATCAAAGCGCCGATAATCGGCAGTGGGGATCTGGTATTTAGCCAATAATTCTTTGCTAAAGACCTTACTGCCCTCCAGGATGGCGGCTTTGGCATTTGGCCCAAATATTCGTAATCCTGCATCCTCAAACCGGTCGACAATTCCATTGACCAGGGGGACTTCTGGCCCAACCACAGTCAGACCGATGGTATTGGCTTTAGCAAATTTAAGAAGACCCGAAATGTCATTATCAGAGAATTCAAGATTGGTAGCGATCTCCGCGGTACCGGCATTCCCCGGTGCACAGAAGATCTGATCACATTTAGGACTTTGGGCCAGTTTCCAAACCAGGGCATGTTCGCGACCGCCACTTCCTACGACCAACACTTTCATTCCATACCCCCTCTGGTAAATATGTTTATCCGATAGTTTTAAACTTGAATGAGCGCGAGAAGCCTGAGTAATATTTCCCATTTTGCTCAAGATGTGGATACACAAAATAGTTCAGTGGTCCACTTTTATGACCTGCACCCAGCTCCAGATCGCGACCCACCGTAAACTGGATCCGGTCCGGGGGTTGGGTCCCGAAAAGGAGATCCTGTCTACTTGGATCTTTCCTGGCTTCAGAGGCATCCACTGGAAACCAGCCAGTTTCAGGAAGATAGAAGTTCACCCAACAGTGATAGCCCGAAATGGCTCCTTCGTCCCGGTCTGTGGGGACCGGAAAACCGATCTCAAAGCGAGATGGGATCTGTTCAGCCCGAGCCAGAGAGGTGAAAAGAGCGTGAAAATCGGTACAATTTCCGTATTTCTCACTACAGGCCCAATAGGTGTCTCCGTTACCCCAGCCAGTACCCGTTTTTTTATACTCCATGTTCTTGATGACATAATCGTAGATAAGACGGGCTTTATCAAGAGTGGCTGGACCGGCAGGTGCCAATGCAGCTCTAATACTGTCTACCAGGGTCCCCCCCACAGGGACATGTACGTTGGCCAGAAGAAAGAGTTCCTCCTCCCGCTGGGTCAATTCAGGAATGGCTTGTGTCTGGCGACGATCAGCAGAATTCACCGGGCGAATCACATGGTAGGTGATGCTGATATCCAAAGTGTCAGCCAGACCATCCGGTAAGGATGCGTGCCAAAACTTATTGCCATAGATAACTTCTTGTCCAATCTCACCATCAATAGCAGATTCAATTTCCATTTTTTGGATCGTTTGCTGGGTATTGGTCTGAGCGATGGGTAGAAAAATGTCCAGAGCATCGGCAGTGGGATAAACCTGAACGGCATAAGTAAACGAAAACTCTCGATCAGAACTGGTGCTTATATCAGCTTCCATCCCAGCTTTTGATTGCTGTTTTAAGGGGCAGGCACAAGCCACCAGTAATCCCAGAATACTGATCACAGATAAAAATTTGAAATTGGACAAGAAGCGAAACATTAAAGCATCTCCTGCTTAGTCAATATCTACAGGATTATCATTTACGAAAGTATAGCGGGCTTTTTTCTCCCAGCCACTTCCTTTGGCAACGGGATTCTTATGGATCTTCTCTTCCGTAACTTTAAGGCTACCATCTTCAGGATTGAGCCAGAAATCAAGATCATAAAGCTTTCCTGATTGACCGACCACTTCAAAGTCAGTACAGGCAAAGTAGCCTTTGCCTTCGATCTTGCGCACAGGATCATGGATTTTAACGAATTTCAATTCCAGATTTTCTCCGGTCTTCTCATCATGGATCTTGAAGATACCAGTTTCTTCGCGCATGGCAATATAGGCATTCATGGCCCCTTTTATCTCAGCTGCCGTATAGCTCTGGGCTGCCTGACCACCATGTTCCTGACCGGCATGCTCTTGGCCAGCATGTTCGGACCCGGCCTGGTCTTTACTCATGGCTTTGCCGCCATGCTCTTTGCCAGCATGTTCTTGACCTGCGTGTTCTTGGCTCACAGCTTTGCCGCCATGTTCCTGACCGGCGTGTTCGGTGCCAGCATGTTCTTGCTTAGCACTGCAGGTCCAAATGACCATACTGCTAACTATTAGTAGAAGCGCTAGTTTTTTCATGGATATTCTCCTTTAATTATTATTGAGCGATTCGCTCAGACAGTTTTCATGACAATATTGATCTTCAGCCTACTTCTTCCAATATAAAAAAGGAGCAGGATTGTCAGCTGATATACAATCTGGCGGATACTCTAACTTTTTTTGCTAATATTAAACTGGCCCCGGTTAGCCGTATGAACCAATGTTCGTCATCCCCAGCGGAGTCGAGGGATATACTGCTTGAGGTCACAGGGTACCAGAACATGGAACGTACGAATAATATGGGCCGGTTTAATAATATCTCAATGAAACAGCTCTGCGTTCCAAGCATCCGATCAGTAGGTACAGTTTCCCTCACTAGTGTTTAAAATGCCGGATGCCAGTGAAGACCATGGCGATCTCGAATTGATTACAGACGTCAATGGAATCCTGATCCCGGATCGATCCTCCGGGTTGAATGATCGCGGTTATCCCGGCTGCATGCGCTTTCTCTACTGAATCAGAAAATGGGAAGAACGCATCTGAGGCCAGCACAGACCCTTCAGTGCTGGTCTTGCTGCGGTCCAGGGCATTGTCCACTGCCCAGATTCGACTGGTTTGACCAGCCCCCACTCCCTGGGTAGCACCATCCTTCACCACCACGATGGCATTGGATTTGGCGTGTTTCACCACTGTCCAGGCCAACTTAAGGTCCATCCATTCCTGTTCAGTGGGTTCTGTATCCGTGACAACTTTAAAATCTTCTTCATCCAATCGATGCAGATCAGCCTCCTGGATCAACAATCCACCATCCACCTTCTTATGGAAATATCTTTCAGAGCTGGCCGGTTTCATCATTTCGGACAACTGTAGCAGACGGAGATTCTTTTTTTTCTTCAGGATCATCAGCGCATCCTCAGCATAAGCGGGGGCGATGATTATTTCCAAGAAGATCTTATTCATTTCGGTTGCAGTGCGAGCATCCAATTCCCGGTTGAGGACCACAATACCGCCAAAGATCGAGATCGGATCGGCCTTATAAGCACGTTCGTAGGCATGGAAAATATTTTCGGCAGTACCAACTCCGCATGGATTGGCATGCTTCAGGGCCACCACACTTGGTGCGGAAAATTCGCGGATCATTTCAATTGCAGCGGAAGCATCACCAATATTATTGTAGGAGAGTTCTTTGCCATGTAATTGCTTGGCGCCACTTAGACGACCATCCAGAACTGCTATTTCGCGATAAAAGGCCGCCTGCTGGTGAGGGTTCTCACCATAACGCAAGCTTTGCTGTTTTTCATAGGTAAGCGACATTTGATCTGGCAACTCTTGGTCATCCAGCTCCTTGGCCAGATACTGACTTATAAGTGTATCATACTGAGCAGTATGTCGAAAGCCCTTAAGGGCCATTTTTTTTCGGAAGCCATCATCCAGCTTATCATTTTCAAGTAAAACCATGAATTCTGCATAGTCTTCTGGATCGGTGAGGAGCGTCACCGAATCAGAGTTTTTGCCAGCTGCCCTGATCAGAGTCACTCCGCCAATATCGATATTCTCAATGGCAGTGCTCAGGGTCACATCCGGTTTGAGGATGGTGGCTTTGAAAGGATAGAGATTCACTACGACCAGATCAATGAGTGGCATACCCAATTCCGTTACCTCGGCCAAATGCTCCGGGATTTGTCGATTGGCCAGAATACCTCCGTGGATCTTTGGTTGCAGCGTCTTAACCCGGCCACCCAGACACTCTGGAAAGCCAGTTATTTCACTGATACCAATGACTGGTATGCCCCCCTCAGCTAATAATTTTGCCGTCCCGCCTGTTGAGATGATCTCAACTCCCTGTTGGTGGAGTGCCTGTGCCAGCTCCAGGACTCCATTTTTATCTGAAACACTGATCAACGCCCGTTTCATTCACTTCTCCCTGCTAACTATTGATTTGTACATTTAATTCGAACCATTCGTTGTGCGTCCACTATTCTCAGTCTGGCTACCAGTCCGGAGTTGTTGAAATGAGTCTGGATAGTTTATGTTCCCCTTGTCACCCATTCCTGACCCTCAGCTTCTGATTTAAAAAGTTTAACAATGCCCCCGCGATTGAGGATCACTGTTTCACCAAATTTATTGTCCTCAAAGGTGGCTTCTTTTTCGTCGATATAGGCGATTTTCTTCCCCCGGAACAAGCGTGAAACAAGCTCGCTTAAATGATGAAGTTCTATGGTGGTCAAGCGCCCCTGGACTTCATCCTTGATCAAAATATTATTGATCGCCTCAAGCTTGGATTTTTCGGCCAGGGTTTCCCAAAAGTGGATCGCAGAGGCATACGACTCTGGCCCCTCCAACTTCACAAATAAATAAGATTCTCTCACTTCATACGTAATCCTATAGGTCATTTTATTATGCCTCCCATCAACGCCTGTTATCTGATTTGAACCTACTTGAGTTGCTCACCTGACGACCCTCAACTTTTAATTTTCCCAGGGCGAACAGGCGGACTGCCTCCGGATAGATCTGCCATTCCGCCTCCTCCATGATCCGTTTTTGGAGCTGTACCGGCGTATCAGCTTCCTGTACCGCAACTGCCTTCTGTAAAATAAGCGGTCCCGCATCTACTTCTGCAGTCACAAAATGGACACTGGCCCCTGAGATCTTGCAGCCATATTCCAGAACTGCCTCATGGACTTTGAGACCATAGAATCCTGGACCGGAGAAGGCCGGGATCAGTGCCGGGTGGATATTCATTACTTTGTTTTCGAAGTGCTCAAAAAATTTGGGGCCAAGGATGGCCATAAAACCGGCCAACAGTACTAGATCGACCTGGCGTGAGATCAATTCCCCGGATAAAGCCAGGTCAAACTGCTGGGCTGAAGCATACTCTTTCCGGCTTATTATTTTGGTAGCGATACCCGCTTTGGCAGCCCGTTCCAGTGCAAAGGCCTGCTTGCTGTTAGAGATGACGATCTCTATTTTCGCATCCGGTATAGAACCTTGGGAGATGGCATCAATAATAGCCTGAAGATTTGTCCCGCCCCCTGAGACCAGCGCTCCTATTCGAAGCATAGTCCCGGCTCTGCTGCATCTCGAGTTTCAATACGCCCGATCCGGAAGGCCGTTTCACCCATTTTGGCTAAAACCTCCAGGGCGGCATCCGCTTGCTCAGGTGCCAAGATGAGGATCATGCCGATTCCCATGTTAAAGGTGTTGAACAGGGCCGCTTCAGCCAGTCCTGATGTTGACTGGATCAAGCTGAAAATAGGCTGCCTGACCCAACTGCCTTTATTAATAACGGCTTTATAATGGACAGGAAAGGCGCGCGGAATATTCTCAATAAAGCCACCACCCGTAATATGGGCGACCCCATGCACCGGCATCTGATCGAGTAATCCCAAGACCGGTTTTACATAGATCCTGGTGGGAATGAGGAGTGTTTCTCCCAGCGTGCTGGTGCCAAAGGTATCACTCCATTGAGTTTCAGGAAAAAGTTTGCGTACGAGGGAGAACCCATTGGAATGGACCCCGCTGGATGCCAGACCGATGATCAGATCACCTTGCCTGACCTCAGCACCGGTGATCATTTTTGGGCGATCGACCAGGCCAACGGTAAAGCCGGCCACATCATACTCACCCCTGGCATAGAAACCGGGCATCTCAGCTGTTTCACCACCAACCAAAGCGGCACCGCTCTGGCGACACCCCTCAGCGATCCCGGCAACAATACCCTCTATCTGCCTGGGTTCCAAAGTGCCAGTCGCAATATAATCCAGAAAGAATAAGGGACGGGCTCCTGTGCAGATCACATCATTCACGCACATCGCCACACAATCAATACCGATGGAATCATGTTTATCCAGGGCAAATGCCAATTTTAATTTTGTGCCGACCCCATCAGTTCCAGAGACCAGGACTGGCTCAGTCAAACCTGTCAAATCGGGCGCAAAAATACCTCCAAAGCCACCTAGACCGCCTAAGACCTCCGGTCCATGGGTAGATTCCACATCCCGTTTGATCCGCTGGACAGCTTCGTAGCCCTTTTCAATATTCACGCCAGCGTCTTTATAGTTTATGCTCATGTAGTTTCCTCGACGGGGACCGGATAGTTACCATCAAAACAGGCCATGCAGGTTCCTAAGCTTGCTCGCGAAAGACTCGCTCTCAATCCCTCATGGGATAGATAGGTCAAACTGTCAGCCCCGATCTCAATTGATATATCCCCAACCGGTTTTTGGGATGCGATGAGCTGTTTACTGTCTGGCGTATCGATCCCATAGTGGCAACTGTACTTCACGGGTGGGCTGGTGATCATCACGTGGACTTCTCTGGCCCCTGCCCGGCGTAGAGATTTTACAATGCGTGTGATGGTGGTGCCCCGGACGATGGAATCATCAATCATGATCACGCTTTTGCCTTCCACATTGCGGCGGATGGGCGACAATTTAAAGCTGACCCCGATCTCCCGCAGATCCTGTTTGGGACTGATGAAAGTGCGTCCGATATAGGCATTCCGATAAAAGCCCTTACTAAAAGGAACACCGGAGGCCTGCGAATACCCCAGGGCGGCTGAGGTCCCGGAATCGGGAATATCGATAACAATATCAGCTTTGCGACCGGTTTCTTTAAAAAGACGATGCCCCATATTAACTCGCGCCTCGTAAACATTCAGTCCCTCGATCACTGAGTCAGTTCGAGCAAAATATACATATTCAAACGAGCAGATATGGGTTGAATTTGTTGCTACCTGCTCTGAGTGGATGCCGTTTTCATCCACCACAATGATCTCACCAGGGCGGACATCCCGGATGATATCCCCATGAATGGAATCAATTGCGCAGCTTTCAGAAGCAAAAACATAGGCATCATCGCGTTTACCCATGATCAGGGGTCGTAAACCCATGGGATCCCGAAAGGCGTACATTCTATTGGACGTAAGGAGCAGGATCGAGTAACCGCCTTTAATGACCGTCATGGTCTGCTTAATTGCTTCAACGACATTCCCGGTTTCAATGGTCTGCTTGGCGATGAGCTTTAGGATCGTCTCAGAATCCGTGCTGGATTGGAAAGTGGCTCCCTGGGATTCCAGCTCAGCCATTAACGCTTTGGTGTTCACCAGGTTGCCGTTGTGAGCCAGGGCCATCTGACCTTCTGAGCTGACGATCACAACCGGTTGGGCGTTCTCATAGGTCGTACCACCGGTAGTGGAGTAACGCACATGACCAATACCGTGAACCCCGCTCAGGAAGTTAAGCAGTTTGGGGTCAAAGACCGCTTGGACCAACCCTTCATCTTTATAGTAATTTAACTGCTGACCATCACTAACTGCGATCCCGGCACTCTCTTGTCCCCGGTGCTGGAGGGCAAACAGACCGTAGTAGATCAGCTGAGAGGTTTCTGTTGATCTGGTATTATAAAGACCAAAAACGCCGCATTCTTCGCTGAGTTTATCAACCATAAAGAAGCTGCGCTTTCTTAGAAAGGTCGCTCGCAGAGTTCGCCGAGCGTCGCATTGAGCTCGTTGAAATGGCGTACAGATTTCTGATGAATTTGTAACCTATATTCATCACACGTCAGTTTTCATCATTTTATCAAAGCCTGATTTGAAGGCCTGGGCGCAGTCAGTAACTCTGAGATCCACTAGTTTCTCATTAAAATTGTTGATGATCAATTGCTTACACGATTTTACCCGACCGATATTGGCTGCTTCAATACCTTGTGCAGTTGCGATTTCAATGATCTTAGCAGCAGATTCCCCCTTGGCTGAGAGCATGAAACGCGTTTGACTTTCACCAAAGAGCAGGGCATCTGATCGTAGATCGAGATCCAGAGATATTTCAGCCCCATACTCGCCCATAATACAAGATTCGGCCAGGGCTACAGCCATGCCACCATCACCAATGTCATGGGCACTGCTGACCAATCCCTGGCGGATAACATCAAGAATAAAATTTTGAGTTTTCCGTTCCAATTCCAAATCGAGCTCCGGGACATCGCCTGCGACGAGACCATGGATCTGATCCAGATACTCGGAGGCCCCTAACTCATCCCTGGTCTCTCCGACCACCAGGATAAAATCACCCTCATTTTTAAACTCCATGGTAGTCACATGCTTCAGTGATTTCACCAGACCGACCATCCCGATGATGGGTGTGGGATAGATCGCACCAAATTCAGGCGTTTGATTGTAAAGACTGGCATTCCCCCCAATAACCGGGGTATCCAATGCCCGACATGCTTCACTGAGACCAATGATGGATTGTTCCAGTTGGTAGTAGACTTCCGGGTTTTCAGGATTGCCAAAGTTTAAACCATCGGTAATGGCAATGGGTTCAGCTCCGGAAACAACCTGATTTCGGGCGGATTCAGCCACAATACTTTGCGCACCTCGTCGGGGATTCAGATAGCAATAACGTCCATTTGAATCCATGGTGACACCCACTGCCTTATCGCGACCCTTGATCCGTAATATGGCAGCGTCGGAGCCCGGTTTGACTACTGTATTCATTTGAACTCGATAGTCATATTGCCGGTAGACCCATTCCTTGGAGCAAATATCAGGAGCCCCCAGTAGTTTCAACAAGACCTGATTGAGATCATCCGGTACGGCAACATCATCATTTTTAAACCTACGGGTTTGCTGAAGGTGAGCAGGTTCTTGCCCTTCCAGGATATATGTTGGCGCATCCATGAGTGACCAGACTGGAACTTCGCCCACAGTCGTGCCATCTTCCAAGACGCGGTACATTCCATCATCAGTAACATGACCGATGACCACTGCATGCAGATCCCATTTATGGAAGATCTTATTTACCTGATCCTCCATCCCTTTTTTCACAATGAGCAGCATCCGTTCCTGGGATTCAGAGATCATGACCTCTTCTGGCTGCATGGCTGCTTCACGTTTGGGAACCAGGGCCACATCGATCTCCACCCCATTCCCGGCCTTACTGGCAGTTTCAACGGATGAAGACAGAATACCGGCAGCGCCCATATCCTGAACACCAACTACATAGTCCTTTTCAAAGACTTCCAGACAGGCTTCGATGAGCAATTTTTCCATAAAGGGATCACCTACCTGAATGGCACCGCGATCTTCTTCATTCTGCTCATCAAGATCCTTGGAGGCGAAGCTGGCACCACCCATGCCATCACGACCGGTGAGGTTGCCGACGATCATCAGGCTGTTGCCCACGCCAGTAGCAATTGCTTTTTTGATCTGGGATTGCTTCATATAGCCAACGCACATGGCATTCACCAGGGGATTACCTTTATAGGCATCTGCAAAACGTAACTCACCGCCAACGGTTGGCACACCTAAACAGTTCCCATATTCACCGATCCCGTGGACCACTTCGGAGATCAGATAGCGTGTATGACCGGCATCACCAGGATGCCCAAAATGAAGGGAATTCAAAGATGCAATGGGATAGGCACCCATAGCCAAAATATCTCTAACGATCCCGCCTACACCAGTAGCCGCGCCCTGAAAGGGGGCGATGGCGGAAGGATGATTGTGACTTTCCAGCTTAAAAGTGAGGACCTCATCATCATCAATATCCACAATTCCGGCGTTCTCACCGGGTCCTTGAACAATCCGGGGTCCCGTAGTAAGGAAATGTTTGAACAGCGGACGTGTATGTGTGTAGCCACAATGCTCGGACCACATCTGAGCATAGAGGGCCAACTCAACCGTATTTGGCTCCCGCTTCATGTGGCTGGTCAATAATTCATATTCAGAGTCGGTCAACCCGGCTTTGATCCATAATTTTTCTGGCATGCCAGTCTGCTTCTCACTCATCTTAATGATCCGATCCAGGTTTTTCTTCGAGGTGTTTTAACATGGAGACAAACACACCTTTCCCATCGCTCAATCCTAAAACAGCATCAGAACTTCTTTCAGGATGGGGCATCATCCCCACCACATTTCCCGTGCGATTGATAATACCAGCGATACTGTTGATGGAGCCGTTGGGGTTGCTGGCAGCACTTACCTCACCCTCCGGGTTGCAATAGCGGAACAGGATCTGGCCATTCAGTTCCATTTCGGTAATGGTTTCAGGTTTAGCATAATAATTACCCTCGTTATGGGCAATGGGAAATACCACTACATCACCATGATCATATTCACGGGTGAATGCTGTTTCAGTATTGTCAAGTTTCAGTGTTTGATCCTGACACAGGAATTTGAGACCTTTATTCTGCAGGAGACTGCCCGGCAGCATACGAGCTTCAGTGAGGATCTGAAATCCATTGCAAATACCAATCACCAGGCCACCCTTTTCGGCAAAATCTTTAACCGCTTTCATGGCTGGCGACAGATGAGCAATAGCGCCTGGTCTAAGATGGTCTCCGTAGGAAAAACCACCGGGAATGATAATGGCATCCACGTCGCCCAGATCAGTGTTCTTATGCCACAGATACGTGACCGGCTCCCCCAGGACCTTGTCGATGACATGGAAGCAATCCTCGGCACAATTTGAACCGGGAAATAAAAGCACGCCCCAATTCATCAGATCTCCTTGATCTCAAAGCTGTATGATTCTACTACGGGGTTGGCCAACATCTTATCACACATCTGGTGAACTGACGCATCAGCCACACCCTTATCCTGGGTATCCAGAGCGATCTCGATCTGCTTGCCGATCCGAACACTCCTGATCTTCTCAAATCCAATAGATTCCAAGCCATTCTGAACGGCTCTTCCCTGAGGATCAAAGATTCCCTTTTTCAACATGACGGTTACGATTGCTTTCAGCATGGCCCACTCGCTCTCTTTATTTTATTCGCCGGTCAGACGGCGCAATACTTCGATATATGCTTGTTCAACACTACCCAGATCCCGTCGGAAACGATCCTTATCCAATTTCTCATTGGTCTCAGCATCCCAAAACCGGCAGGTGTCCGGAGAGATCTCATCAGCCAGGATGATCTCACCTTTAAAGCGGCCAAATTCAAGCTTGAAATCGACCAGTTTTATTCCTGCTTTTAGTAACTCCGCTTTCAGCAGGTCATTGACCCTGGTCGTGATGGACCGGATGGTCTTCATCTCATCTGCAGTTGCCATCCCGATGGCTGTGGGATAGTCATCACCCATGAGGGGATCGCCCAACTCATCACTCTTGTAACTATATTCTATGATAGAGTGCTTGAGCTCCATCCCTTCTTCCAATCCCATGCGCTTGGCCATACTGCCTGCTACGATGTTACGCACGATCACTTCAACTGGCACGATCTCCACTTTTTTGACTAGCGTTTCGCGATCCGAGAGTTGTTCTACATAGTGGGTGGGAATATCATGTTTGGCCAGAAAAGCGAAAAAATGATTGGCGATCTTGTTATTCATGATCCCCTTGTCAGTGATAGTGCCCCGCTTTACCCCGTTAAAGGCAGTGGCATCATCTTTATACCGGATCAACACAATATCCGGATCATCGGTTTCATAGAGTCGTTTTGCCTTACCCTCGTATAAAAATTTACCTTCTTTCATAGCGTCCTCGATTCTTTAATTTTAGCTAAAATCCTTAGTCTCTTGCCACAGATGCCAAGACACAAGGGTTCACAAACTATTTTTGGGCTGCTTTGTGTCTTTGTGGCAGGCGATTTTTCAACTGTCATTTATTATACTTTGCTTGAACCTGGCGGTCCTTTTCCAGTACCACATCTCGCATTTCGATCCGATGCGCGATCAATTTTTGGGCAAGCTCAGGAAATTTCAGGGCTAACATCTGAGCCGCCAGCAAAACAGCATTGTCACTGGCATTGATACCTACGGTGGCTACGGGGATTCCACCGGGCATCTGGACCATGGAGTATAAGGCATCCACACCATCCAGACTGGCCTTGATAGGCAGACCAATGACCGGTTTAACGGTTTGAGCGGCGATGACTCCTGGTAAATGCGCCGCTTTACCGGCTCCGGCAATAATGACATCGATCCCTTTTTGATCAAGACCAGCGATATACTCAGTAACCGCTTCAGGGGTACGGTGGGCCGAGAGAATTCTCAGCTCAAAGGCCAAACCCAGCTGTTCAATGATCTTGAAGCCCTTGTCCAGGACCGGTAGATCACTGTCACTGCCTAGAATAATTGCAATTTTTGCCATTTTATTAGCTCCTCATTCTTAGTGTCGAGTCAACCTTGTACTATCGCAACCAAGTCTTGTCCTTTTTGCGCCTAACTGCGTTAAATAAATCAACCATAGCTATGGCTATACTCATATTTATTTGCCTTGTTATCCGCAAAAATTCCTGCGACTTATTACA
>JAJRSW010000058.1 GCA_024278595.1 Fidelibacterota bacterium | reverse complement strand
CACATTCGATTGATCTGGGATTGAATATTGGATAGTCGTTGTTGGATTAAAGGGGTTCGGACTTGCAACCACGCTCAACGCTTGCGGGACAAGACTAAGTTCATCTTTTGCAACTTGCTTACTAACCCCACCGGAACCTAGTGTCTTGTCACACTTGTAGTGACGCATAATAATGTTATCTTATCTCCATCAAATATTGAATGGAGATATCATGATCAAATACAAAGTGACATTAACAGAGTCTGAGCGTAAAGACTCAATTGAACATTTTACCCCTGACCGGCAGAGCGGATCGCACAGCCGACACCTATGCCCGGGAGATCAGCATCCTGGGTAAGCAGCTAAACAAGCCTCTGGAAGAATTATGTGAAGAAGACCTACGTGAGTTCATCCTCTATCGCCGTAACGATTGTGATCCTGACCATGGTGGCAGACTTCGGCTGATGGAGGTGATCCTGCCACAGCGATTGTTATCTGGATAGCTGTTTATTAAGCAGGAAGAAAATGAAAACAGTTGACCTGATCAACCTGCCGGAAGCGGGTGGATGCTTGACGTCCCAAACGAAGAAAACAGCAGGAAAGACCCTGAAAATACTGACAGAAAACGACTATTGTTGATGATCCCGGAATGAAAGCACAGTTTACCAGCTGAACCTGATGATCAAAACTGGGCGGAAAGCCTAAAAAAACACTTTATAAACCACAGACCCACAACCAATCCCCTTATAGCAACCGCGCCTTATCGAACCAGGATAGAAATGACCCGATCCTAGCTATTTTGTTGTTCAGACTCGTCTTGGGGGTCATGTCTATCCTAATATTGTTTACGCTATCTGAGGTTGATATTTTACTAATAGTACTTTAGTCGCCAATCCAATTGATCTAAATCAACGAATGGGGGTAGTTGTACATGAGATGGAATACTTGCATAATTTTCAGGTCGTTGAGCCTTTCGAGAGATGATAAGCATAAATGCATATATATCTATAACTATATAACTAATAGTTTATTATATTGGGAACCAACTATCGGAGGTAATTATGATAAGGGTTTCCATAAACACAACGCAACGAAAGGAACTGGAGCAGTTTCGCAGCTTGGCCTCTTCAAAGGATTCCGAGAAGGCGCTGATGGTGCTACTCTGTTCTGAAGGAGAAACAGCTCCTCAAATATCCAAAGCTTTAAAGCGCAATCCACACACAGTCCGGGATTGGCTAAAACGGTATAATAAGTATGGCATAAAAGGGCTTGCCCGTAAGTACTCACCAGGTCGGCCTGACGAAAAACGCACCAAAATCAAAAATCATATTCGAAAAATATTAAAACACTCCCCGGCAGATCAAGGCTACAAGGATCCTGTCTGGTCAGTTCCCCTGATAGTATTTGATGCAGCCTCAAAGCTAAATATGTCAATCAGCAGAGATACAGTTGTTCGTGCACTTAATGCTATGGGGTATAGCTATAAGCGACCCGTCAAAACTGTTCCCGCCCGTGCGCCTACCAAAGCAGAAAAGGCGGAGAGGGTTCAGGCTATGATAGAAGGCATCAAAACTGTACTCTCTCGAGGTGAAACAGAAATTTACGCGCTTGATGAATCCCATTTTTCAACTGAACCATACCTGGTAAGAGGTTGGTTTAAAAAAAGGTGGACGTCACAAAATAGAGACCAGCTCAAAAAGAGAAAGTCTCACATTCTTTGGATGCTTGAATCTGGTAACACAAAAATTCTACTGGAAGAAATCAAAACCCTCTGACACCCGTGCCTTCCTTGGTTTTTTGGTGCAATTATACCAGCGTACACCGCATAAACAGATTGTGATAATTCTTGATAATGCAAGCATCCACAAATCCAAAAAGACCAAAAAGTTTCTGCAACGGCACAAGAACATTCACCTGTTCTATCTGCCACCCTATTCACCTGAGTATAATCCAGTGGAAATATTCTGGCACTGGATCAAACCCAAAGTATATGGCTTCTCTGCTCTGGGAGGGCTCGACGAGCTTGTATCGAGGTTTAGGAAATATGTGTATAGTTATAACGAAAATAAATTACCGAATCCAATCTCGTTCAACTTTAAAGCCTATGCAGATATATTATAGTTATTTATGCAATTAAGTTTAATATCACCTACCGGACTGATTTTTAGATGGTTTGAGTCAAACAATCGGTGGATATCTACTCTTAAACAGAGACCATTGTGTATTGTATCATTTCCGTGATCTTTCGCTGGCTTGATGTGTGCAGCTTCCAAAACATTTTCAAGTCTTGCTCCAGTAATGAGGCATGTCGACCTGTATGCACCTAATATATTTTTTCTAAAATTAGGTTGCTGTGGTCTGTCCAGTATCTCTCTAACGACTTTCTTCCTTTCAATGTTTGCAGGTATCTCTGATCTTCTGATGATTCTTTCAATCCGTTCTAGCTCAGTCTGTTGGAAGGACAGTGATTTTAATGCTACTATCTCATCAAGAGAAATATTCGCTAGATAATAACGTTTTTCCCGAGTTGTAGAATCGTATGTCGAATAGCAAAAACCATAGTGCTCTAAGAAAAGGAGAAACTCCTTGGCCATGCGTTTATCGTTTGCTTTAGGTGCACAATCTGGCCAGCCTGAGATATTATGAATCCCCCTCCTACAGCCAATTATTGAATCTAAGTATTCTTCAAGAACACCAAAGTCACCTGCAAGTGGAATTATTATATCAATCAGTTCATCAGTAGTGAGATATCCATCCGTAGCTCCGAAACGATCTTTGAGACTACCAATAATCTCCAAGATTAACTCTAGCGGTTTAAATGTAAGATTGATCGAATCCCAAATACGGGCTGTATTATCAATTCGTCTGTTTGGAAGCTCTAGTGTTTTTAATATGGTGCTAGCGAATTCAACCTGAGTAATCTGGCCATCTGCATATTTCCTACCAAATGGTGAGAGTACTATTTGACCCCTACTTGAATCATCAATTACTCCCAGTGCTTTCCAATATTGACCTGAATTCCTAAAAATGTTTCGCTCAGGTGACCTTACTAGATTTACGCTAGAATTGGTGTCATGTTGAACAACGAGCAATTGGTCGTTCACTTGTTTTGAGCTATAGGCAGAAAATTCATTTTGTCTCAGCACCCTTAATATTCCTAAAAAAACAGGTGGAATATTTAAGGATTCAGTAGGGGTGTAGACAGCCCATCTCCACTTATATTCTGGAAATGGTTTATTAGGGATTCTCATTGTGAAACTCACTTTATATCTTTGAATATAACTGCAATTTTCTGAGCTAGGAGTGGTGGCACGGCATTTCCTATTTGTCGATAGGCACTTGAATTAGTGCCAATAAACTCAAAATCAATTGGAAAAGACTGAACGACAGCTAGCTCACGTACACTCATTCTTCTAGTATTATTTGGATGGTGTAGCACGACAACCCCCCCTTTGGAATCTCCTCTGGCTGTTACCGTAGGAGCTGGTTTATCGGGGTCGACTCTCCTATTTCCAAGATAGCCATTAAATTTGAGCTTAAACTTTGAATATGTATGATTTAATAAATTGTGCGTACCATCAGGATCTGGAATATCGGACAAGGCTTCTCCAACAGAGACCCATGGGTGTAATTCATCAAAGATATCTGGATTTTCAGTATGTGTAATAATAGGCTCTTGAATAGAGTGTGGTACATCCATCCTTCTCCCAATGATAAACACTCTTTGGCGTTTTTGAGGCACTCCAAAATCAGCTGAATTTAATAACTTATGGGTCACAGTATAACCTGCAGATTCAAAGTCAGAGACTATAAGCTCGAATATCTTTCCTTTTTCAAGGGACAAAATCCCCTTTACATTTTCAGCTATAAAATATTTTGGTTTCTTATCACTCAAAACCCTGAGAAATTCAAGGTACAATTTATTCCTAGAGTCATTCTTTGATCTATTCATATTTGCAACTGAGAAGCCTTGGCAGGGAAAACCACCAATGAGAATTTCGTGGTCTGGAATCATATTGCTAGAAACATCCTTGATATCACCAAGAAAAATGTGTTCGCCAATGTTCTTCCGATAAGTGAGGACTGCATCATCGAAATTATCATTTGCCCACACTATTTCATGACCTTCTCGGATGAAACCTAAATCCAATCCTCCCGCACCTGAGAATAGGGATACTACTTTCATGACATCCCTTCTAGTCTTGATAATTCTTTACCCAAATACTCAGCAAATTTTACTGGGACAGCGTTACCTATTTGTCTGTACATACTTGTCATTGAACCAACAAATTCGAAATTCAGCGGAAAGCTTTGAATAATAGCACTCTCCCTAACACTCATCCTTCTATGATTTTTTGGGTGCTGAATGGCACAGACACCACCTTTTCCGTTTCCCCTAGCTAGAATCGTTGGAGAGGGTTTGTCAGGGTCTGTTTTTCTATGCCCTGTAAAATTCCTATTTGTCACTTTGTACTTAGAGTAGACATGGTTTAAGAAGGAATCTACCTCTTCTGGATCCTTAATTTGAGATAAGGCGGCCCCTACTGAAATCCAATCAGATTTTGAGTGTGTCGGCTCTGGGAATAAATAATCTGCAGATATGTTCAAGTCTTTTCGTGTTCCAGCAATGATGACTCTTTTCCTTGTTTGTGGTACGCCATATTCTGCAGTATTGAATAGGTGGTACTTCACTCTGTAACCAGCATCCTTAAAATCATGTACGATTTGCTTAATTACCTCACCTTTACCCAAACTCAAAATGCCTCTCACGTTCTCAGCAAGAAAATATTTCGGTTGCTTCTGCTTTACAATCGTGTGAAAATGTTTGTACAGAACATTTCGACTATCTTCAGGTTGCCGATAGAGATTTGCCAAGGAGAACCCTTGACATGGGAATCCACCAATAACCACATCACTTTTGGGAATAGTATCAATTTCTATCTGTTAAATTTTCGAGCAGACTATATGATCACCAATGTTCTTTGCATAAGTATCACATGAGTCTTTGTCCGAATCATTTGCCCAAATTATTTCATGTCCAACATTTACAAGTCCTAAATCTAAGCCACCTGCTCCTGAAAATAATGATACAACCTTCATTAATTTTCTCCTCTTACAGCGTCCAGCTTCCTATAGTATTTTACCTTTGATTCTGCTAACTCGAGAATATGATGGTATTCCTTGTTGTCGAATACATTTTTAGCTATCCAATCACTAACATATTCCTTTTTTAAAAGGGTGAGGTCCATATCGAGACTTTCAGAAAGCGCTGTTAGTCTTTTCTTGTTTAAGTTACGTTTTCCATTCTCAATTTTGCATAGATTTGCTGAATCCATTGAGAGTTTAAAGGCTAACTCAGTAAGAGTTAGTCCTCTCTCAATTCTCTGTCTTCTTACTAATTCTCCGAATAACACGGATACTCACTTTCATTTGTCCAGTTATATTTGTCATATAATGACTTGTCATATCTTGACAATATCTTGATGTGTTTTGGTTTATCAAACAAATATTTCTCTTTATTTGTGATAATGCTTATGCGTATAACAGTAGCAATACATGGAAATTGTCCTTGATATCCTTTTATAACTGGCAACAAATTCCATGTATTTCTATATTTAACCCTCAATCTGGAAAAACTATTCCAGATATTATTCCCTTTTGCTTTTCAAAGTGATGTAATGTCATTACACCCTTATGGAAAGCAAGCCCAAATTCATTCCAAACCCTGAGCTCAAGCTTATGGATCAGGTCCGGGAGACCTTACAGTACTACCACTACGCCCGTTCAACAGAAAAAGCATACTGCCAGTGGATCCTGCGCTATATCTATCATTATGACAAAACACGGTATCCAAATGAGATGGGTGTCAGGGAAATAGAACGGTTTTTATCCCACCTGGCATCGTACGAAAAGGTGTCTGCCGCCACCCAGAGACAAGCCCTGAATGCCCTGGTTTTACTCTACCGCCAAGTCCTGCTTAAACCGCTTGATCACTTCTCCGCAGCAGCGATTCTTCAACGACATCATCAAAATCAGTCGAAGGATTCAATGCAACGCTCTGCGAGAGGAACTTTTTGCGGGGGCGTCAAGTTTGATGACCTCGCAAAAAGTAAGTTTCTTCGTGGCAATAATTCATGAATAATGCAGGCTAAATGATCCCTAAACTATTCAACAAGACCAAAGTGATCAGAACAGGAGCAATGAATTTGAGAAACAGGAACCAGATCCCCTCGAACCACGGATAGGTCTCAAACAGGGTCTCAGCACCTTCTTTCACTGCAGTCATCACGGCCGTGCGTGACCAGATCCAGCCTACGAAAATGGCGATCATCAAGCCTCCAAAAGGCAGGAGGATATTGGATGCTGTAAAATCAACAATGTCAAAGAAGGTCTTATCAAACAAAGTGACGTCTGCCATAATGTTAAAGGATAAAGCAGATGGGATACCGAGTAGGAAGATCGAACCACCAAAAATGAGCACGGCACCTTTCCGGGTCCAACCCTGCTCATCAACAAAATAAGCCACCACAACTTCCAATAATGAAATCGCAGAGGTCAAGGCGGCAATCGCCAACAGTAGAAAGAACAGAAGCGAGAAATAAACGCCCCCAGGCATGTTGGAAAAGACCGCCGGCAGAGTTTGAAAGATCAGACCAGGACCAGCCGCTGGATCGAGACCCGAGGCGAATACCGCTGTAAAGATCGCGACACCCGCCATGATGGCGATTAATGTATCCAGAAAAACGATCTGAGCAGCCGAGGTGACCACATTGTCCCGCTTGCTCATATAGGAGCCGTAGGTCAACATGGCCCCCATTCCCAAACTCAAAGTAAAGAAAGCATGTCCCAGGGCGATGAGCACAGCCTGGGCGTTGATCTTGCTCCAATCAGGGACCCACAAAAAAGCCAGTCCTTCCGAGGCACCATCCAGGGTCACCCCACGGATCATCAGGATCACCAGAATAGAGACCAGTACCGGCATCATGATCTTGCTGGAGCGTTCGATGCCCCCCTGAACACCACGGATCACGATCCCCATGACCAGTGCAAAAAATAAGGTGTGGTACCCCAGGGTCCAGACCGCACTGCCTGACAAGGCGTCAAATAGTTCACCGGCTTCCTCCGGGTTATGGAAATGAGACAATGACCCCCGCAGTGTCTCCACCACATAGCCAATGGTCCAGCCACCAATGACACTATAAAAGGACAGGATCATAAAGCCAGCGATCACGCCCAGGAAACCGATGGAAATCCATAATTTGGAATGGGTCAAAGCGGCAAAAGCACCGACTGGATTTTTCTGGGTCGTACGCCCAATGAGAATCTCACCGATCAAAACGGGAAAGCCAATGATTGCGATACAGATCAGATAAATAAAAATAAACGCGGCTCCTCCATTTTCACCAGCGATATAGGGGAACTTCCAGATGTTACCCAAACCAACTGCAGATCCGGCAGCAGCTAAAATAAATCCAAAACGTGACCCCCAGGCTTCTCTATTCTGTGTCATTTGGTTTTTCCGTTTCCTTTGGTTTGATGAGATCCGTTTCCGGTAGTTCATCCACATTTAGCTCGTATTTATCAAAATCCCACAATTGGGAGTCTACGTAGGCATCCAGGATATTCAAGGTCCAGGTCAGTGCCATGAGCCAGACCTTATCATTACGCATCCGGTGTAAAGTTTGGTCGGCCGGGTTGACCTGAAAATCCTGTTGAGCCCTGGAATATTCATAGGCATAATAAGCAAATACACCCGAAAACAGCAGGGCTTTTAGTGGACGCTGGTTATAAAGCTGCCCCCCACCAGGGACAATTGAGTACAGCAATGCTTGCCCCGCGCTCTTTGCTGCTGATGAATCCACTGCTGTGGAGTCTTGTGCCAATCCAGTGCTTACTAGAAAACAAGTAATTATCAATCCGGTTTGGAACATTCGGCACGTCCTTAGCCAAAAGCTATTTTTCCTGGAGGCCTGGTTCCGGCGCAGATCGACTCCGCTCAACATGCCGCATTCTGTTTATTTGAGGTTGATCGCATGCACTGATCAGGTAGTTATTAGCCGAATGATCATTTATAAGCGATCATCTCGATTTCAACATCAGTGCCCAGGGGTAACCCGGCAACCTGGATGGCTGACCGGGCCGGCGCTTGATCACCAGCAAAGAATTCTCCGTAGATCTTATTTAACTCAGCGTAATTCTCCAGGTCCGTCACAAATATTGTGGTCTTGATCACTTTGGAGAAATCACTGCCAGCTTCCTGCAGGATAGCTTCAAGGTTATGCATGACCTGATAGACACGCTGGCCAAAGGAAGTTTCAACCAGCTTACCCGTAGCCGGGTCTAGCGGTATCTGACCGGCCGTAAAGATCAAGCCATTAAACTCTACTCCCTGGCTGTAGGGTCCTAGTGCGGCGGGTGCTTTTGCAGTGCTGATGATTCTTTTCATGATATCTCCTAATGTTTATGTTGCAGCAAAGATAGAACGATATATAGTTAATAATTCGCACCATAATAAGCAGCTTAAGCTTTTTATCTGTATGGTTTTTTAACCCGCCCTAGCCCCTGCCGTCTGCGTTTCTCTACGTACAGACCGACCCAGGAGGGGATTTGAACTACCTCTGAGTACTTTAAGCTCTATTCCTATTATAACACTTCCGGTAAAATTATCAATAAAGTGCTATCATTTCCTCAAAGGTCTGGCGGCGTCTGATCAGTTTGATTCCACCATCAACACCAACCATTATTTCAGGGCATAAGGGTCGCATATTATAGGTCGAAGCCATGGAGCTGGCGTAGGCCCCTGCAGAGGCAAATGCCACCAGGTCCCCAGTCTGCACTTCTGATATTTCACGCCCTTTTGCCAGGCCATCGGAACTCTCACACACTGGCCCGACTATATCACCTGTGCTTGAATTCGGTTGCTTTTCATGGGGATAAAAAGCATGGTATGCATCGTAAAGTGCGGGTCGGATCAATTCCGTGGTTGAACCATCAATGACGACGAATTTATGATCACCATTTGCTTTATTCCCCAGAACTTGAGCTAACAATAGCGCACTATTGGCAACCAGTACCCGTCCTGGTTGAATATGTAATTGATACTGACCCAGTTTTCCAAGGGCTTGCTCAGCAAAAGACTCCAGATAAGGTGTGGTAGTCAAAATATCTTCAAAAGCATCATGGTAATTCACACCAAAACCACCACCCAGATCAATGTCACTGAGCTCAACACCCTTCTGTTCCAGACCTGCAGTAAACGCAGCCAGATAGTCGATGAGATCATCAAAGGGTTGTGGATTCAGGATCTGAGAACCGATGTGACAGTGGAGGCCGTGGAAATCAATGTGGGGATATTCCAGTGGATTGATCAGGATGCTCGATATCAGATCGGGATCCATTCCAAATTTGTTGGTTTTTAGTCCAGTTGAAATATGGGGGTGGGTTTGGGGATCGATATCAGGATTTAAGCGCAGCAGAACAGGAGCTTGTCTGCCCAGACTGCCAGCCAGAGCGTTCAACTGCTCTAATTCAAACTCACTCTCCACATTAAAATGAGCGATCTGAGCTTCCAATGCCAAGGTGAGCTCTTCCAGGGTTTTACCCACGCCGGCATAATTGATCTCGTCACTGGTGAATCCAAGGTGCTGAGCCAGCTTTAACTCACCGCCTGACACAATATCCATACCCAGACCAAAGCTGTGAAAGAGCTTTAGGATCTCCGGGTTTGAATTGGCCTTCATGGCATAAGAGACCTTGAACCCCCGGTCTATAAAGCAGGTTTTTAGCACAGTTGCATTGCGTTGCAGGATCGTTTCGGAATAAACATAATTCGGAGTACCGTAAGCTTCGGCAACCGTTTTCAGATCCACACTCTCACAGTGCAAACGATCGTTCAGATATTGAAAGGCCATTACCAGCGCACGTTCAGATTGCGATTCGCGTAGGTCTCATCCACTCGTCCGACAGGTGTATTGTGGGGCGCTGAGAGGAGTAGAGCCGGGTTGTTTTCCACCTCCTCCGCGATGAGTTTCATGACCTCAACAAAGCGATCCAGGCTGGCCTTATTCTCGCTCTCTGTCGGTTCGATCATCAGAGCTTCTTTCACGATGAGCGGAAAATACATGGTGGGAGAATGAAAGCCGTAATCCAACAGACGTTTAGCGATCTGCAGAGCGTTGACGCCCTGTTCCTTTTGGGCCTGGGCAGATAGGACAAATTCATGCATGCAGGTTCGGTCATAAGCCAACTCAAACACATCTTTCAACTGATGCATGAGGTAGTTGGCATTGGTGATGGCAGCTTTTGAGATGTTTCTCAGGCCATCCGGCCCCAGCATGCGGATATAGGTCCAGGCCCTGATCAAAATCCCGAAATTACCATAGAAACCATGCACCCGGCCAATACTGTTGGGATAGTCGTAATTCAAATGATAAGCCCCCCCCACTCTTTCTACCCGGGGTCTGGGTAGATAATCAATCAGTTTTTCAGTGACTCCAATGGGGCCGGATCCGGGACCACCGCCACCATGGGGGGTGGAAAAGGTCTTGTGCAGGTTCAGGTGAGTAATATCAAATCCCATGTCGCCAGGACGTGCCAGACCCAGCATGGCGTTCATGTTGGCACCATCCATATACATCAATCCATCAACATCATGGATGAGGCTCGCAATTTTGGTAATCTTCTCTTCGAAAAGACCAAGAGTATTCGGATTGGTAAGCATAAATCCAGCAACCCGGTCGTTCACCTTTGAGGCAAAATCTGCCAGATCCACCAATCCTTCGGCATCACTCTTGACCTCGACCACTTTGTAGCCAGCCATGGCCACTGACGCTGGATTAGTGCCATGGGCAGCATCCGGGATAAGGATGACATCTTTTGTAGCATGCCCCCGTAACTCATGATACTTACGCATAAGCAAGACCCCCACCAACTCTCCCTGTGATCCAGCTGCGGGCTGGAGGGTAACCGCTTTCATCCCCGTAATAGCACATAGTTGCTGCTCCAGATCGTAATAGATCCCCAACAGCCCCTGACTTAGGGATTCAGGTTGGTAGGGATGCGCTTCGGCCAGAGTGGAGGCGGTCCAATCATTGATCTTGGGGTTGTATTTCATCGTACAGGACCCCAGCGGATACAGATCTTTATCAACATGATGATTTTTGGTGGATAGATCCACATAATGGCGGACGACTTCAGGCTCTGAGACTTCAGGCAAACGCGGGGCCCTGGCTCGCAGATATCGTTCCGGTAGCATGGTATTCAGGATCTGCTCGGGTACATCAAGTTCCGGGAGTGAGGTGCCCACCTGTCCCGCAGTGGATCGCTCTATAATTAGTTTGGTTTGCATCCCAAAAGTGCTCCTATCAGGTCATAAGCATCTGTGATAACACGCTTCAAAGCGCCGGCATCTTGGCCCCCGGCAGTAGCCATCTGCGGTTTACCACCGCCACCACCACCTAGCTGTTTTCCAAGTTCACGGACAATATTACCAGCCTTTATCTTATGTTGTGCGATCATATCATCAGATACCACACACACTACATAAGGGGCTCCTTCAACAATTGTTCCAAGAATTCCCACCCCACTCTTCAACTGACGCAGAAGTTCAGATCCAAGATCCTTAAGTGCCTCAGTGTCAGGCACTTCAACCACTTCACTTACGACATTTACACCACTGATCACACGGGCATTATCAATTATCTGAGTCAGCCTGGAAGCGGCCTGGTCAAAAAATAGATGTTTAAGCTGCTTTTCCAGTTGTTTCTGCTCATCAATGAGAGTTTGAACCCGCTGTCCCAGATCCCCGATCTCAGAATTCAGAATATGGCGCAGTTGATCCACCGCACCACGCTCCTGCCGGGCATTTTCCTCAGCAGTGCTGCCCGTCACAGCTTCGATCCGCCGTACGCCTGCCGCAATGGCTGATTCTGATTCGATGCGAAAGTAACCAATAGCGCCGGTGGCCCGGACATGCACACCACCACACAGTTCGTGGCTGTACTCCCCAAACTTGACCGTACGGACCTCAGCACCATATTTTTCGCCGAAGAAAGCCAGCGCCCCTTCACTGCGGGCATCATCAAAGCTTTGTTCGCGGATAATGGCAGAAGTATTCTTCCGGATCTGTTCATTGACCATCTTTTCAACCAGCGTCCGTTCCTGGCTGGTCATCTTCTCAAAATGATTAAAATCAAAGCGGAGATGATGCGCATCGACCAGGGATCCCGCCTGCTTCACATGCTCACCCAGAACCTTGCGCAGGGCAGCATTCAACAAATGTGTGGCACTGTGGTTCCGGATGATAGCCTGCCGGCGTTGAACATCGATCTCCGCTATCACCGGCGCTGTATTAAACTCACCTGAGACCAGGCGGGTTTCATGAATGATGGTGTCACCCTCCTTACGGGTATCCAGGACTTGCAATTCCATGTTCGCATTGAATATTCGGCCAGAATCACCGACCTGACCACCGCTCTCCGCGTAAAAGGGGGTCTCTGACAGAACCACAAAGTATTTATCAGTGGTTTCCAGCACTTGAGCAATGCTGGTATCCAGGCGCAGGTGGGTATAGCCAAGAAAGCTGGAATGGCTCCCGGACTTCAGAATCCGCCATTCAGCGCCTTGCGAAGCGGATTGCTTGAACTGGGTGGCCTGACGCGCTTTTTCACGCTGAGCGGCCATAAGTGACTCAAAACCAGCCACATCCACATCAAGTTCTTTTTCCTCAGCCAGGAGCTGGGTGAGATCGACGGGAAAACCGAAGGTATCATAAAGTTTGAACACCTCTGCGCCGGAGATGGTTTTAGCACCGGCGGCCAATGTTTCAGTAACCAGATCCGAAAATTTGAGCAAACCCCGGTCCAGGGTCTGCCCAAAAGAATCTTCCTCGGATTTGATGACTTTCTGGATATAGGCTACCCGCTCATGGAGCTCAGGGTAGGCCTCCCCCATGATCCTCACCACCCCGGGAACCAATTTGTAGATAAAGGCTTCGTCCATCCCCAGATTTCGACCATAGCGGGCGGCCCGACGCAGGATGCGACGCAAGACATAGCCCCGACCATCATTGGCCGGTAACGCACCATCCGAGATCGAGAAGGTCAGCATGCGCACATGGTCAGCAATCACGCGCTGCGCCATACCAGCCTCACCAGCATCGTATTTTGATCCCGTTATCTCACTGATCTCATCCAGAATGGGTGTAAACAGGTCGGTATCGTAGTTGCTGGTCTTGCCCTGGACAAAAGCCACGATGCGTTCCAGACCGGCACCCGTATCAACGTGTTTGTTGGGCAGGTCGGTAAGGGACCCGTCTGCTTCCCTGAAATATTGGATAAATACCAAATTCCACAGCTCGATAAAACGGGGACTATCGGTGTTGACCCCCAATTCAGGATGAGACCCGCTTATGGCTGGATCACCACCCACATCCACATGGATCTCTGAACAGGGACCGCAGGGACCAGTTTCCCCCATTTCCCAGAAATTGTCCTTATCACCAAAACGCAGAATATTTTCCCGGGGGATATCAGTCACCTGCTCCCATAGCTCAAAGGCTTCGTCATCATCTTTGTAAACCGTGGCATACAGCTTGTCCTTGGGGATTTTCCACACGTCGGTAAACAATTCCCAGGCCATTTTGATGGCATCTTCTTTGTAATAGTCACCAAAGCTCCAATTCCCCAGCATCTCAAAGAAGGTATGGTGGTAGGTATCCCGGCCAACTTCCTCCAGATCGTTATGCTTGCCACTGACCCGGATACATTTTTGCGAATTGACGGCTCGGGGGTACTCAGCAGTTTCTGTCTCAAGAAAGATACCCTTGAATTGATTCATACCGGCATTGGTAAACAGCAGAGTTGGATCATCAAAAGGGACCACACCGGAACTGCGCACAAATTTGTGGTTACGATCCTTGAAATACTGGATAAACTGGTTTCGAATATCTTGAGATGTCATTGTGCCTCAGTAAGTTAGGAATATTACTTAAATACTTAATTTCTGCCTAGCAAAGAACGCACTATTATAATGTGAAGGAAGTCAATATGGAAGCGTGGAAATTCATAATGTTTAATACGAAGATAACAAAATGAAACCACAGATTACACGGATTACATTGATTTCGTAATATCAGCAGTTTCTCTGCTGACTCTATAACTGTATAAATAAATCTCAGGGTCTGATCAATCAAACGGTAGATGGGACTTTTCTATGGTGAATCCATCTAGCGATATGCATGACCGTCATCCCCAGCGGAATCGAGGCTACACAATTTTTTGATCCTGCATATTTATCCCTCGACTCCGCGCGGGATGACCCAATAACAAAAAGGCGAGGATTTAAACCTCGCCTTTAATGCTAAATTGGCAGTTTGATCCTAATCAATCAACCTAAACATCCGTCCCGGGCGAATTTTGAAGATTCTTTTGAGGAGGTTGGGTTCGGTTTGTTCCCAACTCAGATAGGTGAGAATGGCTTCCCCGATAATGTTGGATTCTGGTACCAGTCCCCAATACCGGCTATCATGAGAATTATCCCGATTATCCCCCATCATAAAATAGTGATTTTGTTCACAGACATAATAGTCGGCTGAAACTCCGTCGATCTTAAGCCCGCCACCAATACCTGGCCGCACCGCATGCCCTTCCAGTGAGATCACATTAACGGCCTGGTCAAGATTGATCGAATCGAAGGTCAAAGTATCCCCAGCAGCGGGGATGTAGAGCGGGCCAAAGTTATCGCGATTACCTATCCCCCGGGGAAAGATCATCCGCTCCTGGTACGCTTCGTCGTAAAGATTCAGTTTTGATGCCCGGCCATGTTCAGGCAGAGCGAATTGGACCCCGTCAATGAATACGTCCTTCTCAATGATCTCCACCGTCTGTCCAGGTCCGGCAATACAGCGCTTGATATAGTTCAGGCTGGGATCAAGGGGACCGATCTGACTGGCCGGCCAATGGTCATTGGGATATCTGAAGATCACCACATCACCGGTTTTAGGTTGCTCAAACCCGGGTAAGCGATAATAGGGCACAGAGAATCCAAAATTTGTCCAGGGAATTCCGATCCAGTCTGGTGTGCGTATCCCATAAATGAATTTATTACCCAGAATGAAATCACCAATGCGAATGGTGGTTTCCATGGAGCCAGTGGGAACATTGTAAGCTTCGATGACAGTGGCTCTCAGTATCAGCACAGATACAATTATATGGAGTAGACCGCGAAAAGCGCTCCCCCCTTTTGATTTCATGGCCTGTTTCTCTTTTTTACTCAACGCGCATTCTCCCGATCTTATTACCGATCCATATTAAAGCGGCAACACGCTTTCAACGGTATAATTATTAATTTGTTCAATATTTTTCCAGTAGTTATTTTTCTTGACAAGAATGACACAAATGGACTCGCATTAACACGCAGCGGTTAACCTGAATAATTTATAGTCACGAAGACAAATTTTTAAAAAATAGATGCTTATTAAAAATCATCACTCACAGATGCAAATAATTATGCTTAAAATGACCTTGTTCATAACTTTAATAATCTTCGTGGCTTAGTGCCTTCGTGGCAATAATTCATGAATAATGCAGATTAAATAAATGTATGAAAGTAGCAGTAGTCTCATCCTCTTCAAGCTCCAGTCCCAGCCAAAGGGCTACGACCTGGCAGGCAGAACAGGCTGCTCCTCAATCAGTGGCACATCACGCACCAGGGCAGGGACACACATAGGATTCGTCTCCCTAGCAAGTCACTGACCCCGGCCAAAGTGCCCTTGAAGGGTATTAACGGCAATTTAACCTGAATAATTCATAGCCACGAAGGCACGAAGGCCCAAAGTTCTAAAATATATATGCTTGTCAAAATTTATCACTCACAGATGCAAATAATTCTGTTTATAATGACCTTGTTCATAACTTTAATAATATTCGTGGTTTAGTGTCTTTGT
>JAJRSW010000057.1 GCA_024278595.1 Fidelibacterota bacterium | reverse complement strand
TAAGCTGTCTCTTGGCCATGGTTTTCTCCTTTTTGATTATTGTCGATTTCAAAATTAATTGAAAACCGTGGCCTTTTTATTAGCTTTTTTTAACTCTCCTCTATTTTACAGAAATATATGGACTCAACTTTCGTGACTTGGTGGCTATGAATTATTCAGGCTAATTTGGGAAAGTCTCAGTTTCTCCCCAGGTCTGAATCTATGTGATTATAGCGCTAAAAAGAATTGGTTAAAGATGACCCGGGTTTTAAACTTGCGCGCCATGTCTCAATTGGAATTTTTTAAGCCCCCAACTAAAATCCCTGCTCATTCAGAGCAGCGTTTGATTGCTGCCACCTTGAATTTCCAGATCAAGCTTATCGAAGTCTTGTCAGTCAAGGATGCAGAGCGTATCATTCATATCTCTCAGGGGCTTATAAAACCCTTTGGACCTGGAACAGCCTTCACAAAAAAGACTGTTTGGAAATATTTCAACCACCCTCACACTCTACCATTTGTTGGTGTGTTGCGCCATGAACTCATCGGATTTCTGGTTGGTGTGCCCCTGGAGAATTTTCAGGATGAAAATTGGGCCGTTGTGGATCCGACCCTTGGTGATCACGAGACGATTTATACTTATGCTTTCATCTTCGATGAAAAATATCAGGGACAGGGTTATGCCAAGATGTTAAAACGAGTTTATATAAACTGGTTAAAAAAACGCGGCTATCTGTTTGTCTCAGGTCACGTTCGAGAAGGTGTTTCAAAACATTTTTCACTCCATACTCAAGTCCTCCAAAAATATCCTAATTGGCATGATACTGGCAAAGTCTTCGAGTACTATCAGCGTCCCTTGCGCTGAGTTGACATGATGATTCTCTGACACTCAAATAACACGGAGGTTGTGTGTTCAATAAACTGGTTGTTGCCTTGATGCCCCTGGCTCCACGGGCTATCGTAAAAATGATCTCAAAACGCTATATCGCCGGCGAGGATATCGCTTCCGCCATTAAAACTTGTCAAGACCTGCAAAGCCAGGGGTTCTTGACTACCCTGGATATTCTGGGTGAGTCTATCTCCACTGAAGCGCAAGCCAATACCGAACGAGAGGAATATTTGCACCTGATCTCAGAGGTCCTGGAGAGTGGGATCGAGAAAAATATCTCATTGAAACCTACGGCGCTGGGGTTGGGGATATCAGAAGATCTGGCCTATGAGAACATTAGTCAGATCGTTGAAAAAGCCCACGAATCGGAGCTTTTCATTCGGATCGATATGGAAGACTCCCCCTATACGACCCAAACCATTATGATCTATGAAAAATTGCGGAAAAGGCACCCCTACCTGGGAACCGTGATCCAATCTTATATGCGCCGTAGTCTGGATGATGTGAAAGCCATTGCCGGAAATGGGGGTAACCTGAGAATTTGCAAGGGAATCTATCAGGAAGCGGCCGAGATCGCCTATCAGTCGAAGGATGAGATACGACGGAATTTCCTTGATCTTGTCCGGGAGATGCTCAGCAATGACGCTTACGTGGGAATTGCGGCCCATGACCCCCACCTCATCGATGAATCCCTGAAGCTCATCTCAGAACTGGGGGTTCTCCCCGATAAATACGAATTTCAGGCCCTGCTTGGGGTTCCCCTTGAAAGACGACTGGGAGAACTCCTTCAAGCCGGGCACCGCGTGCGGATATATGTTCCTTTCGGGAGTGCATGGTACGCCTATTCCAGCCGCCGATTAAAGGAGAATCCTGGCATAGCAGGCTATGTTCTGAAAAATTTGATTATAAAAAATTGACCAGATATGACGCCTGATGAGATAGTCGGTCTACTCCAGACCAGTAAAATCATTGCAGTCGTTGGCGCTTCCCCAAACATATCCCGGCCCAGTCACTGGATCAGCAAATATCTCAGGGCACAGGGTTATCAAGTACTGCCGGTCAATCCTGGTCATACCGAACTTTTTGGTGAGAAATGTTACCCCGATCTGGAGAGCATTCCAATCGGTGTTGATATTGTCAATATTTTCAGGCGCTCAGACCAGGTCCTGCCAATTGTTCGATCCGCCTTGAAAAGCAAGGTACTAAAACTGATCTGGATGCAGGATAATGTTTATGATGAAACAGCCGGCCAACTGGCAAAAACCGCTGGAGTCCCCATTGTTATGAATGACTGCATTTATCGCTTTCTGAGGAGCATGAGTTAAGATTCAGAAGTGAGGGGTTTAGTATTCGATCGACCCTCTACTCGGAGCCACAAAACTTCTCAAATCAACATTGACGCCTCCGCAGAAAGTCCCTCTCGCATAGGCCACAGAGCGTTGCATTGAGTCCTTCGACTGAGCTCAGGGACCACCCATCGAAATGGCGCGGAGTGTTGTTAGTTATTGCTTTATGTGTATTTGTCGCAAGTAGTTGTATTTAATGATTATAGGGCATATTTTGTGATTGTCTAAATACTTTTTGCGAGCTCATCAACAGTCGTTAATCGCCATTCTGGCTTCGAAAAAAGAAATTGCCACGCCCTTTAGACCGCAAACACCCCTCCACCATCTACGGATAGTTCAGCTGGAGCGCTGTCCCCAATGCAATTTCTTCCTCAATTTCTCATAAAAGGTATTATCCGGCGTGACCAC
>JAJRSW010000056.1 GCA_024278595.1 Fidelibacterota bacterium | reverse complement strand
GGCGTTAATGCGACAAGCATCCCCCTTAAAATCACCTTTTTCAAAGCGAATGGTGTAGCCCAACCTTTCGGCCAGTGCTTCAAATTCTTCGCGAATGTGTTCAGCTTTCATGCAAATTACCCTGTAAGTCTAAAGTCGAAAGTCGAAAGTCTAAAGTCTAAAGTCTAAAGTCGAGAGTCGAAAAGCTTGCCGGTCGTAGCAGATAGGCGCAGACCGGTCTAAAAGCTTGCTGGTTGTAGCCAGTAGGCAGCCTCAGGATGACACACCCCTTCCCCGATACCCGATACACTATACCCGTTTCTAATTCCTACTGTCCAGAGTCCCATGCTCTACAGCAATGAAGCTCGTTTTTCTTTCTCAAAATTGTCCACCAACTCTTTGACCTGCTCGGTGTCACCGCGGGGAATGATCAGGAGTGCATCTGCCGTATCGATGACCACCAGATTATCCACACCGACCATGGCCACCGTCTTCCCCTTGGCATACACCAGATTATTATGGGCATTCTGATAGATCACGTCACCTTCGGTCACATTGCCTGAGTCATCCTTGTCTCTCATTTCATGAACTGCATCCCAGGAACCAACATCATTCCAGGAATAGTCAACTTTCAAGACAAAAACATTCCGGGCTTTTTCCATCACACCGTAGTCAATGGAAATGCTCCTCAGCGTGGCCCACTCAACCGTTAGGACGGAACCCCATACAGGTTTCCCGATAGCTCCCCTGATATTATCCAGGCTATCCCATATCTCTGGTAAAAATTCCTGAAAACTCTTC
Source organism: Fidelibacterota bacterium (assembly GCA_024278595.1). Classification (GTDB taxonomy): domain Bacteria; phylum Fidelibacterota; class UBA8477; order UBA8477; family JABMPR01; genus JABMPR01. The sequence continues at coordinate 42,226 of JAJRSW010000056.1, read as the reverse complement.
AGGATAACATCAACCTGCCAGACAAACATCCCACTGTTCCAGAGAAAGTCACCACTCTTCAGAAAGAGCCGGGCAGTGGTCAGATCCGGTTTTTCAGCAAAGGCTTTTACGGCATAGATCGGTTCATCGGGACTGGTACGTTCATGGTATTGAATGTAGCCGTAGCCCGTAGCTGGTCGGGTTGGGATTACCCCAAAAGTAACCAGTCCTTTCATATCCCGAGCCGTTCGAATTCCCTGGCGTAGATACTCAACAAAAGTATCGGTATCTTGAATGTAATGGTCTGCCGGAAAAACTCCCATGACAGCATCCTGATCCCGTTCCTGGATAATGATAGCCGCCAACCCGATACAGGGAGCGGTATTTTTCCCATCAGGCTCGATAAGGATATTATCCTCAGGCAATTCCGGGATCTCGGTCCGAATACCCTTTTCCTGCTCTGAATTAGTGATGATGAGAATATTATCAGTTTCAGTTACTTTTTTCAGCCGGTCCACCGTCATCCGCAACATGCTTTCTGCACCGGCAATGTTTAATAATTGTTTGGGGGTGGCACGTCGGCTTTGAGGCCAGAACCTCTTGCCAACACCACCAGCCATAATGACTGCATAAAATGACATTGCTACCTCTTCTCTCCTAATTGCTGGAACGCTGGGATAATGCGACCTGACCTTCGAAAACTAATTCGGCAGGCCCCTTTAACCAATACTGATTTCCATGCAGATCAACTTCGAGTTCGCCCCCTTTATAAGTGAGCTGGATCGGCCAGTCCACCCCCCAGACCTCATTGACATAGATCGCCACAGCAGTAGCCCCTGTTCCACAGGCCAGGGTTTCAACCTTGACCCCCCGTTCCCAGGTTCTAACCATGATCCCGGTGGCTGATCGGCCTACCAGATTAACGTTGGTTCCCCGGGGATGGCCTGAATGGTCATTCATGGCCTGACCCACTGGATCAAGATCTTCAGTAGCCGGGGTATCAACGGGGATGATCAGGTGGGGTACACCCGTATCGATAAATCCACAGCCGGCTCTGGGGATATCCCAGGGGTGCAGGCGGTCGTTTACCAGGATCTGAACTTTAATCTGCCCAGCCTGGATCTGGTATTCATGCATACCGTCATCAGCCATAAATTTTCCATTCTGTCCGGCTTTTCCCTGGGCAACAGCAAATCGCACGAGTGATCTGGCCCCATTTCCGCACATCTAGCCCCGGGACCCATCTGCATTAAAATAATTCATGCGAAAATCAGTCTCCTGGTCAGGGGTCAGAACCAATACTCCATCAGCCCCGATCCCAAACCGTCGGTGGCACAGATTAATGATCTGCTGGCGATCAAGATCCAATGTCTCATGCCAGTCATCAAAGATGATGAAATCATTCCCTGCAGCGTTGTATTTGTAAAAATTATTCATAGTAACCAAGGTTTCACTTTAAAAAAATTGGCCTCTCGCAATGCGGAGTTTTTTTATGCCAAAAGAATGGATCTTCGCAAGCACTTCGACCTACCTAAACTCCCGGGAGCTAGGTCAGCAGACGAGCTCAGTGTGACACCTCTTATACCCCTCTCCCAAGCCTCGCATCTCGACTCCGCTCGATGTGACGAGGATGGATCCCACCCCTTCTACCGTATACCTTATTCCTGGATACCCTTTATATCCAAGCTCACAAACACCCATCCTAATCCAACTCCCACTCGCCCAGGTCGGTCTCCCATCTGGCCCGTATCCGAATCTCAGACGGATAGAACCAGAACGGTTCTGAGCCTGAGACTGGTCCTAAACCGCCACTGGTATAACGGCCATTTCCGTCCTGATCAACATAGGCCGATAAAAAATATTTCTGAGCCGGCAGCTGATCCACCAGATGAGGTATACCTGGTTTTAGTTTGAAGGATCGGTTGATACCGCGACCGGTGAGCTTGCACTCCAGATCATAATTTCCATTGTGGAAAATCCGCAGACTTCCCAGAGAATCGGCCGGAACAGTTTCCACCTGACCCTGCATAAGTGAATCCAATTCGTGATGTGTCACACCTGAATAAATAAATCTGGTCTGGATCTCCCATTGAAAACTATGGCCGTCGGCCAAAATCGTATCTGGTGTGAACGCCCATTCCATAGCTGATACTTTTTGAAGTTTTCCTGGAATTTGAACCGTGTCGATGATGGTATCGACCATTCGAAACGCACTGTCGGATCTAAATGTAAAGGGCAGATTCGCTTTGATCTGCAGCGTTGAGCTCTCAGCCGGGAAGCGCTGGGCGCTTCCGTTTACCCATTTTACGCTGAGATCATCAAACTGTAGCGTATCAAATATGGCAGTAGAGTGATAGATGAGCGTATCTGAATGGAGCTTAAATCCACTTGTGTCCTGGAAATTATTCAACCACACCGGTGCAGCTTCAGCAATTGGCATGGCAGTGTTAAGGTGCATGGCATATTCATCTTCATTGACCAGAGATGAGCCCAGAATCGGAATACTGACCCTGTCAGCCACCAACTCTATCTGATCAAGCGTCGCCTGAGTCACTGGTCGATCGGTCCTGATCTGAATGAACTGTCCACCCAGATCCGAGACTTCCAGCAATTTTATCTGATCCAAAGCCATGACCTGTGGCCAAAGCTTATGCTTGATGGTTGTACTATCAGGGCGGGCCAGTACAGAAGCATTTTCTGGCCGCCCAAAGAAATCATCTCCATCTATCAGTTTGTTGCGGTTACGATCCCAATGATAGAATAGCATGTAGGGTCGTTCTGCCAGGTAAGACAGTTCAAATGTACCATCATCATCCGGCTGAAAAATATAGTCAGCAGGTTGTTGTCTTAATTCATTAAGGGGTGTATCAAAGACCCGGTACAGTAATATATCTCCATTCTTGCGAATCGCCCTGGACCCCTGAATGGATCCACTTAGACGCCCTGAGTTTAGATCTGCGCCTGTGCTAAAGGCCAAAACGTAGGTTGATTCAAGACCATTTCCTCTCAGATCCAGTGCCTGTTTATCCAGGGTCAACAAATAAGTGATATCTTGTTCCAGAGCTTCGTTAAAACTGATCTTTAACCAGGTCCAGCCCGACTTCATCTCGAAATCACCTGGCGGTCGCGGCCAGATCTGCAAGGCGGATGAAAAGGTAGATCTTTTCATCTGCTCAGAGAACTTGATAAAAATAGTGGTATTCAGATCGACATTTACCACCTCATTTTCAGGAGTACTAAACAGGATCCGCGGTGCTGTTTTATCCTTTGAACCACCTGAGATCGCCCGCTCATTGGCACAGGTCCAGAGAGCAGCCAGCAGGGTCATTAGCAAGAGTGCAGACGTAACTGATCTATTCATTCCTGGTCTCCAGATCAAAGGGGATCGATTCTTTCAGGGTCATGGCATCCGGCTCGAGTCGGGTGGTATAGATGATCAATTCCAATCCAGCGGCTACCGCAGTTTGCAGTGCCCCGGCAAATTCTGGATCGCGGCCCCAGTGAGGCTCAAAACGTGTGGCATCTGATCGCTGGACGATGAACAGTACTGCCGCAGATCGTTGTGGTGTAATAGATTCGACCAGATGTTGTACATGGCGGGTACCTCTGGCTGTTACAGCATCAGGAAAACGAGCCGTACCATTCTCTACCAGGGTTGCCGATTTGACTTCCAATAATTTTTCCTCACCGTCCCGCTCCAATAAAAAGTCAAATCGCGAACGGCCCAGGGTGTATTCCTGCTTTTTTACGCTCCAACCGGCAAATTCGGGAAGCGCGCCAGCGTCCAGGCAGACCCTGACAAAGCGATTGGGCAACTGAGAATTGATGGAGATCAACTCCGTACCTGAATAGACCATGACCGTGGCAAATTTGGTCTTGCGTCCAGCACCTGATTTTGGTTCTACCAGAACCCGGGCTCCCGGAAATAATAATTCTTTCAAACGACCGGGATCAGGAACGTGGGAGTCATGAATTCTACCCGCAATCTTCACCCTGGATAAGAAGCGATTTGGCCGAGAAACGAATTCGGCTTCGATAAGTCCGGCAGGCAGCGGCATTCTCATCCTAGCGCTGCCCTCCAGCCCGTTTCACATCATATCTATTAAAGAAGTCATTCTGAAATTGAGGAAAATCACCGGCCTGGATCGCTGTCCGCATGCCGGACATGAGGCTATGATAAAAGTGGATGTTATGGAGACTGGCCAAACGGTACACCAGCAGTTCGTTGGCTTTGAAGAGATGTCGCAGATAGGCTCGACTAAAATTTTGGCAAGTATAACATTCGCAATCGGCATCCAGGGGTTCGTGGACGTCCTTTTCGCGGGCAGCCTTGACCGAAACGGGACCATCCCAGGTGAACATGATCCCATGGCGGGCGTTTCTGGTTGGCAGAACACAATCGAACATATCGATCCCCAACGCCACGGCCTGAACCAGGTCTTCCGGCTTGCCCACCCCCATGAGATAGCGGGGTTGCTCCGGTGGCAGGATATCAGTCACCACATCGGTCATGGCATACATATCCTCTTTGGGCTCGCCAACACTCAAACCGCCAATCGCATACCCATCAAAACCCAGGTCAGTCAGCACCCGGGCACTCAGCTTTCGGAGCTCAGGATAAACACTCCCCTGAACGATCCCGAAGAGCTGCTGATCGTGACCATAGTGGGGGGGGTTGGAGCGGAAGTAGTGCAGGCTCCGCTCTTCCCAGCGATGGGTGAGTTCCATGGAAATCTGGGCGACTTCACGCGTGGCCGGATATGCGGTACACTCATCAAAGGCCATCACAATATCTGATCCGAGGGTCCGCTGAATATCCATACTGATCTCAGGGCTCAGGGAGTGGCGTGAGCCATCCAGGACCGACTGAAAGACCACGCCCACTTCACTGATCTTATTCATGCGTCCCAGGGAAAATACCTGGTACCCGCCACTATCGGTAAGCAGGGGGCCCTGCCAGCTCATGAATTTGTGCAGACCACCAGCAGATCGAATAATCTCCATGCCTGGACGCAGTAAAAGATGGTAGGTATTACCCAGAATAATTTGAGATCCTGTATCAATAAGGTCATCCGGTGATAAGGATTTAACCGAACCGGCCGTCCCCACCGGCATAAAGACCGGGGTTTGGATGGTTCCGTGGTCAGTCTGCAACTCAGCTGATCGGGCTTTAGTGGTGGCGCATGTCTGTAATGATCTTATTTGCATTTATCGTCCAGAGTCAAAAGTCGAAAGTCGAAAGTCGACGCCTCCGCAAAAAGTAGTTGAGAAATCATAGAATGTGGCCTAAATCCTTTAAATACAACCATATATCGAAAATATGTCTAAACTCATAAATATCAATACTCTGCGGCCTCTGCGAGAGGAACTTTTTGCGGGGGCGTCAAAGTTGAAAGTCGAAAGGTTTACCGGTCGCAGACGGAAAGCGAAGACCAGTTGAAGGGTCGTCCTTCGAGAGCACTTCAACGGGCTCAGTGTGACACCCCCTTATCCCAAATCTCGCAGCTCGACTCCCTTCGATGTGACGAGGATGGATCCTTCCACGCTATCTTATACCTAATTTCCAGCTTCACTTGTTACTAATTATTTAATTCTAAAACACCACATCAACTGCTTCTGCAACACTGCGTACCGGCGTGATGTTAAGCCCCAGATCTCGCATGTTTTTGTGTTCCCCATAGGGTAGAATGATGTGCTCGAACCCCAGTTTCCGGGCTTCCTCGGCCCGGCGTCTGACCTGTCCTACATTACGGACCTCACCACCCAGACCGACTTCCCCGATGATCAATGCGCCGGGATCGACAACCTTATTTTTCAAACTGGAAATAATGGCAATGGCTACTCCGAGATCTGCGGCCGGTTCGGCGATCTTCAAGCCACTTACCACATTGATAAAAACATCCTGGGTGCCCAACTGAAATCCTGCCCGGCGTTCCAGCACCGCCAACAGCATCTGCAGCCGTCTCAGATCAAAGCCGGTGACATTGCGTTGAGGGTTTCCGTAAGCCGCGCCGGCGACCAGAGCCTGAACCTCAAGAAAAAAGGTGCGACTCCCCTCCTGACTGGTTACCACCACGGCTCCACTCACATCACTATGGCGTTGTGATAAAAATAATTTGGCTGGATTATCCACCGGGATCAGTCCTTCGCGCATCATTTCATATACGCCCAACTCGCTGGTGGCTCCAAATCTATTTTTGGCGGCTCTGAGCAAACGAACCTGGGATTGGCGATCCCCTTCCAGGTACAGAACGGTATCAACCAGGTGTTCCAGCATTTTTGGTCCAGCCAGAAAACCATCTTTGGTGATATGCCCAACCAGTACAATACAGACGTTCATTGCTTTGGCTACTCGCAGCAATTGGGCGGCACTTTCACGCACCTGGCTGATACTGCCTGGCAGATTTTCCCCACTTTCCGAATAAGCTGTTTGGATCGAGTCAATGATCACCACGGCCGGTTTCAGCTCGCTGATACTGCGAATGATGTGCTCCACAACTGATTCATTGGCAAACATCAACTTATCAGCCTTGACCCCCAACCGATCAGCACGCATGGCCAGTTGTTCCTCGCTCTCTTCGCCGGAAAAATACAGAACAGCATGACCTGCTTCCGCCATCATTCCGCACAATTGGAGCAGCAGGGTGGATTTTCCAATACCCGGCTGTCCACCGAACAGGATAATGCTGCCTTTGACCAGACCGCCGCCCACCACCGTATCAAATTCTGTCTGGGTCGTGCGGATCCGGTTCTCGTTGTGGCGGTTAATGTGGGACAGGGATTTAAGTTCGGAGCGACTGCCCACTGGATTGATCTTCAGGGGTGACTGTTTGAATTCCCTAACGGTCTCCCAGGCTCCACAACTACTGCAACGTCCCACCCATTTTGGGTGTTCCGCTCCGCAATCATCACAGACATAAACAGTCTTACTTTTTGCCATAAATTATAGTGGGTTGACTTCCTTGACGCCCCCGCAGAAAGTCCCTCTCGCAGAGCGCGCAGAGACGCAGAGTGTTGTTATTTATAGGTTTAGGTGTATTTGCCATAAGTAGCTGTATTTATTATACATAGAACATATTCCGTGTTTTTCCAAATACTTTTTGCGAGGTCATCTTCCTTAAAAAACGATAGTTGCAACTGCATAATCATTGATGAGAATAATGGTAGCTGAGAATACAAAAGCCTGAATGGCTGCCCGTCCTACTCCGGTGGCACCCCGGGTCGCTTTTAAACCGACCCAACAGCTGATCAGGCCGATTGAGATCCCAAAGCTCAGGGCTTTCAGAATACTGGGCAAAACATCTTCAGTAAACACAAAGACTGATTGAAAGGAATTAAAAAACATACGTACGCTGATATTGAAAAACAGATCACCAATAAGGGCAGCGGTGAACAGGGCAATAATGTCAGCCACCACCACCAATAAGGGCAGCATGACGACCATGGCTACCACTCTCGGGGTTACGAGATGTCTGATGGGGTTAATGGCCATGACTTCCAGAGCATCAATCTGCTCGGTCACTTTCATGGTGGCAATCTCAGCACCAATAGATGACCCATTGCGTCCAGCAAGAACCAAGGCAGTCAGGACCGGTCCCATTTCTGATAAAATACCGATCGCTACTATCTGACCAAAGAACCGCGGTGGCAAGGTATCTTCCAACTGATAAGCTCCCTGCCAACCAGCAACGGCGCCTGCAAATACAGCTATTATTCCCACCAGGGGCAGGGCTTTCACTCCCAGGCGGTAGAGTTGTTCGTTGTAGAGAACTCGATCCTGATGAAAATATTTCAAGTATTTTATGGTCTTTCCGAGAAGGATGAAAATTTCGCCAATATTTGCCACCAGACCAATGGTCTTGCGGCCCAGTAAACGGATCAGAGTCTGCATCAAAAATCCAGACCTAATGACCAGAGGTGCTGCCGGTTTTCCCACAGGGCACTCACGGACATATCAAAAGCCAGATCATAGCGTAATACAAAAATTCCCAGATTCATTCGCATTCCGAAACCGGTGCCCCAATAACTATTATTCTGATCGGCCCTGAGGGCATCTGTAAAACTTCGTCCGGCAAGCTGATCTGCATCCCAGGTCTTTACCCAGTCACTGAAAATCTCACCGCGCACGTTACCCAGGACCATTGATATGGGCCATTTGACTGAGAGATATTCAATGAAAGGAAAGCGGAATTCGGCATTGAAAGCTGCATAGTGGCTTCCCACATAGCCAAAGTAGGGGGCGCCTCTCACCGGGAGTACATATTCTGAAAAATACAGGTCCTCATAATTGGAGAGATAGTTGATGTAGTTGTTATCCAAACGATAATTGATCCAGTTGCCCAGCCCCCCGGCCATAAATCTTTCCGGAACCTTGCCATGACTGCTGGCGGCTGAAGCACGCAGGGCGAAAGAATAATCCCGGGTTACTTTAAAATACCGTCGGAGATCCGTGCGAAATGTTACGAACTGTCGGGAAGAGTTCGGCATATCCGGCGAAATTCTCACAGACATATCTGCCCGCCAGCCATCGATGGGATAGAGACTGCCATATAAAACATTGTCAAAACTCAGTTTGAGCTCAGGCAAAACATAGGTCGAACTAGTGGACAAGACCTGAGCATCGGTGTTTTCCAGCATATTATAGGAAGTGACCCGTTGAAAAATATTCAACCAATTCACGCTGGCTTCAAACCGACTGTATTTGCTAAAGGGATAGTCCAGACCAAAGACCGACCCGTATTTTCGGAAATGCCACAGATTCAAATTGTAGATATCTCCGCTGATGTAATCATCAGGTAAATTATACAGCATGAGGTGCAGATTAGTGCGGTTGGGAAGGTAATCATAACCAAGCAGCAGGTCAGAATTATCCAGGTTCCGATACAGCTCAAACCCGAATTGGATGCGATGATTTCCCATGATATCCGAGAAGATCATCACGGCATTGCCCTGAACTCCAAAAAAATTACTGTATCCGGCTTGAGCATCCACCAGATCAACGGTAAAGCGGGTTTTATATTGGTTGACCTCATAGGCACCTGTACTGTCCCTGGTTTCAATGACCAATGGCTCAGCTTCCGGCCCAATGGAAGCATCCTCAAAGTTATTTCCATAGGCGAATACATGACTTTTGAACGGGTTTACTGTCTTTTGTTCAGGATCAGGTAGTGTATCCGAGTAGCTCAGGTCCAATTGCAGATTCTGCCGTTGCAGGTAATTGGAAAGCGGTGGGTTTGAGTCGAGCAGTTTTCGATTCAGGGGGTTGTTGATGGTAAATATATCCCAGCCCCCTTTCTCGTAACCAGCAAAGACCAACCGGGAGTCATCCTTGCTCCAACTGATCTGGAAAATTCCCGACATTATATCTGAATATGAGGTCTCAATTTCAGCATCGAGATCGTAGAAGTATATATTCCAGATCCCGCTTCGGTCCGAGGTATAGGCCAGTTTAGCGACGGTGTTGGCATAGGAGGGTGAATCCTCACTCCCCGGGCTGTCAGTGATCCTTTTGATCAGACCAGTCGCCACATTGATGGTATAGATATCTGTAGATCTAAAATCATGGCTATTAAGAAGATCACGTTCCTGAGGAGATCCTGGTAATATATTTCCAGTTAACAGCTTATTGCCTCTATCGGATACAAACGCCAGCTCACTGCCATCAGGAGACCAGGCCGGTCGGGTATCAGCAAACAAATCGTAAGTGAGTTGGGTGACCTCCCTGGTTTTGATGGAGTATAAGAAGAGATCGCTGGCACCATCACGCAAGCCGGAGAAAGCCACGAATTGTCCATCTGGTGACCAGGCGGCTGTGAAGATCCCATCGAGCCCCAGCTTGCGGGCGTGCTTGGTCTGTTTCTCCGTATCATAAAAGATCAAAGCATCTTCATTCCCCGATTTTGCAGCAAAAACCAGATGCCGATTGTCAGGAGCCCAGGATAATCCGGGACTCAACCATTTCAGTTCCTCCAACTCGGCAGTCCGTTGTCCTGAGACGATCTTTTTAAGATCCCCGCCGTCATCAGCGGACATGACATAGATATCAGCATAACCTGAACGGTCAGATAAAAAAGCGACCTTGCCTCCATTGGGTGAAATTGCCGGGCTCACGTTGAAGTAATTCTGGGTTTTGCTGTGGTCGGTGAGGCGATGTCCCATGTCATCCAGGTTTTTGCGCCCGGCGATATCCGGCCAGTAATCTTTGCGGACTGAAAAGTGCCATTTTTCAGTGAGTGTTTTCAGATCCAGGTGCAGGGTATGTTCAATGGCTTTGGGTACATCCTTAAAATGACGGGTTTCATGAAAGATCTCACCAATGCGCTCCACGCCAAAGGTCTCGCCAATGTAGCGGACGACACTCTGGCCTCCTTTGTAAGCCATATAATAATTGAGATATTCAACTGGCGGCAGGCCACCATTGATGGCCGCATCCCTGAGAATCATATCTGCTCTTGAATCCCAGTCAAGGGACGAATATTCGGCATATCCTTCGGACAGCCACAGGGGAATATTTACCCGCATCTTCCCCGAGACGATGGACTGCACATTACCACCAAAGATGAGATCGTTGACCATGGCATGGGTCAGTTCATGGTGGAGCACATGTCTGAACTGTTCATAGCTGCCTTCGAAGGGCAGGACCACCCGGTTTTTGAACAACTCGGTAAACCCACCGATACCTTCCTGCAAATAGCCCAGGGTCACATTGGTCTGTTGGAAATCGTTATGCGAGTTATAAACCAGTATGGAAATACGTTTGTTCAGACGCCAGTCCAACTGATAGGATATCTGATCGTATGATTTCTCGGCGACATCAGCGGCGTAGTAGGCAATGGTCTCGCCCCCCTTATAAAAATATACGTCGAAATGGGGGGTTTGGATATAGGACCAGTCCATCCCCCGAAACTGGACCTTGTTCTTACCAAATTTAGCCTCTACCGGGTTGATCATAAAGACCAGGAGCAGGACTGTGGTCAGTAAAAATTGTATAGTGGTATTATTGTTCTTCATAATAGTATAGTGTTATGCCAGGAATTCCTTTGGGTTCCAATAATTCTGATCAAGATAAGTCTTGGTACCAGACTTGTCAAACGCTGAGACTCGATAGACCCATACTATTTCCAGGGTTTTTCCTACATGCTTAGCGCAGGTTACTGGGAGTTATATGGAACAATTAACACGGATTAACGATTGTTGATTTTAGCAGGAAATAGTTGATTGAAATTGATCTGGAAGAACGACCAATTTCGGTTTCAGTCTTGGTTGTTGAGCTGGTCAATGAAATGGCATATTCAAGAACTTCGCCCGGGCAAGCGCAAAGACACTACTTATAGCCACCCAACAAGGCTGATCCCCCTATTCTGCCCAATTCTTGCCGGGAGTAGGCGGTCGCGTCACAGCGTAGCTACAATTGAAGGTGAAAGAAGCCAGCCAGCGGGAATTTTGCTAAGATCCCCAAAATTTTGCATTCAACTTGATCTGTAGCGTTTAATTTGAGCCCATGAAAAATACAGCCTATTTTATTTCTGATGTTCATTTACGGCTTCAAGTTGATGATCTGGAACGTGAACGACGTAAAGAGTTATTCCTGCTGATGGACCAGATCAAGGTGGAACAAGCCACCCTGTTTATCGTGGGTGACTGGTTTGATTTTTATTTTGAGTATGGGTCAGTGGTCACCCAGGCATATTATGATGTGTATGCAAAGATGCGCGAATTGGTGGAGGCCGGGATCAATATCCATTATTTTGGTGGTAACCACGACTATTGGCTGGGAGATTTTATGGCCCGGGACATCGGGATCCAGATCTACCAGGAAGAGACTCTCATCGAATTTGCCGGGAAAAAGTTCTGGTTGCTCCACGGTGATGGACTTGATAAAGCGGATGTAAAATATCTGCGTTTGCAGCAAGTAATTCGCAACCCCTTGTTTATCTGGGGGTTCAAATGGCTGATAAATCCCAATATTGGTCACTGGATCGCCCGCTGGATATCCAGGCATAGTCGCAAAAAATACAAAGCTGAAACGACGGAATACCTGCTCAATAATATCCGTAAGAATTATGCTTTAGCTGAAGATAAGTTTGCCGAGGGTGTGGATTATATGATCACAGGTCATATCCACTACCCCAAGTTGAAAACTTTTGGCAAAAGTGCCTTTCTCACCATCGGTGATTTCTTGAATTATTACTCATACGGTTATTTTGACGGACTGAACCTATCACTTAAACAATGGCCCGTTAAGCAATTGGAACAAAGGGAATTACCTTGACTTCAAGCTGTATTATCGATAAACTAATCTGATAATTTTTAAGCGTTTTACCGAATAGGAATCAACGGACTTCAACATGAAGCATTTATTGAAACATTTACTGGTTATCCTGCTACTGGGGATCTTTTTCGGATCATTCACCGCCTGTAGTTCCTCAGGCGAAGTCACAACTGACATGGTCAATGATAGTTATAGTGATTTTCGGGACGGCAAGAAAAAAGCCCTAAACAACCTCATCGCCTACTATCGTAATCCAGGTCTACCCATGGAAGTACGGAAAGCAGCCCTGCTTAAGGTGATAGAATCCAATGATCCAGTGGGTATTCAAGCCATCCGAAATTCGCTTAAAGACGGGAGTGATCTGGATTACACCTTATTTCAGATAGGATTGCAGGCCCTGGGCAAAACTAAGGATGTTGAAAATACCCGTACCATCCTGCAAGCTATGCAAAAGAGTCGTGCTGGTTACGTGACGGTACGTGATGAGATGTTTAATATCATCGAAGACCAGGTCGATGCCCGCTCCGTTGCGCTAATATTAAAACTTTATGCGGATGCTCAGGAAGACTATTCGTCCTTTCTCCAGAACTTGACCCTGACCCTTGGTAAAATGAATGATGCCCGGGTGGTGCCCATCCTCATGTCTATCGCTTCCAATAAGAAGATTGATATTGGTATTCGGAATCTGGCCGTGGAGATCCTGGCCACTAAGAATGACCCTGCCATTGCCCGTTTGCTGGCTCAGATGCTGGATAATCCGGCAACTCAAAAGCAGGTTAAGACCTACGCCATTTCCATTATGGATGAAATGAAAGATGAGCGACTGCTCATCAGTTTGATCGATGCTTTGCACAATGAACAGGCCACATACTACTCCATGGTGGATGCCATTACCAGAGCCCTGGGTAATTTTGATGATCCTGAGTTAAAGCGGGCTTTGATCAAGGTCGCCCGTGATGACCAAATGCCCAGTCGTTTCCGTAAAAGAGCCATGGTCTCGCTGGCCAGCTACCGAGATCCTGATATCGCTGGACAACTCATTGATATTCTGGGAAATCCTGATAATTTTATTTTCTATAAAGGCATCAAGGAGATGGTGGAGAGTATCGACAGCCCGGAATTAACCCAAAAGTTGCAGCATGTGGCCCGCTCCACCCAATCGACATGGGAGCGTGAATAATGATGCGTAGAATATACCCAAACACCCCTGCACTGCTGGTGATCCTGACCCTCCTGCTCCCGCTCCTGGGTTCGGGACAAAAAAAGGTCGATGGAACCAGTGAAGGTTCGGACAAGCGGGAGTTCTTTGAGCCATCCTTGAAGGCCCAGTCAGTTGATCAGACGGTGCAGGAATTACGGGAAGAAATTCATCTGATCCAAAATGAGATGGATCGGATGCGGATTCAACTGCGTGAATTTGATGACCTGAGTGCACCCCGGATCAGGAAAGAGATCAAGCGTCTGATAAATTTCCCGGAGAAGATTAGTGAGATCACTTTAAAAAATGGAACCGTGGTTCAGGGTAGGATCATTTCCGAAGATCTGGATAAGATCGTGGTCCAGACCAATATTGGAACCCTGGCCATTGTTCAGGAAAATATCAAAGAGCTAAAGCCCTATGATCGGCTCCATGCTGATGTCACCATGAAGGGCGAATTTGAGGATCAACGTCACGCTGATAGTCGGGTCTTTATCGGACAGATCAACAACAAAGGTATGCGGCGGGCAGATTTTGTCCGGATTCGATTTAGATTACATGATAAGCGTACCAATATTGTCGCCCAGGATTCTTCATTTATCAGCGGAGAACCCCATACCTTTTACTCAGGGGTTGTCAGCGAGAGCTCACTCTCCCCTGGTGAATCATCTATATTTCGGGTTGAGGTCAAGTTGCCGGCTGGGGTGGAAGCAAAAAATATATCCTATGTGACTTACAAGGTTTTATTCGACGAGTTCAATTAGTATATATTCGGGCTAGCCTGATATACAGGCTAACCCAGCAAATATTCCGGGGGAAACTTGTTATCAGATAATTGACCTATTCAGGGGTGAGTCATGGACGATGGTGCTAAAATAGCTAATACCAATTGTACTTCCAACTGGCACCTAACTTCTGCATCTTTTCCCGTTTCTCTGTACTTAAAGTTCCTACCATAGCTACGGCTATGCTAAAAACTTGAAGTTTGATAAACGGAAAAATATTTTGAATTTATAGTGCCGTTTGGAAGTACAATTGGTATAACTTATCCCCCAATATTGATCTGGAGTAGCTAAATGATCCAAGATGAAGAACAAATCGGCGCTGAACCACCCGTATCAGGTGATCCAAAACCCACTGAAACCATCCGCTCTGTTCTCAGTAAGGTTGAAAAGAAGATGGACTCATCCGCTGGCAAAGCGGGTATGGGTGAGCTCAGAGATGCCTTAAAGAAAAAGCAGAAACAACGCATTGTCAATGCTGCGCTGGATAAATATCAACAGAATGAAGAACTGAAACCTTTCCAGGCTGAACTGATCAAACTACAGCAGCACATAGAACAGGTGGGCAAGAAAGTGATCATCCTGTTCGATGGTCGAGATGCTTCAGGGAAGGGCGGCACCATCCGTCGCATGACCCGCTATATGAATGAGAAGCGTTATCGGATCGAGGTTCCAGGCAAGCCCTCTCATCGTCAACAGACCGAGCTGCACTTGAAACGCTATATCGAACGGTTTCCCTCAAATGGAGAGATCGTACTATTTGATCGTAGTTGGTACAATCGCGCCCTGGTCGAACCGGTGATGGGTTTCTGTACACAAAAGCAATACCGTGATTTCTTAAGGACTATCAACACCTATGAGCATAATTTCATAAAAGATGGCAATACCATTCTACTCAAACTTTATTTTTCAGTTTCCAAGGAGGAACAAAATCGGCGATTTGAACGCCGTTTGAACGATCCCCTGCGCCAATGGAAGCTTAGTGAGGTGGATCTCCAGGCACAGGATCTATGGGATGAATTCACCGAAAAAAAATTTCGTCTGCTTCAGAAAACAAATTCACCGGAAGTTCCCTGGCATATCATCCGATCAGATAGTAAGCATCTAGCCAGATTGGAAACCATAAAATTGATTCTCAATTCTGTTCGCTACCGGGGACGTAGTCGAACTTTAGATTTTAACTTAAATAGCGATGTTGTTATCTCTGGTGACCGAGAATTGAAAATAATGCAAAAACAACGTCGAAAACATGGACGATTTATCGGTTAAGCACAAGGGGCATACCATGGATAAAAAACCGGCAAGCAGGACACCAAAAGCAAGCAGTACCAAAATGACGACTCGTACCAGATCACAGACTCCCCTGGTAAAAAAGACACCAACCCGAGCTAAAACCCCGGTTAAAATCGACCTGCATGAAGGGACTGCCTCTGCTAACATGCATGCGCTTGATTCCACTGGTCGGATCGCAGTATTCGTCAAGAAAAAAACCCTGGATTATGAACTGGAAATGCAGCGGCTGCAGATCGAGCTTCTGAAGCTGCAAAAGCATGTAAAAGAACACGGCCGGCGAATTCTCATGATCTTTGAAGGGCGGGATGCAGCCGGTAAGGGCGGAACCATCAAACGTATCACTGAACATCTCAATCCTCGTGGTGCCCGAGTGGTTGCACTTGAGAAGCCCAGTGACCGGGAACGAAATCAGTGGTTTTTCCAACGCTATATCCAGCATCTACCCACCAGCGGAGAAATGGTCCTCTTTGATCGCAGTTGGTACAACCGGGCCATGGTCGAACCCATTATGGGCTTCTGCACTGATGAACAGAACAAACGTTTCTTGAAAGATGTACCCCTGTTTGAACAGATGTTGGTAAAAGATGGGATCAAACTATTTAAATTCTATTTTTCGGTCTCAAAGGAAGTTCAACTGGCCCGCTTTAAGGCCCGGGAGACCGATCCGTTAAAACAGTACAAGATATCTCCGGTGGATATGGAAGCTCAGAACCTGTGGAATCAATACTCTGTGAAGAAATTCCAGATGTTATCCGAGACCAACAGAACAGTGGCCCCCTGGACTATAATTCGTTCAGACCATAAAAAACAGGCTCGAATCAATACTATAAAGTTCATTTTAAAAGATATTGATTATGAGGATAAATTGGATCAAAAGCATTTTAAAGTTGATCCGGAGATAACCATCTCAGGAATTGATGAGCTAAAACTGATGGAGGATCTGCTCATGACCCCGGAGAAACTTCCGGGATAAGCCCCCCCTTATAAACCGACCCGGGCAGCTTAAAACACAAAATTAAAATTTATGGTGGGTGTGAATGGCAGCAGCACAAAGGCGCGATCCTGCAGGTCATTAATGACCCAGGCAGCTTGATCAAATTCTAAATTACTGCTGTTCGTCAGGTTGAATAATTTCAAGCTGACCCGTCCATTGACCAACTCCCAGGTTACATCTCGATAAAATGAAATATCGATCCGATGATAGGCTGAAGACCTCGCCCAACTCTGATCACTGCCCAAGTACCGCTTTCCCGATGCCAGAGTCAAATCCATTCGATAACCCATATTATCCTTCAATTTACCATCCAGGATCAAATAAAATTCATGCTCACGGTGACCGGGTAACAGAAATTCAGCGCCGTTGACATCGGTGAGATTGGCTCGACTGAACCGATACTTGGCCAGACTTTGGATTCCAGCAGTGCGTTTCTGGATCGATAGGTCCAGGCCCTTGACCATCCCTTTATCATAGCTGGTCAGCCAACTGGCCTGATCGCTAAAATCACCCACCCAACTGCTGTCCATCAGGGTGGGATTCACCAGAATATTGGTAAATACTTTTGCTTCAAGGTCATAGCCGATCACGGGCATGAATCGTCCCCCAAAACTAAGATTCAGGTTTTCGGGAGTATTCAGGGAATGATCGGCAGGGATGAGAATATCAAATAAGGGCTGGCTCAGCGTATTGGAGATAGATATGCTCCTGATCATTGGGCTTGATTGCACCACCGAAAAATAGGCGTTATAGATATTTGAAGGTTCCCAATTGATCAAAAAACTGGGGTTAACAGTCAGCTTTTCCGCGAAGGTCGAAAAGACAGTCTGTAAACCAAGGTCAGTGGACAAATTATAGGGCAGGGTATAGCGATAACCTAGCTTTCCTTTCACCAGCCAACCCGGCTGGTTATTGGTAGTGGTGCTGTAATCCACGAATATCAGATCTGATGACAGCAGCTCAGCACTGGCCCCGACTGAAACCATATTATTGCCCCCCAGGAAATAATCAGCCTGGGAAGAGAGACCATAGGTATTCAGGGAGTTAACAAAATCACCATCCAGATCTTTATTAAGGCCCAGGGGTAGTTGATCGGCGCGTAGGAAGCTATGGTAGGTTTTACTGAACAAATGGGTTTGCGTCGATAAACGGGGGTTAAAGTAGTGCTGGATCCGGGCGGACATGAAACCATTATACCAGCTTGAGTGGGCACTGCGACCCTTATCACCCAACCAGTGAAGTTTATCAAACGTCAGGTACATATTGCCGGATACCTTGGTATTCTCACTGATATCAAAAGTGATTTTACCGTTCAGATCATAGAAATAATAGTCTGGTCTGAATCGGCGATAGACACTATCAGTCTGGGTGGTGCTCAGAGAATAGATCGCATCGAAATCAACCCGGCGCCCGGAAAAATACCAGGAGCCTCCGGCTGGATGTGGACCAGAGGTGGTTAGCCCACTTTCAACCAGTCCCAGAATGGCCCGGACATCAGTTTCTGACCGGTTCCCCTCCCGATAGATCAATTCCGTGGCCCCTTCCTGATCCGTGCTGGTCTGCTTGATGTTCCCTGCTGGATGATACTGAACATGTTTAACTGCATCCAGATTGAATGCGGGGTAGACATTGTAAAGGTGCCGACTGTTTTCCACTGGCACACCGTCGATCATGTAGTGAGTGAATTCTCCGGTGGGATGCAACCAGCGAATAGGGGGGGACAATTCATACGAGAAGGCCGCTGGCGTCAGATCCTCGGCATCCTTCAGATCGATATATTGGGGGCGTTCAGGACCGGGGATCTGGCTGATGATCTTGATCTCAGGTGTATTCAGGAGTGAATCTTCGACCAGCACCTCTTCACCACCCAGGGTTTGCGGATTCATGGCGATGGGAATGATGATATGGGTCTCCTCTTCAAACCAGAATTGCTTTTTATAGGTAATGTATCCCATATATGAACAAACGATCTCAAGACTATCGTGGTCCAGGCCACTGAGATAGAAATAGCCATCCACATTGGAGGTGCCCCCTAAATAAGTGCCTTTGATCACCAGGTTGGCATAGGGCAGGGGCTCTAGAGTTGCTGCATTGCGAATGGTCCCTGATATGGACTTGATCTGAGCGAATGATATGGATACCAGAAGCCCCAGGATCAAGAGTTGCATGAAAGGTCTGTTAATTTTGGTCATCTTATTCCCTATATCATTCAATAGCATTTGATTTATACATTAATACCAGGTGACCTTCCAATCAAGAAGTCTTCCGGCCTTATAGTTAAAAATAGCTGAAAATATTCCAGACCGATCCAGCCATTCCATAAAGATCCGGTCTCCAGGCCAAAGGGGAATAGCTTGAATTTTATCGTTTGCAATCCATTCCAAATCCCCCTCCGGGGAGTCGATCAATTCTCCTTTGAATTCGTCAAAGCGATAAACAAAAACATACCAGTCATTCTGGCCATCAAAATTAGGAAATGTGATAAACCCTTTTAGTTGTGGATTGGAAACAGTTAAGCCGGATTCTTCCAAAACTTCTCTGATGGCGCATGTTTCAGGAGTCTCTCCATTTTCCACTTTTCCGCCCAATCCGCTCCACTTGCCAGCATGCATATCGTTAATTTTCTTAACCCGATGCAACATTAAGGTCCGATCGCCATCACGTAGATAGCAGAGTGTGGCCAGCTTGATCACTTTTTCCCTTTCCTCCAGTTCTACCAAGTCCCGGATCCCCATTATGTTCCAAATTGAAAATAAAAAAAGTCCGGCGAATTACCGGACTTTTTATAAGTATGATCAGGTCAGGCTCAGGCGTTTTTCACCAACCAGGTGCTTACCAGCCCTTGCATGAGAGAGATTCCATCATGGATCTTATCACGATCGGTCACGGAAATATCTTTTAGCATCTCGCCGTGTAGATCGGCGTATTCTTCCTTGAGTTTGCCAACCAGGGTCTGGCCTTTATTGGTCAAACTGATCTTGGCAAACCGACGGTCTTCGATACTCTGTACCCGGTCAACCAATTTTTCTGCAAAAAGGCCATCGATGATACGGGTCAAACGACTTGGAGATAGGTGCATACTACTGGCTAACTCCTGTACTGAATAGGACTTACCAGCTTCAACTATCCTCAGACAACGAAACTCTGCTACCTTGAGTCCATGATCTTTGGCAAACAATTTTTCCTTGGCTTCACAACAACGAAGCAAGTCAAAAGTTAGTTCGGTTATGGCCGTGGCCTGTTGTTTCAATCTTAGATCCATTGCATTTTCCCCTATAAGTTTACTTAAAAAAAGCCATCGAGCGTTTTTTTCGTATTCACAATCATTGTCTTAGCCAATGATTGCTAAACCACAAAAACTTAGTGTAGATTGGGCCTAAGACCATCTTTTTCTTTGCTAAAGGCAAAAATACCATAGCTGTAATTATTAAATATGGATCACACTAATATTCAACAATTTAATCGCTGGGGGTTTAGCCCTGGTTCATTGTTGAGGTCTATATTTCTGTTAAGTGATACCCCATTCATCCCATCCCCGATTTTTTGTTTATGGCAATTATTGGCTCAGTGATTAACATGTCTCCATGCAAATACCCTGTTCTTATCGTGATACCCGACCCGTCAGATACCCTGAACCCGTGCACATTGTACTGGTTAAATCTCAAGACGGTAGTTTCAACCCCATGTCGGCCGCCTGGGTCATGTTCACTTCCATTGAACCCACCATGCTGGCCGTTTCCATCGGGTTTGAACGCTACACTTATACGCTTCTAAAACAACAGAGTGAATTTGTGATCAGCATTCCATCAGAAAAAATGCTTGCTGAAGTTGAATTCTTTGGATCAAATTCTGGTAGAGAGATTGATAAGTTGAAAGAATTAGGAACATTGACCCAGCCTGCTACGGTAATCGATGGGCTGCTGTTGAGTGAAGCCAGTGCCAATTATGAGTGTCGGGTAACCGGCTCGTTTAGAACCGGGGACCATCTGATCTTTGCTGGAGAAGTGCTGGCCAGCCATATCCACCAACAAAAACTGCCACGACTTTATATTTTGGGTCCCGGAGTGTTTGGGGGAATCAAACCCGAAATTGGCTAGCTGTTCTTTTAATAACAGCGATAAACAGGCACTTTTAATGCGGGGGTATCTTCGAAAAAAGCAATTTTTATAGTCTTCCTGAACCCAAAGGGTGAGGGATCTCAGATAATTGGCAGTTCCTTGACCTTAAAGTAGGATTCTTCCGCTCAGGTTGATCACGTCAGAAAGCCAAAAAGACCTGGTTCTTAAAGCTCCAGACCCAAATATTCATCATAACGCATGAAATTCTGATCCAGCACTCTGGCATCCAGATCAATGACCCGATTGGCGACAGTCTGGTTGAACTCATGATCGTGTGACGTAAACAGGATGTTGCCCTTGAAACGTACCAGGCCATCGTTTATGGCGGTGATACTTTCAAGATCAAGGTGATTGGTGGGACCATCCAACATTAAGACATTGGCCCCTGAGACCATCATTTTAGCAAACATACAGCGTACGCGTTCCCCACCGGACAGGACATTGGTTTTCTTAAAGGCATCTTCACCTGAGAAAAGCATCTGTCCCAAAAGTCCCCGAATATAGGGTTCATGCTGATCATTGGAATAGCGTCTAAGCCAATCGATCAAATTGTATTTTCCAGGCTCAAAATATTTGGTATTGTCCTTGGGGAAATAGGATTGGGATGTGGTGATACCCCAGGTTACTGACCCTTTATCAGCTTCCAGTTCGCCAGCCAGAATTTTGAAGAGCGTGGTGGTTACCACTTCATTATTAGCTAGAAATATGGTCTTATCACCCTTGCCAAGGGTAAATGAAATATTGTCCAGGACCAGTTTACCGGCAATAGTTTTAGAGAGGCCCGCAACGGTCAGGATATCTTTTCCGGTTTCCCGGGCAGGTTCAAAATGGATGTATGGATATTTTCTGGTGGAGACCGGCATATCTCCCAGCTCCAGTTTTTCCAGTTGTTTCTGTCGGGAGGTGGCCTGTTTCGATTTGGAGGCGTTGGCCGAGAACCTGGCAATAAATGCTTTTAGGTCCTTCGCTTTCTCCTCCGCTTTTTTGTTCTGATTGTTGCGCAGATTTTGAGCCAGTTCACTCGATTGCCGCCAGAAGTCATAATTGCCAGCATAGGTGGTGATCTTGCCGTAATCAATATCGGCAATTTGCGTACAAACTTTGTTCAAGAAGTGGCGGTCATGGGAAACTACGATAACAGTATTGGTGAATTTCAGCAGAAAATGCTCCAGCCAATCTTTAGCCTGGATGTCCAGGTGGTTGGTGGGTTCATCCAATAAAAGGATATCCGGATTACCGAAGATGGCTTGAGCCAGGAGAACTTTGATCTTTTCCGACCCTTTTAATGCTTGCATGATACGAGCGGAATAACTGGCATCCAGTCCCAGTCCTGCCAGGAGGATCTGGGCTTCAGATTCAGCCTCCCACCCATCCATCTCAGCAAACTCAGCTTCAAGTTCGGCTGCTTGCATGCCATCAGCATCAGAAAAATCAGGCTTCATATAGATCGCATCTTTTTCCTTCATGATCCGGTACAGTGCTTCATTCCCCATGAGCACCGTTTCCAGGACCGGGTGGTCATCGTAGGCAAAGTGATCCTGTTTGAGAACGGACATACGCTCTCCCGGACCGATGGCTACATGCCCCTTCTGCATATCGATCTCACCAGCCAGGAGTTTAAGAAAGGTTGATTTACCGGCGCCGTTAGCCCCGATTAATCCATAACAATTCCCCGGCGTAAATTTAATATTTACATCCTCGAAGAGCTTCTGCCCACCAAAGGTTAAACTGATACTATGCGTGCTGATCATATGCTGATTCTGTCCTTATAAAGATCACTTCCATCATGGGGCATCATATAATTGCTGAAACTGGTGGTTCAAAATGGAAAAGTAAAGGATCTTGAATAGCGCTCTTCCGCTGGAATGTCAAGAGCTGGTTTCCCAACCGAGAGCAGGGTCAATGAGCTGCCAGAGGGGAAGCATTTATTCCATCGATCCCGCCCTGGGGAAAAATATTGGACAGCCGTGATATTCGCGACCTGGTCACCGAAATAATTTTGCATTGGTCTTTTCACAGCTATTTTCACGGCCGGAGATAAAAGAATATTCTCCCACTTGCTATTCACGAAGGGGACGCCTGCATGGACTTGACATTCACAACCAATTCACCAAATATATAGAATAGAGGATAATTACATGTCATCATCAAGCATTATCTGGACCAAGATCGATGAGGCTCCGGCACTGGCGACCTACACCCTGTTACCCATGGTAAAAGCTTTTCTCAAAGGCTCGGGTATTGATATCCAAACCAGTGATATTTCTCTGGCCGGGCGAATTATCTCACAGTTCCCAGAGCATCTCAGTGATACCCAAAAGCAGGTTGACGCTCTGCAGCAACTGGGTGAATTGACTCAATCTCCCACTGCCAATATTATCAAGTTACCCAATATCAGCGCCTCCATTCCCCAATTGAAAACAGCCCTGGAAGAATTACAGCAAAAGGGTTATGACATTCCAGATTACCCCGATGAGCCAAAAAATGAGGCTGAGAAGGCTCTCCAGCAACGTTTTGCCACGGTCCTTGGTTCCGCAGTGAACCCGGTCCTCCGGGAAGGTAATTCTGATCGGCGAGCAGCGGCTGCTGTTAAACGGTTTGCTCAGAAAAATCCTCATCGCATGATGAAGGACTGGCCAGCGGGACCCTCAAAAACCAGGGTGGCTTATATGAGTGAAAAAGATTTTTTCGGCAGCGAGAATTCGACCACCCTGGCCCAGCCAACTGAAGTGAAAATTGAATTCCTCGATAAAGACGGGCAGGTGAGCGTATTAAAAGACTGGCTCACCCTCCAGGCAGGCGAAGTGATCGACACAGCGGTCATGAATGTGCAAGCCCTGCGATCTTTTTACACAAAAACCATTGAAGAAGCCAAAAATGAAGCCACTTTGCTTTCTCTGCACCTGAAAGCGACCATGATGAAGATCTCTGATCCCATTATGTTTGGCCATGCTGTCTCAGTTTATTTTGAGGATGCCCTGGATAAACATGCAGCAATTCTGCAGGACATTGGTGCAAATGTCAATAATGGTCTGGCTGATGTAGAGGATAAGCTGGATCGCCTTGCGGCTGACAAAAAGGCTGAGATCGAAGCTGATATTGCTGCCGTATATGAAAATCAGCCAGATCTGGCCATGGTCGATTCTGCCAGGGGGATCACCAATCTGCATGTACCCAACAATATTATCATTGATGCCTCCATGCCGAATATTGTGCGGGATGGCGGAAGGATGTGGAATAAGGACGATAAGCTCCAGGATACCATTGCCATGATCCCGGATCGTAGTTACGCTACGATTTACTATGAGATCATTGAGAACTGCAAGATCCATGGTCAGTTCGACCCGGCTACCATGGGCAGTGTTTCAAATGTAGGCCTCATGGCGCAAAAAGCCGAAGAATACGGGTCGCACGACAAAACCTTTGAAGCTCCCGCCCACGGCAGCATTCGGGTTGTTGATAGTACCGGTTCCGTTCTTTTGAAACAAAGTGTTGAGCCTGGTGATATTTTCAGAATGTGTCAGGCCAAGGATGCGCCCATTAGAGATTGGGTGAAATTAGCTGTATCAAGAGCCCGGGCCAGTGGATCACCGGCTATTTTCTGGCTGGATGAGAACCGGGCGCATGATGCAGAAATCATCAAAAAAGTGCAGCTCTATTTAAAAGATCACGCTACCAGTGGTCTGGATATTCGTATCATGAATCCAGTTGAGGCCATGAAATTCTCCCTGCAGAGAATTCGCAAGGGTGAGAATACTATTTCAGTCACAGGTAATGTTCTACGTGACTATCTCACGGATCTATTCCCCATTCTTGAGTTGGGAACCAGTGCCCGGATGCTCTCTATTGTGCCTTTGATGAAGGGTGGCGGCTTGTTTGAAACCGGGGCCGGTGGTTCAGCTCCCAAACATGTTCAGCAATTCTTAAAAGAGGGTCACCTGCGCTGGGATTCCCTGGGTGAATACTGTGCCCTGGTTCCCTCCTTTGAACTCATCGCCAGGAATACCGGGAATGAGCAGGCTGCGATTCTGGCTGCCACCCTGGATGAAGCCATCAGTACTTATCTGGAAAATGCCAAATCACCTTCCCGTAAAGTGAATGAATTGGACAACCGAGGCAGTAGTTTCAGTCTGGGGCTATACTGGGCCAAGGCCCTGGCTGCTCAGGATAAGGATCTTGACATGAAGACCCGCTTTAAGCGTGTCTATGACCTGCTTAAGGTAAACCAATCTCGGATCGAACGGGAGTTGCTGGCGGCCCAGGGCTCACCGGTGGATATTGGTGGCTACTTTCTTCCCGATTTTGCTAAGGTCAGCAGTGCCATGCGCCCCAGTGATACTTTTAATGAGATCATTGACGCTATGTAAATATGCATAGATCGATGTAGAGATACAGTATGCGATGTCTCTACCCGGTCTTACCAATTCTTATTCGCCAAATATTATTCGATCCGCTCCACAATTAAGGCGGGGACTTCAGGGACAGCATCACTGATGGTAAATACTTGAGGCATTTGCTGCGCTACTTCTTCCAGGGCACTTTCATCATTGGAATACAGGGTCAGCAATTCATCACCTGCGGCAACCCGATCCCCCAGTTTTCTGCGAATGTACATCCCGCTGGAGTAATCGATCCGGTCACTGATAACCCGACGACCGGCTCCCAGCTGAATACCGGCAAAGCCCAGGGCCATGGTATCGATCTGGCTTAGATATCCAGAGTGGTCTGCCTGAATCGATCGTTTGAACCTGGTCTGAGGGTAAGCTTCAAGGTTTTCCAGCACCTTTGGGTCACCGCCCTGCAATTCAGTAATCTTCAAGAGCTTCTCAAAGGCAGACCCGTCACTGATCGTCTGGTGTTGCATGGCTATCGCAGCTTCCTGTGATAGATCGGGGTCAGCCATTCTTAGAACCTCGGCGCCCAGTGCAAATGTTACTTCCATGAGATCAGCGGGTCCTGCACCCTGGAGGGCCAGAACCGATTCCTTCATTTCAAACCAATTTCCAATGGCAGATCCCAGAGGTTGATTCATATCTGTGATCAGAGCGGTGGTCTTGATCCCATAACCCTGTCCAATGGAAACCAGGCTATGGGCCAATTCACGAGCTTCAGCCACAGTCTGCATGAAGGCACCGTTGCCGGTCTTCACATCCAGAACCAGACCTTGAATACCTTCAGCGATCTTTTTACTCATGATGCTGGCAGAGATGAGGGGGATGGATCTGACTGTTGCGGTTACATCACGCAGGGCGTATAATTTTTTATCGGCGGGACAAATAGTTCCGGTCTGGCCGATCAAACCCACGTTTTCCTGCATGACCAGATCACGCCAGGACTTGAGATCAAGATGCACGTTAAAACCGGGGACGGATTCCAATTTATCCAGGGTGCCGCCACTGTGTCCCAGTCCCCTACCGGAGATCATGGGAACATGAACACCCAGCACTGCCAATATGGGGGCCAGGGGGATGGATACTTTATCCCCAACCCCACCGGTACTGTGCTTATCCGCAACAAATCCAGGTGCAGCGGAAAAGTCCATCCTTTCGCCCGAATCCAGCATGACCCTGGTCAAGGCCAGCGTCTCTGCAGCATTCATACCTCTGATAAAAATGGCCATGAGTAAGGCTGACATTTGATAATCGGGAATACTACCTTTAGTGTAGGCATTGATAAAATCGGTAATCGCTGTGTCAGTCAGGACGTCGCCCTGGGCTTTCTGTTCAATGATCTGATAGGGTAGCATCTTCACTCCGATAATTCCGGGCCAGTTCAATATAATGCTGCCACCCCTCCTGCATACGTTGGAACATCTCAGCATTGACCTCAGCTCTTTGTTTCGCTGGAACACCAGCCCAGAGGGTTCTGTTTGGAATTTTTTCATATTCTTTGACCAGGGCTCCGGCAGCCACCAGGGCGCCTGCTCCAATATGTGCCCAGCTCAAAACAGTAGCGCCCATCCCGATGAGCGCATCATCTCCCACGATGCATCCGTGGACAATGGATTGATGCCCTACTGTGACCCGGTCCCCGATGATACAGGGGCCATCACCGGATTCAACATGGACAATAGCCCCATCCTGAATATTAACATTCTCACCAATGCGAATCTGGTGTAGATCGCCGCGAATCACAACGTTATACCAGATACTGGTCCCAGCACCGATCTCCACATCACCGATGATAACTGCATTTTCTGCGATCCAGGCTTGGGGATGGATCTTGGGCATGATGCCTTTATAGGTTTTAATGATCATTCTAAATATTGCTCCCTTTCAAGCCTAAAACATAATCTGCACCCGGTGATATGGAAATACATTCAGAGAAAAGGTATCCACACCATTCAACAACAGCAGATCAGCGATGGTTTGGGTCAGTTCGTTATGGCAAATTGCCCATGCATGAATTCAGGGGCTGCCCACGAAGGCACGCAAGACAGTCGCGAACAGGTTCTTAGCTTACTCAATACCATCGAGCTCAGCCCAGCAACCCCCGGATTTATCCGTAGGAATTCACGCCCAAACCCCCAAAAACACGGTAGCCCTAGCGACCGGTCGTGGGAGACCAGGCCCAAGCCCTTAAGAACAAACCAGGCTACGATCCTAGCTTTTGAGCTACAAAGATCACCCACCAGGCAGCCTAGCCCTGAAGCGTGGAATTGCTTCGGCTTAAATAGGGTCATTTTTAATCTTGACTTTTTTGTACTATATGCTTTACTTGATACGAACATGAATGAGAAAGATCAGATATTGAGCCACAAAAACGACCCTGAGAACGCCCTGAGCGATGACCAGAAAACGATTCAAAACATAACGGATCAGGAATATAAATACGGCTTCGTTACTGAGCTTGAAATGGAGGATTTCCCATTAGGGCTGAACGAGGATATCATCCGGATGATCTCAGCCAAGAAGAAAGAGCCTGAGTTCATGACGGAGTGGCGTCTCAAAGCCTACCAGTACTGGCTGGGAATGAAAGAGCCCAAATGGCCCAAACTGCACTATCCTGAAGTCGATTTCAATGACCTCTATTACTATGCAGCCCCTAAAAATGAAAATGCCCCTAAAAGTCTGGATGAGGTCGACCCGGAACTCCTGGCAACCTTTGATAAACTGGGTGTTCCGCTGGAGGAGCGCGAGCTATTGGCTGGCGTTGCCGTGGACGCCATCATCGACAGCGTTTCGGTGGCAACCACCTTTAAAGATAAGCTGAATGAATTAGGCATCATTTTCTGCCCCATGAGCGAAGCCATCCAGGATCATTCGGATCTGGTTAAGCAATATTTAGGCACGGTGGTACCCTATACTGATAATTTTTATGCCACATTGAATTCAGCCGTCTTCAGTGATGGTAGTTTTGTCTACATCCCCCCTGGCGTACGCTGCCCAATGGAACTATCCAGTTATTTCCGGATCAATGCTGCAAAAACCGGTCAGTTCGAGCGAACCCTGATCATTGCCGATAAGGGTAGTTATGTCAGTTATCTGGAAGGGTGTACTGCTCCCATGCGTGATGAGAACCAGCTGCATGCTGCTATCGTTGAACTGATCGCCCTGGAAGATGCTGAGATCAAGTATTCTACCGTTCAGAACTGGTACGCCGGGAATAAGGAAGGTGTGGGAGGCATTTATAATTTTGTCACCAAACGGGGTCTGTGTGCCGGCCATCATTCCAAGATCTCCTGGACCCAGGTTGAAACTGGTTCTGCCATTACCTGGAAATATCCCAGTTGCATCTTGAAAGGTGATCATTCGGTTGGTGAATTCTACTCGGTGGCACTGACCAATAATTATCAACAAGCCGATACGGGGACCAAAATGATCCATCAGGGGAAGAACACCCGTAGTCTGATCATCTCAAAAGGTATCTCGGCCGGAAAAAGCAATAATGCCTACCGAGGGCTGGTCAAAGTGAACCGTAAAGCTGAAAATGCCCGGAACTACTCACAGTGTGATTCACTGCTCATTGGGGATCAGTGTGGTGCCCATACCTATCCCTATCTTGAGATCGAAAATCCATCAGCTCAGGTGGAGCACGAAGCCACCACTTCAAAGGTTAGTGATGATCAAATTTTTTATCTGAATCAGAGAGGCATATCCACTGAGGATGCGGTGGGAATGATCGTCTCAGGTTATGCCCGGGAAGTTTTCCAGCAATTACCCATGGAATTTGCCGTGGAAGCTCAGGCGCTCATGGCCGTCAGCCTTGAAGGATCGGTTGGGTGATAAATCGAAGATCAGTTATGATATTTAGCTTAAGTCCTCCCCTTGGGGAGGTGCCACAAAGTGGTGGAGGGGGTTCGTTGAGGACCCAGCCCGGCGTGAGCAACCCTGCCCATGAGGGTAGTCAATTTACAAAAGTCTTTTCGGTAAAAACGGAATTGCTAGGAGATTTATTTATACATGCTGTCAATTAAAGATCTACACGTCTCAGTTGAGGACAAACCCATTCTTAATGGTTTAAGTCTGGAAGTAAAACCAGGTGAGATACATGCCATTATGGGGCCAAATGGTTCTGGAAAAAGTACTCTGGCCCACGTTTTATCTGGTCGGGATGGCTATACAATCACTTCAGGAACAGTCCAGTATAAGGGCTTGGATCTGCTGGATCTGGCTCCTGAGATCCGCGCCAGGGAGGGTCTCTTCCTGGCTTTTCAATATCCCATCGAGATTCCCGGAGTCAACAATACCTCCTTTCTCAAGAAAGCCCTGAACGAGATCCGCAAACATCGTGGTGAGGAGGAATTGGATGCCATAGATTTTCTGGGTCTGATCAAAAAGCAGATGAAGCTGGTTGAAATGAAGGAGGATCTGCTCAAACGTCCCGTTAACCAGGGTTTTTCCGGCGGGGAGAAAAAACGTAACGAGATATTACAGATGGCTGTGTTGAATCCAACCCTGGCCATTCTGGATGAAACAGATTCGGGCTTGGATATTGACGCTCTACGTATTGTTGCCGGTGGTGTAAATAAGCTACGGTCTGAATCAAATGCCTTTGTGGTCATAACCCACTACCAGCGTCTGCTGGACTATATCGTTCCGGATTTTGTGCATGTCCTGTCCAATGGACGGATCATCAGATCCGGCACCAAAGAACTTGCCCTGGAGCTTGAAGAACGCGGCTATGACTGGTTAATTGAGAAATCTGAAACCTCTTCCTGATGGGAGTAAACATGGTGCCTGGTACAGCAAATAATTTCAGATCCTGGCTCAGGGAGCATTCCCAGCTTGGGGAGCAGTCACAATTCTCCCTCTCTGCCAGTCTCAGAGCACCCTCCTTAGCGGTGCTGGAGACCGAAGCATTTCCCACCCGAAAGGCTGAGGAATGGCGCTATACCCCACTGAAACAGCTGCTTGCGCAGAGCATTGAACCTCTAACCGGGAGCAGCATCGATACCGACCTGTTGGAACAACTTAAAGATTCCCTAACCACTGCCTACCGGCTGGTCTTTATTGATGGACAGTTTTCAAGTGAACACTCAAATAAGTTGACTGATGACTTTCCGGCCGGATTAAATATCCAGCTTATGGCAGAGCTTGACCCAGAGTCTCGTCAGAGAGCTGAAGCCACTATCCTGACTTCTAAATTGAGTGATGATAATATCTTTCAACACATTACCCGAGGATTATCCCGGGCTGGCCTATTCATCAAGCTTGACCGGGATATTGAGATCGATATTCCCATCCAGATAGTATATCTAAGTTCAACAAATAGTGGTGTTTCCTGCTCAACTCCCATCAATGTCGTCTGCCTGGAAGAAAATAGTCGACTGCAGATCGTAGAGCAGTTCGCCTCATTAAAGGGCACGCAGACCGTGACGCTCCCAGCTGAATACATTCATTTGAAGGCTGGTGCCGGGCTGGTGCTTTACAAGATCGGCTTAGAGTCTGAGGCAACTGATCATATTTCAAATACCAGTGTGCAAGTTGCCAGGGAAGCCAGCTTCAAATCCCATCAGTACCTGTTGGGGTCACGCTTGACCCGCTCAAATATGGAAGTTCACTTTAGTGGTCCCGGTGGGGAAGCATTATTGCGGGGCATTTACCTGGGCGACAATTCGCAACACCTGGATGTGAGAACCTATCTGGATCATGCCCAGCCTCATTGCCGGAGCGATCAGCATTTTCGCGGTATCATGAGCGGTCGATCCCGGGGTGTTTTTAACGGAATGGTGCTGGTGCGGGAACAAGCCCAGTTAACAGATGCCCGGCAATCCAATAAGAACCTGCTGCTTTCACGGGATGCCCGGGTGGATACAAAACCACAATTAGAGATCTATGCTGATGATGTAAAATGTGCCCATGGAGCCACGGTTGGAGAATTGGATCCGGATGCCTTATTCTACCTGCAAACCCGCGGTATCTCCAAGCCTGATGCGGCGCTCATGCTGACCCGAGCCTTCGCGGCTGTGATCACTCAGGAAATTCAGATCGATACCCTGAGATCACAGGTCCATAACGAGATCGCTCAGCGACTGAACCAGATCGAAACCAGCCATGTTTGACATTCAGAATATTCGTAAGGACTTTCCGATCCTGGGTATTGAGATTCATGGAAAGCCATTGGTTTACGCTGATAACGCGGCTTCAACCCAAAAACCTCAGCAGGTCATCGATGTGATCAGTGACCTTTACACCAAAAATTACGCAAATATTCACCGGGGGGTTCATCAACTAAGTCAACGATCAACGGCGCTGTATGAGAATGCCCGGGAAACGGTCCAGAAATTTATTAATGCTGAGAGTTCCCAGGAGATCGTTTTTGTGCGTGGGGCAACCGAGGCCATCAATCTGGTAGCAAGCTCCTACCTCGATCCCTTGCTTGAGCAGGGTGATGAGATCCTGATCTCGGAAATGGAGCATCACTCCAATATTATCCCCTGGCAGATGCTGGCTGAGCGAAAAAGAGCCAGCCTGAAGATAATTCCCCTGCTGGAAAACGGTGAGCTTGATCTTGAAACCCTGCCAGAACTGCTGGGTCCCAAGGTCAAACTGCTGGCTGTGACCCAGATGTCAAACTCGCTGGGGACGATCAACGATGTTTCCAGCATGATCCGACAGGCGCATGCCATGAATATCCCGGTGCTCCTTGATGGTGCCCAATCCATTGCCCATATACCCATTGATGTCCAGGCACTAGCTTGTGAATTCTTTGTCTTTTCGGGGCATAAGATCTACGGTCCCACCGGGATCGGGGTTCTGTATGCCAAGAAAAAAGTACTGGAGGGTATGCGACCCTATCAGGGTGGTGGTGACATGATCCTGGATGTAAGTTTTGAGAAGACCGAATTCAATGAGGTTCCCTATAAGTTCGAGGCTGGTACTCCGAATATTGAAGGGGCTATTGGTCTGGCCACCGCTCTGGATTATGTCTCCGAGCTGGGAGTCGCCAACATCGATAAATACGAACAGAAGCTGTTGAAATACGCGACTGTACAATTTGAAGCCATCCAGGGTTTGCGGATTATTGGAACAGCGGCCTGTAAGGGCAGTGTTATCTCATTTGTGATTGAGGGTATTCATCCACACGACATCGGGACCATCCTGGATATGGAAGGAGTGGCAGTTCGCACTGGCCACCACTGTACTCAGCCGGTCATGGATTGTTATAATATTCCTGCCACTACCAGAGTGTCACTTTGTTTTTACAATACCAAAGCCGAAGTAGATGCCATCACTGGAGCGATTAAAAAGGTAAAGGAACTCATGGGCTGATGTCTGAATTACGAGAATTGTATCAGGAAGTGATCCTGGACCACAATAGAAATCCGAGAAATTTTAGAAAGCTGGAACTCCATTCCCATCACGCTAACGGACACAATCCCCTGTGCGGTGATAAGTTAGAGCTGTTTCTGGAGGTCAAAGACGGGATGATCAAAGATATCGCCTTTATCGGCAGTGGCTGTGCCATTTCTACTTCATCAGCCAGTTTGATGACCCAATTCCTTAAAGGCAAGTCTGTGGCTGAAACCCGCAGATATTTTGACCATTTTCACGATCTGGTCACTGGGCAGGAACTCACTGCTGAAGATCTGGAAGGACTTGGTAAGTTGGCGGTTTTTGCCGGTGTTCAAGAATTTCCGGTTCGGGTCAAATGCGCCAGTCTCGCCTGGCATACGCTGATGAATGCGCTTGAGAGTACTGCTAAAACGGCCCAGACCGAAGATTGAGAAAACGGGATGAACGAACAGACGCAAAATAGGCAGATCCTGGCAGGCACCAGGAACCCTGTTCATTCATTATTATTAACGCATCTGGGTAATCCAGGCAATCCGAAGGTGCCATTTATTGAAAACTGGAAATAATACATGAACGACAATATCCCTGAGATCGATCTTAATGCAATAAAAGATAAGATCATCGACACTATCAAAACCATCTACGATCCAGAAATTCCGGTAAATATCTACGACCTGGGATTGATTTACGATGTGACGGTCACTGAAGAGCTGGAGGCCTATGTCAAAATGACCTTAACCGCACCGAACTGTCCGGTAGCAGGTTCTCTGCCCATATCCGTCAAGCAGCAGATCCTGCAGGATGTTGAAGAATTAGAATTCGCAGATGTGGAAGTGGTCTGGGAGCCCCAGTGGCACAAAGATATGATCACGGAAGCTGGACTCTTGCAGCTTGGGCTGCTATAGAATTTAATTTTGAAGAATTGATGATGGGAAAGAGCCGAGTATTGAATGGCGCGAACCAAGCAAAAAGTAGCTGCATCTCGTATGGGTAAACCGAAGATCTTCAGATCCGTATTGGCTCAAGGATGAAGTTAAGCGCTCAGGAAGAATACGGCATCCGCTGTCTGCTCCACATTGGTCGGACGACTGAAAATGGCGGCAGTAGTATTTCGGTTATCAGTCAAGCCGAGCAAATAACACCTTCAAACACTGCAAAACTGGTACGGATCCTGCGCCTCAACGGCTTTGTTGAAAGCAGTCGAGGGAAGGATGGTGGCTATAGATTGGCCAGGCCGGCAGAGGATATCGTTCTCAGTGATGTATTCGAAGTTTTGGGCGGCAAATTATTTGGAGAAGGTTTTTGTGATCACTATGCGGGAGCCAGCTCTGTCTGTGCTCATTTTGACCATTGTACGGTCCGCTCGTTCTGGTGTGCCATTCAATCTGTGCTTGATCATGTTTTAAGTCAAACCACCCTGAAACAACTAATGGATCCCACGGGCCTGGGATGGTGGGAAACCTGTTTAACAGCAAATCCCTTACTTTCTAAACCGGTGAATAAATAATTCACAACCCCTTTTCACACGTCCACCTAGACTTGGCAGTGGTTGAAAATGTGATAATTCTCACATAAGGAAGTTAAATCTTACATTTGTCACATATATACTACACTATTGGTTTATTTTCTCTATATTGTAATCCGGAAAATATTTTACGGGGTCTAATTATTGAAAGTGACTTAAAAATCTGCAGGTGGGAATTGTTATGAATGCCAAGACCAAAACCTTAGCCCGGATCATGATCGTTGATGATGAGCCGGATATCACTCATCTTTTTGAAAATTTCCTGGGGGATCTGGGGTATCAGATATTTACTGCTACGACTCCGGAAGCGGCGATCGACATTTTTGAGCAGGAGGATATTGATGTTGCTGTCCTGGATATCAATATGCCCAGAATAAGTGGCTTAAAGCTGCTGGAGCAGTTCAAGCAGTCCCGGCCTGAGTTGATCGTGATCATGGTCAGTGCTATTCAGGATACGGACATCGTGGTAAAATGTATTCAGCACGGCGCCTATGATTACCTGGCCAAGCCTATTATTGATCTCAATCAATTACAGATCAGGATAACCAGGGGATTATCAGAGAAACGGATCCGCAGTGAGAATATTGCCCTTAGAAAAGAATTAAAACGGCACACGGATTATCTCGATATCGAGGCTCACTCAGCCGTCATGCAGCGGATTCTGGAAAAGATCAGAACGGTGGCGGATTATAACACCACGGTCCTGCTCACCGGTGAATCCGGGACTGGTAAGGAAGTTGCCGCTCGTCTGGTCCATTCCCAGAGTCGCAATGCCAAGGGCTCGTTTATCCCCATTAATTGTGGAAGTATTCCAGGAACCCTTCTGGAAAGTACGCTATTCGGTCATGAAAAGGGCTCCTTCACCGGGGCTACTGAGCGTCGCAGTGGTGTTTTTGAGGAATCACATAACGGGACCATCTTTTTAGATGAAATCACTGAAACCACGCCTGAATTTCAGATCCAGTTGCTGCGCGTTTTAGAGACCAGCGCGATTCGCCGGGTTGGTGGAACTGTTGAGATACCTTTAAAGCTCCGCGTTGTCGCTGCTACGAATCAGAATATTGAAGAGTTAGTTAAAGTTGGGCGCTTTAGAGAGGATCTATATTTCAGGCTCAATGTATTTCACATTGAGATACCGCCGCTGCGAGATCGCCGGGAAGACTTGCCTGTGATCATTGAATATCATTTAAAACGGCTATCTGATGCCATGGGTAAAACTGTAAACCGGATCGCACCCAAGGCCTTTCAGGTTTTTAATACCTATAATTGGCCGGGGAATATTCGAGAGCTGGTGAACGTGTTGGAAAATGCGATGATCATGTGCAAGGATGACTCTATCTCGGTCTCGGATCTACCAAGCCACCTGCTCCATGGCAACAGTTCCATGACCTTTCAGCATGAACAACAGATTGAGAGTTATGCGGATGCCAAGGAAGAATTTGAAAAGATCTATTTCCAGGCCTTACTTCAACAGGCGGATTTGAATATTAGCCGGGCGGCCCAATCAGCCGGGCTAAGTCGTCAACATCTGCATTTGAAATTAAAAAAATTGGGCATTCAGAACTGACCGGGCTTTCGGACAGTGAACATCTGTAATATTAAAGCGACAGATTCATATATATTCATCTTTTTAAATTCTTTAAATGTCGCTTAGCTTATAAAGCGTAAAGAAATGCTTACATTCTTTTCCACCTTGAGAAATAAATGGAATTAGTAAAACAAAAATCAGCTCCCAGCATAGGTACTATCCAGGCCGAGGGGATCACTGAGATCTATGGTACCTTTGGTCTCCAAAGAACAAATCTTAAGGTAATTGCTTCATTCGCTACGAATATCGCCATGAAGATCTCGGAGGAGGTTTGCCAGTTCCATCGCG
The DNA here is from genome assembly GCA_024278595.1 of Fidelibacterota bacterium. Lineage (GTDB taxonomy): Bacteria > Fidelibacterota > UBA8477 > UBA8477 > JABMPR01 > JABMPR01. Next base: position 6,452 of record JAJRSW010000056.1, on the reverse strand, counting down.
TTGTCCCCATTGAGGAAAATGAGGATGGCTCGGTTATGCTCGCCATGGCAGATCCCCTGGATATGGTGGCGCTTCAGATCATCCGGACTATAATAAAGAAAGAGATCACCACTGTCTGGGCTGATCTGGATGACATTGAATTTGCCATCGGTTCGATATTTTCTGATAAAAATGCGTTTGAAGATACGCTCCAGGATCTGGTCGAGGTCGAAGATGAATTGGATGAGGAGGAAGAGATTGATGAGGACAGCATTGATATTCTCCGAACCCAGGCCACGGATGCACCGGCTGTAGTCTTTGTCAATTCACTGCTGGTTCAGGCGATTCAGGAACGAGCCAGTGATATTCATATCGAGCCTCAGGAAAATGATCTCCGGATCAGACTTCGAATTGACGGCATGCTGCGAGAATTTCCACCGGCAAATCGTCGGCTTCAGTCTGGCGTAATCGCACGCATAAAGATCTTAGCGGATTTGGACATTGCTGAGCGACGGGTTCCCCAGGATGGTCGGGTAAAATTCAAGGTCATGGGACGTAGTATTGATGTAAGATGTTCCACGATCCCCGGGATCTATGGAGAAAAGATCGTGATGCGTATACTGGATCAGGGTTCCATCTCCTTGAATATTGATGATCTTGGCTTTGAGGAAGACAAACTGATTCAACTGAAAGAAAAGTCCAGGGCTACCACTGGGATGATCCTGGTAACAGGCCCGACTGGATCGGGTAAGACCACCACGCTCTATTCGATCCTTAATTATGTCAATAGCCCCCAATTAAACATTATTACTGTTGAAGATCCGGTTGAGTATCGACTGGCGGGGATCAACCAGGTGCAGGCGCGACCGGGTGTAGGTTTGACCTTCGCTTCTGCGCTGCGTTCAATTCTCCGTCAGGATCCTGATATTGTCATGGTTGGGGAAATTCGCGATCTGGAAACGGCTGAGATCGCAGTCAAGGCTGCGCTTACCGGGCACCTGGTGCTTAGCACGCTACACACCAATAATTCCGTGGCGACCATTATTCGTTTGTTGAACATGGGTATTGATAAATATTTAATTGTTTCCTCGGTCTCAGTGATCGTGGCCCAGCGTCTCGTCAGAAGAGTTTGCAGCAATTGCCGGGAACCGATCGAACCATCATCAGACATTAAGTTGTTCATGAATCGCCATGGTGTTGATCTTACTAAACACACTTACTACAAAGGCAAAGGCTGCAAGCAGTGTTCTGGATCTGGTTACTGGGGTCGATTTGGGATTCACGAAATATTGTTCATGAGTTCCACCATTAAAGAATTGATCATTGCTGATGCATCTGAATTGGATATCCGGAAAGCGGCTGTTGCTGCCGGAACACTTTCAATTTTCGATGAAGGGATGTTGCGCGCTCGACGTGGCTTGACTACTCTGGATGAGATCATTAGGGTTGCCTAGGAGATATGGGAAATTTTCGATACATAGCTGTTGACAAAAAGGGTAAACGCCAGGAAGGCACTCTGGGTGGTTACACCCGGGAGGAGGTCAGTGCAGAGCTACGCAAAATGGGTCTCAAGCCAGTTAGCGTTGAACCGGTTCGTCGTAAAAAACGTTCCTGGAAGCTCAGCGAGATAAATCTCACACCCCCGAAAGTCAACCCCTCCCTCAAGGTCATCTTTTTCCGAGAATTATCTACCCTGCTGGATGCAGGTATCCAATTGGTGGATGCCATCTCCATCGTTCAGCTTCAATTTGATGATAAAAACTTTCAGAAGGCTCTGGGTGAGATATTAATTTTTGTAAAAGCCGGACATCCCTTTTCTGAAGCTTTAGCGGAGCACCGCAACATTTTCCCTGGATTTGTCATCTCCATGGTCAATGCAGCCGAAATGGGTGGTGGTCTGGATCAAATCCTCAGCCAAATCGCCATTTATATTGAGAAAGAAGACGATGTTCGCAAACGTTTGAGTTCAGCAACCAGTTATCCAAAATTCATTGCTGGTTTCTTCGGTGTGGTATTGGCGGGTGTCATGTTTGGCCTGATGCCAAAATTTGCCGATATTTTCGACAGTTTTGGGGCTGAACTGCCTGCTTCTACTCAGCTGATGATCAATATCAGTGATTTCATGATTAATCATATTATTCTTGAGGCAATCCTGGGCGGAGGTCTATGGATCGGTTTTAGAGCTTTTAAAGCTTCACCTAAGGGTAAGTATTTCCTGGATAAGCATATTTTCAAACTACCGGTTGCCGGTCATATCATCCATAAATCTTTGATCTCCAGGTTCGCCAAGACCCTGGCCGTTTTAATTCGGGCTGAGGTTCCCATCATCAGTGCCTTGAAGATTGCTGGGGACACTTCGGATAATGTCTACATCAAGGATATCTGTGAAAATGTGGCCACACAGATCGCTCATGGTCGGAGTTTGGGAGGTCAACTTGCTAAATATGATGACATCTTTCCCATCATGGTCAGCTCGATGATCGGAGTAGGCGAGAAATCAGGTGCTTTGGCTGTCATGTTGGAAAAGATATCAGAATTTCATGAAGCTGATTTCAACACGGCAGTGGATAAACTCTCGAAGACCATCGAACCCATTGTCATGGGTGGATTGGGGGTTGTCATCAGCATTATTATTGTAACCCTCTATTTACCCATTTTCCAGATGAGTTCTGCCATTCACTAGCAGCCGTCCGGCTAGGGTTCATTTCCTCTGGCACTTTCGTTCAGTTTAATTGATACTATGGCTACTTTGGAAGTGAATATGGTAATATTGGTATTGTAGGCACCAGCTAAGCTATTTATCACAACACTTCCTGTACTATATTAGTTACAATTTTCGTTTTCTTATAATAGCAGCTGCCATTTCAGAAGCTTTTCAGGCAACGCTTTGGTATATGTGGAAACAGAATCTGACAGAGTTATATCTTATTGTATTTTATGCTTTAATATAATTTACTTCTCCTAACTGTGTAATATATCACTCTTATTCTCGTGATCTAGATCAATTTTATTTAACGACATGTATTATTTATATGACACCGTATGGTGTCATTTAGCTGGAATTGCATATTTTATCTTACATTAGCAAAACAATGAATATATATATTACGAACCTATATTCCTGTATATTCAGCACTTATATAATTTTAGTAGGATTGGCACAGCATTTGAAACTATATTCGCCGTCATGAATTTTAATAGTTTACAACAAATCAACAAAAAAGTGTTTAATTACATTGAATCAAACATCCTAAGAGGAGGATACAAAATGAGAAGGAATAGTGGTTTTTCATTAGTTGAGTTAATGATTGTAATTGTAATTATTGGTGTGTTGGCTGCAGTTGCTGTGCCGATCTACAACAATAATGTTACCAAAGCAAAAATGAGCGAATCTGATGCTTCCCTCGGCAGCATTCGGACCCAGCTTCGGGTTTATTATGGTGAAAATGGTGAATATCCAACAGTAAGCCCCGCCGGTTATGTTATCGGAGCCACCTGGAATGATATCAGAACTGGTGAGATCACTGGTAAATATTTTACTGATTCTTCTTTTACCTATCTCAGTACTGATGGTTCAAGTTACACCATCACTTGCGCTGCTGGTGATATCCTTAGATCGGACCGGACCCTGAACCAGGCTGGAACGCTTGCTGGTGGTTTAGAGTAAACGGTAGTTTAATTTTATTATCTGGTAAAAAGGTTTTTGAAGCAAATGAACAACCATGGTTATACCCTCGTAGAAGTGCTGATCTCAGCTACTCTACTTGCGATCATTGTTCTCGGGACTGCGCAATACTACGTCGTGAGTCGCTTTCAGATCGAAAAGGGTATCCGCTCACAACTTGCCTGGGCTAATATGGCCTCACGCATGGAGCATGCCATAAACCTTGGTTATAATGCACTTCAAGATAGCCTGCCAGAAGCTTCGGTACCCCTGACCCTCAATGGGATTCAGGGGTACCGTTCTACTATTATCACCGGCATTGATGACACATCTGACGGACTTGCCCCTGGTGATACATCACTCCCGGACTATTTGGATGTAACCATCCTGTTTGCCTGGTTCACAGCAGATAATGTGACGGATAGTCTGAGTTGTAGCTTTTCAGAAGAGCGCAGCTGGGCCTATTAAGCTTTTCAGCAACAGGAATTCTCACCTGAATCCCTGAAAACCCCCCCCTTCAATTTTCTTAAGATTAGAAGTTAGCCATTTCTGTGTGCGGTCTGTGTTAAAGATTGGTTTAATTGTCAGACACTTATTTTGTATCGCCCCATTGAATGTCCATCTAGATTTGCATCACCAGATCGCTTCAAAGAGGCTGCGTTGTTGCATTATATTTTTCTATAAATTTGAGGTGTTCAACGGCAGGTGTTTTTTCCCTGCGGGGCTGGAATGTCATGGATCTGTATGGTAAAACCGAGCGCAATGCTGAAGTAGTGGGTTGTCCTGACGTCTAACAGGAACCACAACGCCATTAGTGGCCTAAGATCGACAATACCGTAATATATTTACTACAACTAACAATGTATAAACCAAACAACAAGGATATAAAGAGGTGATAGTGACTTACTTCGAATCAACTGTCGCATTATATTGACATTAAAATAACATACTGTTATATAGCATGTTATAATATCTATATTAACTTATAATTCAATAATCCAAAAAATATTACGTGAATTATCCGATAATTCCAGGATCAACTGTTCTTATTATATGACAGTACTTGCGATAATGCTCTCCCTTATGTAGTATTATTATTACATTTATTCATGACGAAACATAATATTACATATATAGATATATATTAATTATGATGTTATGTAAGGTTTATAGTAGTGGCATAGCATTTGTCTATATATATAATCCTGATGAAGCATAGAAATATACAAAAGCAACGAAGTGGCAGGCCCCGGCGATTGGGTAGGCGCGGTTTTACCTTGGTTGAGCTTATCTCAGCCATGAGCGCCAGCATGATCCTGATTCTTGGATTTGGATCAGTCCTCGTATTTAGTCGATCACAATTAAGCCAAACTAATGTTCGGGTTAGTCTAAGTTATGATCAGGTACTGATTGATCGTTATGTACGCACAAAACTGACCAGCACTGTTAGTGATTCAATGCAGATCTTTGCTGATGCTGCTGCTGAGGCGAGTTCTACGACCAGCACATCTGGCACTATTCTTAGGGCGGTAGATGCCGATTCAACCGTCTACCATCTGGATATCACTGCCGGGACACTTAAGTGGATGATCGATTCAACCAATCACACGCCAGTGGACTGCGAAATTTCTGACCTGATTTTTACTGAACACGTCGGCAATTTCGGTAAATTATTGGACCTCAACATGAACCTGATCTCATCTGGTGACACCCTTGCTTGTGCTTGGTCGATCACGTTGCGGAATTAATGCCAATTACACTTCCTGCTGGGTAGCAACATTATTCGCGGCTACCTCGACCACGTTTGTCTACATTCCACTCTATCCATCTTTCACATAATTTTAAAATAACCCAGTATCAAAACTGCATGATCAAACCCAAGTGACTCCCAGCAGCTTGGTAAACGATGGATTCTACCAGCTCTCTACGCCCAAGATCCAGAAGATTATTATATCAGAACATTCATCCTCAATGCATAAACTATAGCTTTTGAAATTGCGCTCATACCCACCTACCTATCTCTGGATGAACACTAATATTCTATGCAATATGTGAGCTCAACAAAACTCACAATTCTACCAAATAATAATTATTCTTACTTTAATCGACCTTAATACCAATTTATAAACTTATATCTAATTATAACACCATATTAATCGGTATAAAAATAAAAATAAAAGCCAATTATATGTAATAATTATCTTACATTAAGCTAACAATAACACATATTCTTATAATCCATCGAGGGCAGGTATTATAATATTTCAAAATATGGTAATTATTTATTACATGTTGATACATGTTGTTATATAAGTACTTATAGATGTTTATTGTGATATTTCCAAGATATTGTTCCATATTATCATGAATTATTTGTCTTGAATTTCGCAGGAGGGTATAATTATATGACATCTTCCTGTTATATCCAATCTTCTTGACGATATAAATATGACATTAGTGAGTGATGAATGATATTATTACATGTCTATTATACTGATTTTTCTTATGTTATAAAGTCTATCATCTATTGGCATAGCATTTGACGTATATATAATGTGACAAAAAAAGCAACCATAACAGAGCAGTACACAACCAGGATGGCCAGCTAATGTTGGTAGCGGTCATCATGATCTTTGTGGTCTTCTCATTTACCGGAGTAGCTGTGCTTAATGTTTCTTATCTGTCCAGTGCCTCCGCCATGGAGACCATCAATAACATTAAGCTACAATACGCTATCGAGTCAGTAGTGAACAAGTCTCTGTGGCGAATTAACATCGATGCGGATTCATTGGTTAACTACTCCTCAGAT